>QHZO01000295.1:13711-22570 GCA_003224695.1 Acidobacteriota bacterium
GATGCGCGCCTTCGGGGGAACGTCGGCAATGACCGTGGGCTCGATATAATGGCCTTGGGAAGAAGTTACCCGGCCTCCGGTCAGCAGGCGGCCTTCTTTCTTCCCCGTCTCGATGTAATCGAGAATGTTCTTTTTCGCTCCCTGGTTGACCACCGGACCCATGTCGCTGGCCGGGTCGTCGGGCGACCCAACTTTGATCCGCTCGACGCGCTCCTTCAATTTGGCCAGAAAATCGTCGTAAACGCTTTCGGCGATGATGGCGCGCGAACATGCGGAACACTTCTGCCCTTGATAACCGAACGCCGAGGCAGCAACGCCTTCCACGGCCGCGTCGAGATCGGCGTCCGAATCCACCACAATCGAGTCTTTGCCGCCCATCTCCGCCACCACGCGCTTGATCCAGATCTGGCCGGGGACGTGTTTGGCGGCGAGCTCGTTGATGCCCAGCCCAACTTCCTTCGAGCCCGTAAACGCCACGAAGCGCGTGCGCGGATGCGCCACCAATGCGTTGCCCACCGTTCCGCCGGGGCCGGGGAGAAAACTGACCACGCCAGGCGGCATGCCGGCCTGCTCGAGGATTTCAAGAAACTTGTAGCCGATCACCGGCGAGTCGCTCGAGGGTTTAAGCACCACGGTGTTGCCGGTGACGATCGAGGCGGCGGTCATGCCCACCAAAAGCACGGGCGTCAAGGGCTGCGGGCCGGCCAGGCGCAGCATCTCGCGGGCATAGAATTCGCAGAAGTCAATGGCCTCGGCGACGTCGGCGTCGGCCTCCGGCCAGGTCTTGCCGACTTCGAACACCATCCACGCGGCGTAGTAATATTTGCGGGCGCGCAGAATTCTCGCCGCTTCGACGAGCAGTTCGACGCGGGCTTCGGCGGGCGTGCGGCTCCAAGTCTTGAACGTCTCGTCCGCGAGGCGAATGGCTTCCTCGGCGAGCCGGGCCGTGGCCTTTGCGACCACACCTACAACTTCGCCCTTTTGGGCGGGATTTTCGGATTGGAACTTTTCTTCGGTTTTGATCCGGCGCCCGCCGATAACCAAGTTGTATTCCCGGCCCAATTCTTTGTGGACCTCGTTGACCGCCTCTTGCATCTGGCGGAACTGCTCCGCGTCACCCTTGAAATTGCTCAAGGGCTCGTTTCGGAATTCAGGCAGATTCATCCCTTTTTCCTCTTCTCCATCACGAGTTGACTCAGAAGCGATTATATCGGGTTCCGGCGGGGATGGATAGCCGCAGTTCTCAAGGTGCACGAAAGTGCTAGTGCCATAGAACAGTGGGCATTTTTGGCGGGTCGCATTCCGGGCGCCGCAAGTCGGAGCGCGAGGCTTGGGATGCTCGACTCGAGGCGAACAACCTGGCACCGTGTTGACTCTTCGAAGCTTTAGACGGAGGTTATGCGGATTATGGGCTCTAACCCGGCTCCCCAGGTCCGACGCACCGCTTCCTTCCATTGTTTCAGACGAGGAGTTCCGACTTGGGCCTTCGCGCTCCCCGCATGTCTCGGGATTGGGATGGCCGTCTCAGGGATCGTGACCGCTGCTCAGGGGGTGGGGGAATCGGGCGCCTGGGCCTGGGCTTTGCCCGATCCGCATCCAGCGAAGTCCGTGTCCGTGATGGTTCCCTCCGGCACGACGATTTTCGCGCGCCTCGAAACCGGGGCCTCGACCGCCAGCTCCCATCTTCATGGCCCGATCTCGGCTCGCGTCGTGCGCGACGCGACTGGGTCGGAGGGCGTTCTGGTTCCCGTCGGTGCGAAGCTTGACGGCCAAATTGAAACACTCGTTCCGAGCTCGAGTCCCACAGAACGCGCCCGGCTGCTGTTGAAGTTTACGAAGATCGAAATCCCAGGCCGGCAGCCGGTGGAACTGGCGGCTCATTTGATCGGAGTTGAAAACTCGCGCGAAACGGTCCTGCCCGCCGGAACCATCCAAGGCCTGCTCCAAAGCGAGGTCCCCGTTTCTCACCTCCAGTCGGCGCTCGAAAAATGGAAGAAAGCGAATCCTTCCATGGGGCAGGAGGCCGAGAAACTAAAGCAAAAATATCTCGGCCAATCTTCGACTGCCATCGAGTACGCGGCCGGGACGGATCTTGACTTAACGCTTGATAAACCGCTGGCCGTGGGCGTTGTATTCGATCCTGCTGTTCCCGCACAAGTATCCGCGGCGGCCCGCTCGGGGGCGAAGAAACTACTGGCAAGCGCGCCGCAAAGGGATTCCGGTAAGGACGGAAAACCAGGGGACCCGCTGAACCTCATCATCATCGGGAATGAACGGCAGATCCGCCAAGCTTTCACTGCGGCCGGCTGGGAAATCCCCGAGCGAGAGACCGGCTCTGCGCTGATGGCCACCGTGCGGGCGGCCATCTCCGAACAAGGGTACGGCAAGGCGCCCATTTCCGATCTCTATCTCTACGGCCAGCGCGAGAACCTGGGGTTTGAAAAAATGCTGAACACTTTCACTAAACGCCACCATTTGCGGTTGTGGCGCTCACCCGTGAGGACCGCCGGCGGGCGGGAAATCTGGATTGGAGCGGCGACGCACGATAGCGGCATTGACATCCACCCCGGAGTTGTTTCGCACGCCATTGACCCTGACCTCGACCTCGAGCGCGCCAAGGTGGGCGCCGACCTCATTCTCTCCGGCCTGGTCGCAGGCGAAGAACTCGTCACTCGTGCCAACCCCTTGACCAACGGGCTCACGGCCACTGGCGCGCCATGGAAGACCGACGGCCAACTCCTGGCCATCGAGCTGAAACCGTAACCTGGGCCGTAGGCCGGACTTCTCACGACGGTTCGAAGCGGCGGAAGGGCACGGTTTCAATCCGTCAGCCGACGGACCGACTGCGCGCCCCTACTGGCTCAATGACTTATTGCGCTATCATCGGTCATCGGCCTGCCGCATTTGGGACAAGGTTGACGGAATCTTGGTGGTAGAGGTATCTTCCGATTGGTTCAGCAAGCAGGTGAGCTGCTGCGACAACGAAAGGCGGGTTAGCGCGCATGGCAACCGCGTCCCAGGCGCCCCACACGGCGCCCATCAAAGGCAAGATTATCGAAGCCGAAGTGAAGCTTTCCGTGGATCCGGGGCGGCCCCTGCCGCTTGGCTGCGGGCTTTATGCCATCGAGACCGAAGAGGGCATCTGGCTCTGCGCGTACTACGGCGCGAACCGAAGTGTCTTCGAATTCCTCCCGCAGAAAGGTTCGGACGTGGACGAGCGGACGCTGGGGATTTCTTTCCACGTTAAGGAATTCGTTCCCAAGGCCGACTATCAATCGTCTCGTTGGGCGGAGTTCAAGCAAGCGAACCTGATGACCTACAAGTCGGAGCATTGAATTCCCCCCGCACTCTAAGATACCCGTTCCGAGTGCGCCCAGATTGACCCGACCCGTTTGCAACGTCAATTCTATGGCAGTGGTGTCATTTGCCAGACAAGGCCGCTCCAACGCGCAGTCATTCCCGCCGCCTGGTCATTCCCGCGAAGGCGGGAATCCAGTCCGTCCACAGCGCATTTCCTAAGGCTTGCGAAGTGATTCCCGCTGGAGCCTGCCCTCAAGATTCCCGCCTTCGCGGAAAGACGGGCGCTTCGAAAGGTATCGCATCCCGATTGACACCAGCACCAATTCTATGGGTCGCTTGCCAAATGGCGGGAAATCGAGTATTTATAAATGGTCTGTATAATCTTGCATGGACAAGCTTTACCGGCGCACGCAAATCCTCGACTTGCTACGGGCCGAACCGGTGGCGACGCAGACCGACCTGCGCCGCAAGCTCGGCCGGCGCGGCATCCGCGTCACGCAAGCCACCGTCTCCCGCGACATTGAAGAACTCGGCGTGGTGAAGACTCGGGAGGGATACCGGCTTCCTCTTCGCGACGTTCGCCAGGCGGCGAACCTAGTCATCCTGAAGACTCATCCGGGAAACGCGCACACGGTGGCCGTGGCGTTGGACGCCGTGCCTTGGCCGGAGGTCATGGGCACGGTCGCCGGAGATGACACGATCTTTGTGGCCACCCACAGCGTCCGTGAGGCGGCGCGCGTTCGCAAGAAATTCATGGATCTATTGGCAATATAGGCTGCACACAGGGGCGGGACCGAATTTTAATACGGAGGCCACTGATCCCTCTGTGGCCTCTGTGTTGGAAGCTTTTCGGCACCGAGATCGCACAGCCCCAGCAACCGCAAGCGTGAGGCGTGTTTTGCCCGCCCTGCGAAGAAGTAATCGGAAGAAGTATTGAGTGGTTTTGAAAGGGAAACTCATGGCGAAAAGCGGAACAAAAGCCGGCAAGGTCCAGCGCGCAGTGCTCGCCTATTCGGGCGGGCTCGACACTTCGATCATCATCCCCTGGTTGCGCGAGAATTATGGATGTGAGGTCGTGGCCATGGTCGGCGACGTCGGCCATGGCGACGACTATGAGGCCGTGCGCAAGAAGGCTCTCGCGACGGGCGCGAGCCAAGTTTACGTTGAAGACCTGCGCGAGGAGTTCATCACCGGATATTTGTGGAAGGCGCTCCAGGCCGGCGCCGTGTATGAAGGAAAATACCTGCTCGGGACGTCGCTGGCGCGGCCGGCGCTCGCGAGGCGGCAAGTCCAAGTGGCGCTCGCCTCGGGCGCGGACGCCCTGGCTCACGGCTGCACGGGCAAGGGAAACGACCAGGTGCGGTTCGAGCTCGCCTACAAAGCCCTGGCGCCAAACCTGACCGTCATCGCGCCGTGGCGCGAGTGGAAAATCAAGTCGCGCGAAGACGCGATGAAGTACGCGCGGCGGCACAGCGTGCCCGTCCCGGCGACTCGAAAGGATCCCTTCAGCCGCGACCAGACCATCTGGCACTTGAGCCACGAGGGAGGCGTGCTGGAGACCGTGCTGGGCGAGCCGCCCGAGGACGCCTGGAAACTGACCGTCTCCCCCCGCCGCGCGCCCGATGAGGAAACGGAAGTGACCATCTCCTTCGAAGCCGGCGTGCCGGCCGGGGTGGACGGGAAGAAGCTCGGGCCGATTCAATTGCTCGAAACGCTGAACCGCATCGCCGCTGAAAATGGCGTGGGGCGCACCGACCTGGTCGAGAACCGTTTCGTCGGCATGAAGTCGCACGGCGCCTATGAGACCCCGGCCGGCACGCTGCTCCACGCGGCGCATCACGAGCTTGAAGCCCTGACGCTGGACCGCGACACTTTCCATTACAAGCAGACCGTGGCGCTGCGCTATGCCGAGCTGGTTTATTTCGGCCAGTGGTTCACGCCGCTGCGCGAGGCGCTTGACAGCTTCGTCGAAACCACCCAGCGCAACGTCAGCGGGACGGTGCGGCTGGGACTTTACAAGGGCAACGTCCGCGTGCTCGACCGCGCATCGCCTTATTCTCTCTATGACACGAGCATCGGAGGGTTCACGATGGGCGCCGATTACGACCAGAAGGATGCGGAGGGCTTCATTAATATCCTCGGGTTGCCGATTCGGCTGGCGGCGGCCCGGAAAAGCACTCCCAGACCGCGGCCCTATGCGCGAAGGAAACCAAGATGAAACTTTGGGGCGGGCGATTCGCGCGTCACGAGCGCGACCCGCTTTTCGAAAAATTCTCAGAATCCTTTTCCGTGGATTGCCGGCTCGTGGAATACGACTTCGCTGCGAACGCGGCGTTTGTGCGAGAGCTCGGCAGAATCCGCGTTCTCAAGGCCCGCGAAGTGCGAAAGCTCCTCGGAGGCCTCGAGGCTGTGCGGCGCGCCGTTCGGTCGCATCCGAATTGGGCGGCACGCGGAGGGGCGGAGGACGTCCACACTTGGGTGGAAGCGCGCCTTGAAAAGGAAATCGGGCCGCTGGCCCGAAAGCTCCGCACTGGCCGCAGCCGAAACGACTTGGTGGCCACGGGAACGCGGCTTTACCTGAAGCGAGCAATCCGGGAAATCGAATGCGCGGCGCTCCATCTTCTTGACTCATTCGCCGGCCGGGCGCGCCGGCACCTGGGCATTGTGATTCCCGGCTTTACCCACCTCCAGCCCGCTCAGCCCATTCTGCTCTCGCACTATTGGCTGGCTTACTTCGAGATGATTCGACGGGACGTTTCTCGCTTCGAGGATTGCCGGCGCCGTGCGGACGAGCTGCCGCTCGGCTCCGGGGCGCTGGCTGGGGCGTCGTTTCCCGTGGACCGCACGCGGCTGGCCAAGGAGCTCGGCTTTGCCCGCGTCGCCATGAACAGCTTGGACGCGACCTCGGACCGCGACTTTGTTATCGAGGCGCTTTTTGTCTCGGCGCTTTCGATGCTTCATCTAAGCCGGCTTGCCGAAGACCTGATCATCTATTCCTCGCCCGCCTTCGGCTTCGTCACGCTTGCTGACGCCTATTCCACCGGCAGCAGCCTGATGCCGCAAAAGAAAAACCCGGACGCTCTGGAACTGATTCGTGGCAAGGCCGCAACGCTTCTCGGCCGGCTTTCGGGCGCCATGGCCATCGTAAAGGGGTTGCCGCTCGCCTACAACCGCGACTTGCAGGAGGATAAAACGGCCCTGTTCGAAGGCGTCGAGACCGCGCGTGACGCGCTGGAACTGGCCGCGCGCGTGGTGGACACACTCGAAGTCCATCCCGATAAGATGAAAGCGGCTGTGGAGTCAGGCTTCATGACTGCGACCGACTTGGCCGACGAGTTGGTGCGCCGCGGCGTTCCCTTCGCCGAAGCCCACGAACAAGTCGGCAAGCTCGTGCGGTATTGTTCCGGTCGCAACACCGGCTTTGCTGCGCTCAGCACTGCTGAAGCCGAGCGATTCATTCCTGCCTGGGACGCGACGCTCGCCGCCATCGCCAAGTCACCTGAAAAGTCGGTGGCACGAAAGGCCGCCCTGGGCGGCACAGCGCCTGCCCGAGTCACACGCCAGCTCCGGGCGGCTGAACGCTCCTTGGTCGAACTCCGGAAGGCACTTGCTCCGCGCCGTTAGTCTGAGCTTTTATCACCTTACATCTGATTCAATGATTCTCGAAGTCATGTGCGGGATATGAGGGAAAGCCCCTGCGGCGAGAGCAAGAACCGCTGCCTGAGCGGATTTATTTCATTGTATATTGTCGTGCGACCGCATCGCGCAAACTTGCGCGTCTCGGTCCGCTGAGGAACTATCGTGAGGGTCGGAATTGTTGGTTACGGAGTAGTGGGCAAGGCGCTGCGCAAGCTGTTCGGAGGCGAGAGCGCCGAGAAGACAGTGAGGGTTTACGATAAGGGCATTCGCGGTTACTCCGACGGAAAGAGCCGCCAAGCAATACAAAACTGCGATCTGGTCTTCGTTGCCGTCCCCACGCCCGAATTGGCAGACGGCCGTGCCAACTTACGCGCCGTGGAAGAGGTTGTAGACTGGGTCGAGCCGCCGATGTGCTTGAAGTCTACCGTGCCGCCGGGCACGGTGGATCGGCTGATCGCCGCCACGGGGAAACGCATTTGCTTCAGCCCCGAATACGTCGGTGAGACTGCCTGGCACCCTTGGAAGGAAATCGAAACCCACCAGTTTGTGATTGTCGGCGGCGAGCGGCGGCTGGCGGACATCGTGGTCCGCGCCTATCAGGCGTACTTGGGGCCGATGGTGCGGTATTTGCTGACCGACGCGAAGACGGCCGAGCTTTGCAAATACATGGAAAATGCTTTTCTTGCCACCAAGGTTGCCTTCGTCAATCAGTTTTACGATCTCGCCGAGGCCTGGGGCGTGGACTACACGGAATTGCGGGAGCTTTGGTTGGAGGACGAGCGCATAGGACGCTCGCACACCCTCGTCACCGAAGAGCGAGGCTACCGCGGGCGTTGCCTGCCGAAAGACATGGCCGCGATCATTCAGGCCGCGCGCCAGGTGGGAGGAGCGCCGCTACTTGAGGCCGTGGACCGCTATAACGACGAAGTGTGCCGCCGAGCCGATGAACTGAAGGCGAAAAGCGGGGCCGAGGGAGTCGCCCGCAGGTCCCGAAAAGGATAAATGTGGAGGCCCTCATGCGCGAGATTCCGCGTCGAGACGCACTGAAACTGGCGGCCGCAATGCTGGCTCTGGGTGTTCGCATCCCCACCGTCCGCGCGCAAACCGCCCGGCCGAAACGAGTGATCATCGCCGGCGGAGGGATTGCCGGTCTCAGCTGCGGCTACGAGCTCATGAAGCGCGGCCATGAGGTGACGCTCTTGGAGGCTTCGGGCCGGCCCGGCGGCCATGTGCGCACCATTCACGACCCTCTTCCCGACGGTCTCTACGCCGATGTCGGCGCCGAGCATTTCACCCAGCCCGGTTACGACCTCTACCGGCAATATGTCCGTGAATTCGGCCTCACCGCGCTTTACTACCCGCGCCGCGAACACATGCTGCGCTACATCGGCGGCAAGATGTACACGGAAGAAATGCTCGCCGACCCGGCGGTGCTCGCCAAGCTCGGCTACAATTCGCGCGAAATTGAATTCCTTCGCCGGGAGCCTTGGTGGAACCTCGCGATGCTTTACTTCAAGCCTTACGTCGAACACTTCACTAACGAGTACGACCCGTTCCACGCCGGGCTCAACGACCTCGACAAAATCACCGCCACGGACCTGCTGAAGAAAGAGCACGCGTCGGATGCGGCCATCGAGCGGCTCGGCGGCCGGGCCTCCGCGCTCCATGTGATCTGGCACGCGGCGATCTTGAACTTGCGCGGCGTGCCGCTCTGGCCGCCGAAAGTCTTCCGAATCAAAGGCGGAAACCAAGTCATGACGGACACCTTCGCGCGTCATCTCGGCGAGCGCGTGCGGGTTGGCTGTCCCGTCACCGCCATCGAGCACGATTCCAGCCATGTCACCGTGAGTTACCGCGAATTTGGCCGCGAGAAGAAAATGGAGGCCGACTATCTGGTTTGCTGCATGTCGGCTGTCATGC
>QHZO01000297.1:0-2211 GCA_003224695.1 Acidobacteriota bacterium
ACCGTGGACAAAGACAACACCACCATTGTGGAAGGTTCCGGCAAGTCCGCCGAGATCGAAGGGCGGGTCAAGCAAATCCGCAACCAGATTGAGGAGACCACCTCCGACTACGACCGCGAGAAGCTTCAGGAGCGGTTGGCGAAGCGGGTGGGGGGCGTGGCTCAAATCAAGGTGGGCGCGGCAACCGAGACCGAGATGAAGGAGAAGAAGGCTCGGGTCGAGGACGCCATGCACGCCACCAAAGCCGCGGTGGAGGAAGGCATCGTCCCCGGCGGCGGCGTGGCGCTGGTCCGCTGCATTCCGCCGCTCGAAAAACTCAAGGCGGAAAGCGACGAGCAGATTGGCATCAACATTGTAAAGCGGGCCCTGGAAGAGCCCTTGCGCCTGATCGCTCAAAACGCGGGATGGGAAGGCGCGGTGGTTTCCGAAAAGGTGCGCACCAACAACAACACCAACTTCGGATTCAACGCCCAGGCCGAAACTTTCGGCGACCTGGTCGAGGCGGGAGTGATTGACCCCACGATGGTCACCCGCACGGCCCTTCAAAACGCCTCTTCCATCGCTTCTCTGATGCTCACCACCGAAGCCCTGATCACCGAAATCCCGATGGGCGGCGGGATGTACTGAGAGAGCAGTTGACAGTCAAAGGTTAACAGTTGAAAGCAACAATTCAGGGGCGGGGGCGAGTTCCCCGCCCTTTTGTTTTATGGAGGTGTCGGGCGGGCTCGACTTAAACTGAATTTCCCGCCGGGCAGGACCGCGCACCTAAATCCCTACTCCTGTGGGGCTTGTATTGGCCCAGCCACTTTGATAGATTGAAAAGCTAAGTTCTTTTGACAAAGGAACAGGCATGCCTCTGATCCCAAGAGAAGAAAAATTTTACGATTTATTCCGGGAACAGGCGGAACTGGTGCAGGAGGCCGCGCAGAAGCTCGCCGACCTTTTCAACGATTTCAGAGACGTGGAGAAGCGCGTCACCGAGATCGAATTCATCGAGCACAAGGGCGACCAACTGACCCATTCCGTAATGACGAAGCTCAACAAGACTTTCATCACCCCCTTCGACCGGGAAGACATCCATGCGCTGAGCGACGCCCTGGACGACGCACTGGACCTCGTGGATACCGTGGCGAACCGCATGGCGACTTACAAAATCAAGGAAGTCACCCCCGGAGAAGGCGGTCACCGAGTTGGCGAAGCCGGTCAGAACTCTCGACTATTGCAGTCAATTGACGCAGCTTGAGAAGCAAGCCGACCGCATCAAGACCGAGTGTGTGGGCCGGCTCTTTGAGAACTCCGGCGACCCGATCGAAATCATCAAGTGGAAAGAGCTTTACGAGGTCCTGGAAGCCACCACGGATAAGCTCGAAGACGTGGCCGACGTGCTCGAGTCCGTGGTCCTGAAAGCGGCATGACCCCGGAAGCCTTCAGGGCAGCCGTGAGGACGACGGGAGACCTTCCGCTTCGGCGACGCCCTGTGTCCCCGTGGCGGGGGAGTATTCTTTTCGGCCCAGGAAGCTGCCGCCCGTGCCGGCGTAACTTGGATGCTTGGCAGGGCTTGGTCCGACTGCCCATATAAACTACCCATATGACGACTCATTGGTTCGTCATTCTGATCATCTTCGTCGCGCTGGTCTTCGACTTCCTGAACGGCTTTCACGACGCGGCCAATTCCATTGCCACGGTCGTCTCCACCAGAGTCTTGACGCCTCGCATCGCCGTGGTCTGGGCGGCGTTTTTCAACTTCGTCGCCGCCTTCGGATTCGGCACCGCGGTGGCGAAGACCATGGGCAAAGGCATGGTGCGCCTGGAATTCGTCAACCTTTACGTCATCCTCGCGGGACTATTGGGCGCCATCTTCTGGGACCTCATCACGTGGTATTTCGGGCTTCCCGTCAGCTCTTCGCACGCCTTGATTGGAGGCTATGCGGGAGCCGCCGTCGCTAAGGGGGGCTGGGGCGCGATCATCCTCGGCGGCTGGACGAAGACCCTCACGTTTATCGTCCTCTCGCCGGTCATCGGACTTATCCTAGGGGCGGGATTGATGGTTGCGGTTTCTTGGATGTTCCGCAAGAGCGCTCCCCTGCGTGTTGACCATTACTTCCGCAGGCTGCAACTGGTTTCCGCCGCAGCCTACAGCCTCGGCCACGGCACGAACGACGCGCAGAAAACCATGGGAATTGTCTCCGGGGCTTTGTTTTCCGCCGGTAT
>QHZO01000297.1:2253-7783 GCA_003224695.1 Acidobacteriota bacterium
GGGAGGCTGGCGAATCGTCAAGACGATGGGGATGAGAATCACGAAGCTCAAGCCCTTTGGCGGGTTCTGCGCGGAAGCTGCCGCCGCCGCCAGCCTCTTGGGCACGGCGATGGCCGGGATCCCGGTTTCAACCACGCACACCATCGCGGGGGGAATTATGGGCGTGGGCAGCGTTCAACGGCTGAGCGCCGTGCGCTGGGGCGTCGCGGGGCGAATCGTTTGGGCTTGGGTCTTGACCATCCCGGTGGCCGCCACCGTCTCCGCCCTCTGCTTTTGGGCCATCCACTTTATCTTCCCCGCGGCGTGACCTCGGCTTCGGCGGGTTGTCGAGAAACGACGGATTCCGACATGCCCGCGATCCCACATCTTGTGTACGCTCAGGGAAAGCCTTCCCCGCCCTCAGGCTATGCTCTGAGAAATCAGACCGCGATGCCTGCGTCATCTTCGCATCAAAAGCTGTGGATGATGAGTGCACCAAAGCCTTTATTGAGAAGCGGGGGCAACGAATGCTTTAATTGGGGAAACGGGATCAGGTTTTCCCCCATCATCAATATCAGGTGTTTCCCGGATTGACCATGGGCCAAGTCACTGATACTTTCACCCGGATAAAATTTGACGGGTCTTATCCCGGCTCGTCCACGCAGAGGTTCCCAACCCCTGTCGTGGGGCAAAACGAGCAGGGCTCGCGCAACACCAGCGCGATTATGCGGCTTATCCCGCCTTTATTTGAATAACGGGCCGCAGACCCAAAAAGCATTATAGAACGCCGTCCTCCCTTCTGTTTGAGGAGGCGAGGGCAGGTGTGTTTGCCGGAAGATGCGACCGGATTGTTCAGTTGGTTCCGGCAAGGCAAGAAAAGAAGACAATTTATACCCAATAGGAGGCACGCACAATGAGGTCAACTCTTCAAGACATGCGGAGGGCAAGACGCTTTTTCGCAGGAGCAAAGCCGTTAGTCCTGGGGCTCCTGCTGGCTCTGGGCACGATGCTGGCACACACCAGGGTGGCCAATGCCCAAGCAGCGTTTGTGAGCTTGGATACGGAGGACACGAAGGCCATTCTGAATCATAACGAAAGGCGTGTCACAGTGACCGGTTCCGTGGTGTGCCACAGCAATCAGACTTTCATCGTCAGCGCGGTTGTCCAACAGGGAGGCGCAGGCGCGAACGTCGCAGGAGCCGGCAATACGGACCCGGTGGCTTGCAATGGCTCGCCCCAGCCCTTTGCCGTTCAGGTCGAGGCCCTCAGCCCCCGCAACTCTTCTTACCATCGCGGACCTGCAAGCATCGTTCTCGCAGCCGATATTCTCCAGAAACGAAGAGCGCCGGCCGTTGCCCGGGGCGAGAAGGTGACTCTTGCCGCTGAACTGCGCTTGAACGAGGGGGCTCTCGTTTCAGAGATTCGAAAGGACCAAAAGGGGGGAGTGGCGCTGGCTGCGGGCCATGTTCCTATTCCCGCACGTACCTACGGGGCAGAGCTTGGCTCCTTCGCATCTGTGACCGCGGTTCGACGGCGCGGCCCCTCCGCGGCCGGTGCCACGCCACTTTCCGCTCCGCTTCCGAGACGTGACAAGGCCAGTGCCATGCTCCGGCCAAGGATAAAACCTTTCCATGCGGCGTGCGGCTAACACGGATTATTCACGGAGGCCTGCCTGCGCAGGCAGGCGCCATGGAGGGACGGAAGGGTATAGTTTCAATCCGTCGGCTGACGGATGCCCTTCCGCCGCCGCTTCGAACCTTTGTGAATAATCCGGCTTAAGTAAGCTTCCAAATTCCCGGCGGCGGTTGTTTCTCGACCAAGCGCAGGATTTCGCGGAGGAGCGAATCGTAAACAGGCAGGAGCTCTGGGGAACGGCCTCGAAGTTCCTGCCGGTGCCGGCGAATGACCGCCCAATCGCCTCGCGACGCGGGGCCGGTCATCGAGCGGCGTCCGCCGAAGGCGACAAAGTTTTTCACTGTTTCATCCACGAAAGCGCCGAGCATTTGGCGAGCCACGCGCGTCGGCGCGCCCACTTCCTCGAGGAAGCCTGTGGCCCGCTCCATCAGGGCGACCAGCGTCGGGCAGACGAGAAAGGCCGAAAGGTGGTAGAGGATTTTGTCGCTCGAGCGGATGCGCACGATCTTCCCGTTCAGCAGCCGCACCCAGGCCCGCGCCAGCCGGCACGCGCGCGGGTCGCCTTCGGTGGTCCAGAAAGTCTTTAGAAGGTTCTTCGCCCCTTGCGCGGGGCTGGGGACGGTTTGAAAGGGATGAAGCGATCCGCAAAAGCCTCCCAAGCGGGCGAGCGGCCGAAGCACCGTGGCATCCAAGGAGCCGCAGGTGTGAAGAAAAATTCGGCCGGCGAGCGACTGCGAGCGCTTGCCTCGGCTCGAACGCGGATTCCTGTTGAGCAAACCTGCCAACTGTTGCGCCACGGGCGCGATAGCCCGGTCGGCGACGCTTAAAACGAAGATGCGGGCTTTGGAAAGTGAGGGATCGTCGAGCGTCACCGGGCGTCCGCGGCCAATGAACTTTCGAGCCTTGCGGGCGCGCTCGATTCGCCGGGCGGCGATGAAGTCCACTTCCACGCCTGCGCGCGCCAACAGTCTCCCGAGCGCCTGCCCCACGCGCCCCGGACCAACTATGGCCACGCTGGCTCGACTCGCAACTCGCATGTCGAACCTTATAGGGCTTGGCCGCGTCCAGGTCAACCTTCCCTGAGCGCCTTCTGCCCACTTCCAAGTTGATCGAAAAAATTGCTAACCTTGTTCACTTGGCATAGTCTAACTATGTCAAGGAGGCGAGCGGATGCACCAAAATGAAATCCCTCCCGGAACGCTCTACCTGCTGATCTTGAAAGCCCTGGCGCGTGGCGGCGAGCTGCACGGGTACGAGATTGCGAGCTGGATCGCGCAGGTCTCCGACGACGTGTTGCAAGTGGAGGAAGGCTCGCTCTACCCCGCGCTCCAGCGCATGTTGATCAAAGGTTGGGTCAAAGCGAAGTGGGGCGTAACGGCGGGAAATCGTCGGGCGCGCTATTACCACCTGACGCCCTTGGGCCGGAAGCAGCTCGGGGTTGAAGTCTCCCAGTTCGAGCGCGTCGTCGCAGCCATCACGCGGGCCATTCAGACGGCGTAAGAGCAGTGACAAATGGTAAGTGACGAGTGACGAGAATTTGTGATTGAGTGATTTGGCGATTGGTTGATTCGGCGATTGAAAGAGCCAAGGGCGAATTTCGAGTTTCTGATTTCCATTTGACCTTGGTAAAGATTGCTATGAACTGGCTCAACGAACTCGGCAGGCGGATATTGATGCTGGTTCGTCGCTGGCAATTCGACCTGGATCTCGACGAAGAGATGCGCCTGCATCGCGAGTCGCGCGAGCAGGAACTGGTCAAGCGCGGTCTTTCGCCGCAGGAAGCTCACTACGCCACGCAAAAACGCTTCGGCAACGACCTGGTGCTGCGAGAGGAGAGTCGCGACATGTGGGGATGGAACTGGTTGGAGAATCTTCTGCAAGACGTTCGCTACGGGCTGCGAATGTTGGTCAAGAATCCCGGTTTCACGACCGTGGCTGTCATCACACTTGCCCTTGGCATCGGCGCAAATACGGCCATTTTTAGCGTGGTGAATGGCGTGCTCCTGCGCCCCTTGCCCTACCGCGAGCCGGACCGAGTAGTGGTCGTTATGTTCCGCAACCTGAAGACCGGAGAAACCTTCCCCCTTTGCGATGCTGACTTTCTGGATTGGCAAGCCCAGAACCAGGTTTTCGAGAGCGTCGCCGCGTTCTCAGGCAGCGGCTTCAATCTGACGGGATCGGGGCCGCCCGCGCACCTATTCGGCGATGTGGTCACCGCGAAGTTCTTCTCGACTCTGGGCGTAAAACCCGTTCTTGGTCGGACCTTTCTGCCTCAGGAAGACAAGCCCGGGAGCCCTCCCGTGGTGGTCCTCAGTCACAGCCTATGGCAGGAACGGTACGGCTCGGACCCCAATCTCATCGGCCAATCTATCGAGCTGAATGCAACAGGCACGACGGTCATCGGGATCATGCCTGCCAACTTTCTCCCCGGCTCAGAAACCCGACTTTGGGCAAACCTTGTCATCAAGCCGCCCCGCCATCGGGGTCCGTATTATTTGACCGGGGAAGCGCGTTTGAAACCTGGCGCGACAATGGCCGATGCTCGCGCCGACCTGGATGCCATCCACCGCCGCATCGAAGCCGAGAATCCTCTGACGAACGCCCACATTGCATTCCAAGTTACGCCGCTCGAGGATGCGATTGTCGGCGAAGTGCGGCCTGCCCTGCTGCTTCTCCTGGGAGCGGTTACATTTGTACTTCTCATTGCGTCCGCCAATGTGGCGCACCTCTTTCTGGCAAGAGCGACCGTCCGGGAGAAAGAATTTTCTGTTCGGCTGGCGCTAGGGGCAAGTCGCTCAAGGCTGGTTTTGCAACTGCTTACTGAAAGCATTCTTCTCGCCGCAGTCGGTGGAATCTTCGGACTTGTGATTGCGAAATGGGGGGTCAGGGTGCTGCTCGCCCTCAGTCCGAGCAATCTCCCCCGGCTTCACGAAATCCGCATGGATGGTTCAGTCCTCGGTTTCACCTGCGTGATTGCTCTGACGAGTGGGATCCTCTTCGGCCTTTCCCCCGCTATTCAGAGCGGGCGAGCCCAGCTCAACGAATCCTTGAAAGAAGGCGGGCGGACCGGGTCAGGGGGCCCTCGCCGTAGCCGAGCGCGGAATCTACTGGCCGTCGCCGAAATCGCGATGTCCTTTGTGCTGCTTGTCGGCGCGGGGCTGATGCTGAAGAGTTTTAGTCGGCTCGAGACGGTGAGTCCCGGCATCAATCCCTCTGACGTCCTGACGGCGCAAATCGAACTGCCGAGCCAAACTTACCGGGACGACAACAAAGTCGGGAAGTTTTATCAACGACTCCTCGTCAAAGTGGAAGCGCTGCCGGGTGCCGAGTCCGCGGGAGTGGGCATGAGCCTGCCACCGAACTTGTTGACCGTCTCCGACTACTTTACTGTCGAAGGGCAGAGATCGGTTTCGGAGCGCGAGTTGGGACTCGCCGACGTGATTTCTGTCAGCCCTGATTATTTTCGCGCATTGGGCGTGCCACTGCTCGAGGGCAGGTTATTCAATGACCAGGATCGCCAGGACCGCCCCAAAGTTGTGATCATCAATCAGACTCTGGCCCGGCGCAATTGGCCGAACGAGAGCCCGATCGGCAAAAGACTTAAGCTCGGCGGAGCCGAGCGTCCCAACAACCCTTGGAAGGAAGTGGTCGGAGTCGTCGGCGATGTCAAATATAGCGGCCTCGAGGCCCCGCCGGAAATGGTTCTGTACGAGCCTTACCTCCAGTCAGCGTGGTCCTCCATGTACCTGGTAGTGCGCACCTCCCGCAAAATGGGCCACCCTGCGGACCTTTCGCGTTCGATCGCGAGCGCTGTCTGGTCCCTCGATAAGGACGTCCCCGTGGCAGATCTACGGACCATGGAGCAACGTCTTTCGGACTCGTTGGGCCTACCGCGTTTCCGGACGGTGCTACTCGT
>QHZO01000296.1 GCA_003224695.1 Acidobacteriota bacterium
GTCGGAGGAGCACACCCGCGGCGTCAAATCGCGCGCCATGAAATACGATGTCGTAAGTCTGCCACTGGCCCGGCGGCCGGCAGGCGTTGACGAGCGGCGGGAACTGGCCGTAACCCGCCGCGGCCTGGCCGTCCGTGTAGGTGGGGCTTTGGTAGGAATCGAGGACCTGGATTTCGTAGAGCCCCTGGAGAAAAACACCGCTGTTTCCGCGGTCCTGGTCCTGGCCGTGCGGCGGGTTGGGCGCGGCCCACTCGACGTGGAGCTGGCAATCTCCGTAGCCCTGTTTCGTCCGAATGTCGCCGGTGCCGGGCGCGACTTCGAAATACCCGTCGTCCACTTTCCACTTCGCCTCGCCGCCCTTGACGGACTCCCAGTTCGAGAGGTCCTTGCCGTTGAACAAGACGATCGCATCAGAAGGCGGGCTCCCTGCGTGGTCTTCGGTGCTCGGCTCTCCCGGCGCGATCACCGGCGCCATCGGCCGCGAGTGGTCGTGGATCTTCCATTGTTGCGCAACTTGCGTGGCGGCCGGCCCGCTTCGTGCGAGAAATATCAGTCCGCAGATCATGGCGCTTGCCAATATCGAGATCGAAGCTATTCTGTTTCGCATGGAAAGTCTCTCCTCTGACGCTCAATCAGCGCTCCGATTTATATGGTATGTCGAGCCCGGATGCAACGAACGGTTTCTATCGGGCGGGCGTCAATCTTCGCGACCGAAGAACCGGCGCCTGGGTGGGGACTTCCGCGCTTCCGCCGAAGGCGGATCGAGCCCGCGTGCCAGCCGCATGGTCTCAAATCCGTAGCGCTTGCGCAGCCGGTCGGCGGCTTCAAGCGCGCGCGTGAGCTTCGCGGTTTTCTCCGCTTCGATGAGCCCCAATTGAAACGATGAGGATTCAAAATTCGAGGTGCGAACGCCGAGCAATCGAATTTTGCGCTGGCCGTTCCACGCGCGCTTAAACAGGCCGAGGACCTGTTCGAAGATCACCGAATCGAGCCGCGTTGGCTCCTCGAGCGTCAGGTCGCGCGTGAGCGTCGTGAAGTCCACAAAACGCAGCTTCAGGCCCACGGTGCGCGCGAAAAAAGCATGGTCGCGCAACCGCATCGCCACCAGTTCCGCGAGCGAAAAAAGCGTCCGCTCGATCTCCTCCACATCGTCCGTGTCCGCGTCGAACGTGGTCTCATGACTGATGGATTTCGGCTCTTCACTGTACGCGTAGGCTTCGATGTCCTTCCCGAGCGCCTTCGCGTGGAGCCATTCGCCGTACTTGCCGAAATGATTCTTCAAGCGCTCGAGGCCGTAGGCGCGGATGCCGCCGATTTTGAAGATGCCGAGCGAGCCAAGTTCCGGCTCCGTGACCTTGCCGATGCCCGGCATCCGACGCACCGGCAGCGGCGCGAGGAACTCGGCTTCCCGGCCGCCAAAGACGTAAAGCAACCCGTGAGGCTTGGCTTGGTCCGACGCAATTTTCGAGACCACGTGCGACGTGGAGAGGCCCGCCGAACACGAAAGCCCCGTATGTTCTTTGACCGCGCGGATCAGCCGGTCTGCGGCGCGGAACGCTCCGCCGTGCAGCCGCTCGCAACCCGTCAAATCGAGATAGGCTTCGTCAATCGAAACCATTTCCACCGCGGGCGTGAATTCGTGAAAGAGCTTGCCCAGCCTCTCGGAATAATCTCGGTATCGCTCGTAGTGGCCGCGCAGGAAAATCGCCTGGGGGCAAAGGCGCTTGGCGGTGCGGATGGGGAGCGACGGGTCTTCGAGCTCCTCCACGGAAACAAAAAAGGCGTCCATGTCGACGTGAAGAATCTGACGGACCAGGTGCCGGGTGCTAGGGGCTTGGGACTGGGGACCCATCCGGTTCACATTCATTTTTCCTTGCGTTCGAGCGAAGCTATCAGAGCGTGTAACATGCGCCCCACTTGCTCTGCCATAGACAAGATGTCCCTCGCCGGCTGCTCGGGAAGGAGTTTCAAGCGACAAGCTAATTCCACCTGTGTTTCGACCTCTGCTTGCGACCCCAAGGCCATCGAGAGATGGTTCAAGTAAGCTTGCAGAGTTCGGCGATTGTGGCCTTCAGCGATATTGGAGGGGACTGAGACGGCCGCCCGACGAATCTGACTTACCAGTCCGTATGTTTCCCTCGCCGGAAAGGAGGCAGTTTTTTCGTAACACATTTCGGCAAGCCTCATCGCTTTCTGCCAAACCTCCAAATCCCGATAAGATTTGATAGCGCCCATTCCCTGTCCCCTTCTAGGCCTAGCACCCAGCCCCTAGCACCCCGCACCCTTTTTCGCACTCACGACTCGCGGAATGCCGGCGAGGTCAGGGAGGACTTCGATCTCGGCCCAACCCTCGGCCGTTGTAGCGGCGCTGTCTCGAGAGCCGAAGAACTTTGCCGGCGAGGACGCCGGCGCTACAGCGCCGAGAAGCGCGAGCACGCGGTCGCGCATATTGTAGCCAATTTCTACGACCACGAATCCGCCGGGCTTGAGCACTTGCCAGGCTTGCGGGAAAAGACGGCGGTATATTTCGTCGCCCTGTTCGAGTCCGCCGATCGCGATGCGCGGCTCGAAATCGCGCACTTCGCGCTGCACCTGGTCGAGCTCGTCGCGTCCGACGTAGGGCGGATTCGAGACGACGAAGTCGAACCGAATTTCGCCTGCTGTAGCGGCGCTGTCGTCAGCGCGGTTTTTGTTCCGGCGGTCATAGACCGCCGCTACAGCGCCGCTTTCGCTGCTCGAACCGAAAACTGCCGGCTTCAGGAATGGTTCGAGCAAGTCCCCTTCGACGAATTCAACTTGCCCGCTCATTTTCAAGCGCGCGGCATTGCGCCGAGCCACTTCGAGAGCTGGGCGGGAGATTTCCGTCGCGAAAATCTTAGCGTTTGGAAATTCATGCGCGAGCGCCAGCGCGATGCAGCCCGAGCCCGTGCCCACATCCACGATCCGCAACGCCGCGTTCTTGCGGCTCTGCCGTTGCTTATTTGTAGAGCCGCCCTTTAGGGCGGCATTTGCCGGGCTGAAGCCCGGCGCTACGTCCGCAAGCTCAATCACCGCCTCGACCACGTGCTCGGTCTCGGGCCGCGGAATCAAAACATCGGGGGTCACCTCGAAATCGAGCCCCCAGAATTCCTGATGGCCGGTGATGTATTGGGTTGGCTTGCCGGTCGCGCGCTCGGCGATCGTGGCGAAGTAGCGCTCAAGTGCATCTGGCGCGATTTCTGTTTCCGGATGGGCGTAGAGAAAGCCGCGATCGCAGCCGAGCGCGTGCATGAGCAGAAGCTCGGCGGCAAGCTCGGGTGAAGGCACATGCGCTCGCACGAGGTGCTCCAACCCCTCTCTCAGTGCCTCGCGCATCGTCGGCAAGCTCGGCCAAACCCTTGAAATAGCGGCCGTGAGTACTTCGGATAGTCTCTTCGTCGAGAGCTTCCAGTATGACAACTTCTCGCTCGTGCTGATCGCGTTCACGGCTGAGACGCAATTCAAGTTCGAGCCGGGCTTCTTGAGCGGATTGGCGCTCAGAGTCCTGGAACTTGCGGAATTGTACGAGCGTTCCAGTGGGACGGTCGTACTCGATGAGAAAGATCATATCAATTTACCTTTCGGGGTCGTTCCTCAAACAGCTTATTCAATTCCTTGAAGGTCTCGATGAGTCGCGTCTTACCCTCTGCAATGTCTCGCTCCAGCTTTTCAAGCCGAGCCCGTTCATTCTGTAGTGTTTCTCTTTTGTAACCCTTTGCTGTCGGCTCGCTGAACGTACCTGCCATCTTCGAGTATGTTGCCTCTTCTGCCTCCAACGCGACGATCCAGGTAGAGGTTTCTTTCAAAATAGCTTGATTCCCGCCTCCGTATTTTATCCTAGGGTCGATCCGGTCCGACAGGATCTCAGATTGCTGCGCCCAGAGATTCTGAAGCTCTGTCCTTAGTTGAATCTCGACGAGCTTGTCGCGAACGGTTGCGATCATATGAACAGCCCTGTACCCGTGGCTTGGTTTCTGTCTTCGGTCGACCACCTTTGCCCGAGGGAACGCGCGTCCCAGGAGGCCCACGACGCGATCTTGTTCACGGGTGCCTGGTACCACTACTCGGCATCCAGCAATGCCCTGCATCTGGCTTAGCTTCATTGTCTTTTCGCGATGGAGCTTCTCAATTATGGAGATCGTTGTCTTTGCCGGCCTGACTCCGGGCTCTAATCCAGTCACATCCCGGATAGCAGCGACAACTTCCTTGGATGCCTCAGCGAAGGACTCACGATAGGTATCAAGCTCGCGGAGATCATCATCTGAAACCTCACCGGTTTTGAGCCGCTCACCCAATCGGTCAATGCGCGACTTGGAAGTGGGGCTCACGCCGTAGGGTCCGCCACGGCTATTTTATCTGGTCTGCAAACGTGCTTCAATGAGCGACTTGAGCCCTAGTCTCACGTCGCCGCCAACGCCGGCGGCTCATCGCCGCGGCCGAGGTTCGGCGGCTGCTTCATCCTTTCCGCCTGGTAAGAAGCTGGTGAAGCGTCAGGCCGATGCGGTGATCGGTGAGGCGGTTTTGCGGGAAATTATAAGTGCGGATCTTTTCGCTGCGGTCGCCCGAGCCGATCTGCGAGCGCCGCTCCTCGGTGATTTGTTTCTGCTGCTCCTGGCGTTTCATTTCGAGCAGGCGCGAGCGCAGCACGCGCAACGCTTTGGCGCGGTTCTTGATTTGCGATTTCTCGTCCTGGCAGGAAACCACGACGCCGGTCGGCAGGTGCGTGATGCGCACGGCGGAATACGTGGTGTTGACGGACTGGCCGCCCGGGCCGGACGAGCAGAACGTGTCAATGCGGATTTCCTTAGGTTCAATATGGATTTCAACCTCGTCGGCTTCCGGGAGCACGGCGACGGTGATCGCCGAGGTATGGATGCGGCCTTGCTGTTCGGTGGCCGGGACGCGCTGCACGCGGTGGACGCCGCTTTCGAACCGCAGGCGGCTGTAAACCTTCCGGCCTTCGACGAGCGCGATGACTTCCTTGAGCCCGCCGACGGCCGACAGACTCGACGATAGCACCTCGACGCGCCAGCGTTGCGACTCCGCGTAGCGCGTGTACATGCGGAAGACTTCCTCGGCGAACAGCGTGGCCTCGTCGCCGCCCGTCCCGGCGCGGATTTCGAGCACGATGTTCTTCTCGTCGTTCGGGTCGCGGGGCAGGAGCAGCACTTTCAGCTCTTCTTCCACCTGCGCGCGCCGCTTTTCGAGCGCAGCCAATTCTTCCTCGGCGAGCTCCTTAAGCGCGGCATCCGCTGCCGATTCCCCCACCAACGTTTTGGTCTCCGCCAGCGATTTCCGCAGCCCTTTCCATTCGCGGAATCTTTCGACCACTTCCTCGAGCTCGGCGTGCGCCTTCGCAGTCTTTTGGTAGAGCGCGGGTTCGGAAATGACTTCCGGCTGGGCGAGCTTCGCCTCGAGCGCCTCGTAGCGCTTTTCCACCGCCTCAAGTTTCTCCAGGAATTGCATGTTTAAAATACAGGTGCTAGGGACTAGGCGCTAGGTGTTGGGGGCTAGGGATTGCCGATTTTCGATTGCCGATTGCCGATTGCTGATTGAGGTCCTTAATCGAAAACTTTCGACTGAACATTGGCAGTTGTTAGTTGCTAGTCCCTAATCCCTAATCCCTGTTTTTAAGCGATAACTAACTCCCCGCCGCGGGCTTTCTCCATCTCCATCGCCTTCGCGAGCGCCTGGATGGCCGTCTCAAGCTGGGACTCATCGGGCTCGCGCGTGGTCACGCGCTGAAGCCACAAGCCCGGCTGCGACGCCCAGCGCCAAAGCCACCCTTTCGATTTCGCCGCAAAGCGGATGAATTCGTAGGACACGCCCGCGATCACCGGCAACAAAGCCACACGCGCCAGCAGCTTCCACAGAAACGCCTGGAAGGGGAGAAACAAGTAGGCCACCATGGCGATTCCCATCACCACCAGCAAGAAGCTGGTGCCGCAGCGCGGATGGAAGCGCGTCGAGCCGCGCGCCGCCTCCAGGTCCACGCGTCCGAACTTTTCATACGCCCAGACCACTTTGTGCTCCGCGCCGTGGTACTCAAAAATGCGCTTCATGTCGCCGAGCTGCGCAATGGCGATGAGGAAGGCAAGAAACAGCACCAGCCGGATCACGCCGTCCAAAAGGTTAAATACGATCAGATTTTCACCCACCGCGTAGTGCCGCTTGACCAGCGTCGCGAGATAGAGCGGCGCGAGCTTATAAAAGAGGATGAAAAACCCGAGCGAGAACGCGATGTTCAGGGCCAGCATCCATCCGGAGAGTTTCCCCTTTTTCTCATCCCTCGGACTCTTTGCCTTCGCGTCTGAGCCGTCTTCCAACGCCTGCTCGGCCGAATAACGCAGCGCGCGGATACCGAGCACCAGCGCCTGCCCCAGGGTTCCGAGGCCGCGCAGGACCGGCAGTTTCAACCAGCGATGTTTCTCCGACGGCCGGTCGAGATAGTCCTGCATCACCGCAATCGCACCCGTCGGGCGTCGCACCGCGACAGCGTAGCTGTGCGGCGAGCGCATCATCACGCCTTCGATGACAGCCTGGCCGCCAACCAGAAATTCCTCCGGGCCCTGGAACAAGGGCAGGGCAAGCAAACGGACAACGCGCCGGAGCTTCAGGGCGATCTTTTCTCGATTCGTGCTCATGGCCTTCTTAAAATCCGCGGGCTGGCCCGCTAACGGTCCAGGGCTCGCGGACACCCTGCTTGCGCAGGCAAGCTTTAGGTTTGCGGGTCCAGGCAACTCGCGGCGCATCCGCTACAGCCAGGGGATGCGGTGAGAGCTCATGGTCTTAGAATACGCGCCGGGATAGCGAGGTGTCAAATCGGACAGCAGTCGTAGCGGGGGCCTTTACGGCCTGCGGCTCTTCGCCCGTCAGGAATTTCAATCCGAGTCGGCCGTGTGACAGGTGACGAACTGTCACTTCCCTTGCTGCGTTTGCGCCGCGGCGGGAACACGATAGGCGTGGAGGAATTGAACCCATGAAAACAGAATTTGACGCCCGCGCGAAGCTGAGACCATCCTTTGACGGGCGATGGTTGGCGGGGGCAACTGCGCTAATCGCCATGGCCTTCTTAATGATGCTGCCGCCAATTCGATTGGACCCTGCCTACCACCAATTTAGCGACCAACGGGCGCTCTTCAAGATACCCAATTTCTGGAACGTCGCCTCGAACCTGCCGTTTGTGGCGGTAGGCCTTTGGGGGCTGCGCGTGGTTTTCCGCAATCGGGTCGGCCGCGGATTTGAATTCCCGTTTGAGCGATGGGCTTACGCGGTACTGTTCGCGGCCGTGGCCATGATCGGAGTCGGTTCGGCGTACTATCACCTGAGGCCCAATGCTCGACGCCTGGTTTGGGACCGCTTGCCCATGAGCGTAGGGTTCATGGCGCTGTTCGCCGCGGCCATCGCGGAATTCGTGGACCCGCGGCTGGGATTTCGCCTCCTCGTCCCTCTTGTCGCTGTGGGCGGCGGAAGCGTATTTCTTTGGCATTGGACTTTGATGCGCGGCCGGGAAGATCTCCGGCTCTATACGGGTGTGCAATTTCTCCCGCTGATTGAAATTCTGTTCATGCTCGCGCTCTTGCCCGGCCGGTATACGCACCAGGGTTATTACCTCTACGCGATTGCGCTTTACGGGCTGGCGAAGGTGTTTGAAGTTTTCGACCGCCCGATCTTTGCCGCCGGGCGCATCGTGAGCGGGCACACGCTCAAGCATCTGGCCGCAGCGACCGGGGTCGCGATAATCGAAAGGATGTTGATGCTTCGCCAGCCGAAATCTGCCCCTGGTGGCGCTCCGGCGTTTCCTTGACTTCCGTTTGACGCGCGCACTACCATCGGCCCGAATGTCCAAAGGCAATACCATGGTTCTCGGCGTGACGGGCGCAAGCGGGGCGGTGTTTGCCCGCCGGATGCTTCAGTTGCTCGAAGCCGACCGGCGCGTCGCCAAAATTCACCTGGTCGTCTCAGGCAGCGGCCTGAAGGTCCTGCGCGAGGAATTAGGGCTCGAGGTCACCAAAGGCGCTGTGCTCGCTGCGAAACTTGCTGAAGGGCCAGCCTCGAAGACCGAGTATCTCTTGGATTCTGACATCGGCGCCTCCATCGCCAGCGGGTCATACCCTGTGGATGGCATGGTAGTGATGCCTTGCAGCACCGGCTGCCTCGCGCAGATTGCCAACGGCATTTCTTCGACGCTCATCGAGCGCGCGGCGGACGTTTGCTTGAAGGAACGCCGCAAGCTGATTCTGGCTGTGCGCGACACGCCGCTCAGCCGCGTGCACCTGAAGAATATGCTCGCCGCGCATGAGGCCGGCGCGGAGATTTTTCCCATCATGCCGGCTTTCTACCATCATCCCGCGACGCTCGATGACATCGTAACGCAGTTTTGCTGCCGCGTCCTCGCTCACCTGGGACTGGAGCAAAAGCATCAATTCCAGTGGAAGGGCGAGAGGGGTCGCGGCGGATCGGGCGAGGAATTGTGACGGGTTGAGTAGAGGCCGCGGGAGGGCTTGCGAATTGACGCATTGGGGGCGAAATGTTACCTTGTTCGATATACCATGAGCGGGGAGCGGAACGGTTTCCAATTCACGGGTGCAATCTTCAGGGAGGGCCGGCATTACGCTTCGCTCTGTCTCGAAGTGGATGTGGCTTCGCAGGGTGCAACGCGGCGCGAGGCGAAGAAAATGCTTGCCGCAGCGGTGACCCTCTACCTGGAATCTTGCTTTGAGGATGGAATGCCCTACTTGCGCCCAGTCCCGAAGGAAGAAGATCCACGCGTGCACCCGCCGGAGAACCTCGTCGAGGTTTTTCCCCTGAAGGTCAGCTTCCGGATCCACGCCTTTGCCTAAGCTCCCGATTGCGCCCCGCGGAGAGTCGTAGCCGCTTTGAAGAAGTAGGGGTTCTACGAAGTTCGACAGGCCGGCAGCCACCTGCAATTGAAAAAGGGGAATCTCCGGGTGACCGTTCCAATGCATAGCGGCGATCTGAGCCGTACGGTCTTGAGATCTGTTCTTCGCCAGGCTCGAATTTCGGTCGAGGAATTGCAAGCGCATCTTTGAACCCGCACACCCCGTCTGCGCGTGGCTGATTTCGCCCGAGGTCGGAGTCCGTTGCTGATCATCTCCGTTGCCATCGTTGTGCTGTCGCTCGTGGGGCTTTGGGACGCCTTTTATTTCACTTTCGCTTATTACGGGCGCGTCAGGAAAGCGCGCTGGGTCCCGGCGATCCTTTGCGCCCGCGAGGGCTCGAACTGCGTGACGGTGGTGCAAACGCCCTACGCGCGAGTGTTCGGCGTGCCGAATTCGCTTCTGGGAATCTTCTTTTACTTCGCCGTCATCGCCTGGGTGGTTCTCGCGATGTGGTTGGAGTCCGGGGCCAACCCTGCGAGGCTGCAATTGATGGCCGTCATCGGCGGGCTTCTAATGGTGGCTGCCGGCTTTGCGGTCCTGCTAGGTTTTTACCTCACTTATTCTCTCATCTGGAAGCTCCACACACATTGCCCACTCTGCTACACGGCGCACATGATCAATGCGGTTTTGCTCGCCCTGCTCTCAATTATTGATTGGCAGCTCGTCCGCAGGATTTCTGGCTAAAATGGAAGCGCGATGAGCACTGACACTGCAACAGGCGAAGCGCCGCCCCCGCCCCCGCGCGGGCTGATGGCGAAATTCCGCACCACGCTCGAGATGATCAAGTTCGAGCACTCGGTCTTCGCGCTGCCGTTTGCGCTTACGGGAGCGATGCTGGCGGCGCGTGGCTGGCCGGCCTGGCGGCAGGTCTTCTGGCTGATCGTCGCCATGGTGGGCGCGCGCAGCGCCGCCATGACCTTCAACCGCATCGCCGACCTGAACTTTGACCGAGCGAATCCTCGCACTCGCCAGCGCGCACTGCCCGCGGGGCGTTTGAGCCTGCGGTTCGCCGCCGGGTTTATGGTGATTTCCTCCGCCCTGCTTGTCCTGGCCGCGTTCGAATTGAACAGGCTGGCCTTCGAGCTGTCCCCGGTGGCTCTCGCCATCCTGCTCGTTTATTCCTACACCAAACGCTTTACCGTGCTTTCCCATCTCGTGCTGGGCTTTTGCCTCGGCATGTCACCGGTCGCCGCCTGGATTGCCCTGCGCGGCGACGTATGCGCGGCCGTCGTGGCGCTCGGCGCTGCGGTGGCGCTGTGGGTTGCCGGTTTCGACATCCTTTATGCCTGCCAGGACGTGGAGTTCGACCACGCGCTCGGCCTGCATTCGATTCCCAAGCGCTTCGGCGTCCCTGCGGCTCTTTGGATTTCCGGCGGCATGCACGTGGCGATGCTCGGCCTTCTCGTCGCGGTGTTGCGCATGGAGCGCTTGGGCTGGATCGCGCTGGCCGGGTTGGCGCTCGTCGCGGCGCTCCTCGCCTGGGAACACGCGCTCGTCAAGCCCCAGGACCTCTCCCGCCTCAATGCCGCATTCTTTACCGTCAACGGTTACATCAGCCTGCTTTTTTTCGCGAGTTGGGCCGCGGACATATTACTCCATTGAGCGAATGGTGATTGAGCGATTTGAAGAACGTCTTGCGTCCGTTATCCCTTGTCCCCTGCGCATGAAGTGGCGGCCGAGGAGCGTTGGAAAATGACCGCTGACAGGGGACAATTCATCATTCGCTCAATCGCTCGATCACTCAATTATTGGATTCTTTGCGGAGGTTCCATATCGCGGAAGACCAGCGAATCGAAAATGGCGAGGACGTGCTTGCGGTAATTCAGCACCTGATCGAGCATGTTCTGGTACCACGGGTCGCGGAGCGCCTGGCGCTGCCAGCGCTCCAAAACTTCCTGCGGGACGTCAATATCCTCCCGAAGTTTTTGCAGGGGATGGCCGCGCATGAAGAGGCCGTAGAAAAAGGCCGCCTCCTGTTGCGGCTCGCCGAAATAGGCCTGGAAACTTGTCGCCATATCCGTGCCAGTCTTCTATCCATACTAACGGCCGGGCGCCGAGCGCAAGCGAAATCTTTCAGCCCGCGCCCAACCCGAACCATAGGCCACACCCGTTTGTCAAGACCCCCATGGCCCTGGCAGACCGAGAAGCGCATGACGTTGAGTGAGACAGGCAGGGCGCGGCGAATCAGGAGCCCAGGTGTTTCCGATGCTGCTCGATCAAGTAGGGGTCGGTCATGCCTGCGATGTAGTCGCACACGACGCGATGCACGGGTTCTTCCCCGGTCTTTGCGAAGTGCGCGGGCGGAAGCTTGGCCGGATGCTCCACGAAAAAACGGAACAGCCCTTCGAGAGCGCGAACGATCTTGTCGCGTTCGGCGCTGAGCGCGCGGTGGGAGTAGAGCTTCCGGAACAAGAAGTTTTTGAGCTCGCGATTCTCCCGCCGGCGCGCCGCGCCGAGCTGAACCACCCGCCGCCCCAGCGCGCGCACCTCGGCGACGGAGCGGATGCGCCTGTCGCGCAAGCGAGCTTGGGTGGTCCGAATGAGGTCGGTGACGAGGGTATCAATCAGCCGCTTGAGCGTTTCATTGAATTTAAGCTTTTCGATTGCCCGCGGGTATTTCCGTTCGACGGGGCGGACCAGGCGGTCGAAGAGCGGCACGCCTCGGCGGATCGCGTCGAGCGTCAGTAGCTTCGACTCGTAGCCGTCGTCGAGGTCGGCCGAGTTGTAGGCGATTTCATCCGCGGCGTCAATCAACTGCGCTTCGAGCGGCGGCTCTTCCTCCAGCCGGTACTCGGCCAGCTCCGGAAACTTTGCCGCGTCGTATTCGCGCGAGTGCTTGATGATCCCCTCGCGCACTTCAAACGTCAGGTTGAGCCCGGGGAATCCTGCATACTTCTGCTCGAACTTTTCGACGATGCGCAGGGCATGAAGATTATGGTCGAACGTGTCGCCATAGCCGCCCATCAAACGCCCCAGCACCTCCTCCCCGGCATGGCCAAACGGCGGATGGCCCACGTCATGCACCAGCGCCAGCGCTTCCACCAAGTCCCCATTCAGCCCCAGCGCTCCCGCCACCGTGCGGCTGATTTGCGCCACCTCGAGCGTGTGCGTCAGGCGATTGCGGAAGTGGTCCGATAAGCGCCGCGTGAATACCTGGGTTTTGTTCTCCAGTCGGCGGAAAGCGCGCGAGTGGATAATGCGGTCGCGGTCGCGCTCGTAATCGTTGCGATAAGGGTGCGCGGGCTCGGCGTAGCGCCGCCCCTGCGTCCGCTCGACGCGCATGGCGTAGCTTGCCAGTTTTTTCCCCGAGTCACCGCCCATCGGTGTTTCCTGTCAGGTTCGAGGATTCCCAAGCCTGTCGTCCTGATCCGTCAGCTGACGGAGAAGGACCGCGGTATTTGGGTTAAAAGAAATGCGGGGATGCTTCGCTTCGCTCAGCATGACAATTTGGGGTCCTTCGGCTGCATTCAAAAATTAACTGCAAACGTGGCGGAATATAACACAGGGTACGCGCTTTAACGCGCTGCGATAAGTCGCGCCAAATTTCAGCGGCATGACTTTGGCCGCGGGTGGTGACGACATGGCTTTTTATGTCGTCGCCGCACCATCCTGGCAATGGACAGGCTGCGCCTTGCCGGCGGCTGGCCCTTCTGGGGGCCGTGCAGTTCCGGCGGCGGAGCTTCAATCGCCTGACGCGCGTGCCTCTGCTATAATCACCCGCCTCGATGTTAATTTAAGCCCGGCGGACGAGAGCGGGGGGATGGCGATTCCTCCCTCGCCCGGTGGGCGTTGAGACTGGAAACCTTTGGCTCAAGCGGTGGCGCGGGAGACTGTGGTTTGCTTGCTGGCCGGCGGCGCGGGCGAGCGCCTCTATCCGCTCACCCGCGACCGCGCCAAGCCCGCGGTGCCCTTCGGCGGCATCTACCGCATCATTGACCTGACGCTTTCGAACTGCATCAACTCCGAGCTGCGCCGCATTTTCGTTCTGACACAGTACAAGGCCCTTTCGCTCAACCGGCACATCCGCGAAGGCTGGAGCATTCTGGCGAGCGAGCTCGGCGAATTCATCCAGGTCCTGCCGCCGATGATGCGCGTGAGCGACACCTGGTACCGGGGCACGGCCGACGCGATCTTTCAAAACCTTTACTCGATCGGCTCGGAACCCGCGAAGGTCGTCCTGATCCTTTCCGGCGACCACGTTTACAAGATGAACTATCAGTTGATGCTCCAGCAGCACATCGAGTCGGAGGCGGAGCTCACCGTGGGCGTGATCGAATTCGACCGCGCGGAGGCCTCGCGCTTTGGCGTCGTGGAGCTCGACTCCGACGGCCGCATCGCGGGCTGGGAGGAAAAGCCCGCCGACCCGAAGCCTTCCCCACACCATCCCGACAAATGCCATATCTCCATGGGCATTTATTGCTTTAACCGGGATTTCCTGATGCAAGTCCTCATGGCGGACGCCGAGGACGCGAATTCTTCCCACGATTTCGGCCGCGACATTGTCCCGAGGCTCATCGAAAAGCACCGCGTCTTTGCCTACAATTTCATTGATGAAAACATGAAGGAGGCGAAGTATTGGCGCGATATCGGGACCATTGAAGCCTTATACGAGGCCAACATGGACCTGGTGGCCGTCACGCCCGTTTTTAACTTGTACGACGCGCACTGGCCCATCCGGACTTATCAACGGCAGTATCCGCCCGCGAAATTTGTCTTTGGACAGGAAGGCCGGCGCATGGGGATCGCCGTGGACTCGATTGTCGCGATGGGCTCCATCATCTCGGGCGGGCGCGTCACCAATTGCGTCGTTTCCCCCGACGTCCGCGTCAACAGCTTCACGGAAATTGAAGATTCCATCCTCTTCTCCCACGTCACGGTCCATTGATCTGGAAGAAGATCGGAAGAAATATCACGTGACTGAAACCGGCATCGTGGTGGTGGTCCCCGAGCAGCGGATGTTTGAGGAGCCGGAGTAATGACAAGTGACAAGTGACGAGTGACGAGCAATACCGAATCGCTGGCCACTTGCCACTCGTCACTTGTCACTGCACTTCGGGGACCGCCGGCTCGAGCGCCCAAACCGGGACGCGGACCAGGGTTTCGAATCTTGCCAGCGCCTCGCGAAGCGAGACTTGCGGGTAAGACGCTCGGGCGCTCTTGGACAACTCCGAAAACAATTCGAAGAAGCCCTTTGGCCGGGGAAGGTAAATCAGTTCCACGGACTGGGAGCGCCGAATATGCGCCAATTCCTTGGCCGCTCGAACCGCGGCATCGAGGCCGCCCAGCTCATCCACGAGCCCCAATTCGCGGGCGCGCGCGCCGCTCCAGATATGTCCCTGGCCGATGCGGTCCACGTCCTCGACCTTCATGTGCCGGCCGGCGGCGACGCCTTGAATAAAGTCCTGATAGGTTTCATGCATCATGCGCATGATGGAATCGCGTTGTGCGGGCGTAAAATTCTGAAAGGGATAATCAATCGTCGAGTTTTCGGACAGAGCAATAAAATCCTTGGTCAGCCCGAGCTTCGAATAGAGCCCCTGGAGATTGAATTTCCCCGTCAGAACGCCGATGGAGCCGGTCACCGTGCCCGGCTCGGCCACAATGCGCGCCGCGGACATGGAAATCCAGTAGCCGCCGGAGGCGGCGACATCGGACATCGAGACCACGACGGGCTTCGTGCGCTCGGTCAGCTCCACCTCCCGGCGAATGACCTCCGAGGAGAACGCCGAACCGCCCGGAGAATCCACGCGCAGCACGACCGCCTTGACGGAATCGTCGTCCCGCGCCGTCCGGAACTGCTCGGCGATGGTGTCTGACCCATGACCTGCTCGCCCAGGGGATCCGTGCCGCTCGAGCCGGGCACGATCACTCCCGCCGCGACAATCACCGCGAGCTTCGAGCGGCCGGACTTCTCGGAGCGCCTTAGATACTCGCGCACGCTCAACC
>QHZO01000058.1 GCA_003224695.1 Acidobacteriota bacterium
ACGCGGCGAAAACCCAGACTTGCATCGCGAACGGCCAGGCCCCGGCATGGCTCATCAAGTCCAGCAGGTTGAACGTGTAGTGGCCCGTGTCTTTGGCGTAGCGAAAATACAGCGTCAGGATGCCAAGCAGCATCAGCACCGAGCCGGTGAGCGTGTAGAGAAAAAACTTGATGGCGGCGTAGAGCTTTCGCGGCCCGCCCCAGACGCCGATGATGAAATACATCGGCACCAGCATCACTTCCCAGAAAACGTAGAAGAGGAAGAAGTCGAGGGACATGAAAACGCCGAGCATGCCCACCTGCAAAAGCATGAACATGGCGTAGTACTCTTTGGTCCGCTCCTCCACAGCCGTCCAGGAAGAAAGCACCGACAGGAACCCGAGCACCGTGGTCAGCATGATGAGCAGGAAGCTGATGCCGTCAATGCCCAAGTGGTAGGAGGCGCCGATGGAGGCGATCCACGGCGCGCTTTCCGTAAAGACGAACAGGCCTTCGCCGGGTTTTGCCGGCTGGCTGGTAAACCAAAAAACCAGCGGCAGCGACACCAGGAAATCCGCGAACAGCACCACGTTTCCCCACCAGCGGATCGCGTTCTTGTTCTCGCTCGGTATGAACAAAAGCGCAATCATCCCCGCGAGCGGCAGGAAAAGGATGATGCTCAGAATGTGGTCACGAATGAATTGCATCGGTTACCTCAAGAACCAGTTAAAAGTCAACAGTCCAAAGTTGAGGGTATTGCGCAAAGTTGCCAACCTGGTATTCAATCCAAAATCGAAAATCCAAAATCAAAAATGAACGAGATAGTATGTCATCAGCAGAAGAACGCCCAGCACAATCAGCAGCGCGTAGGACTGCACGAAGCCTGTTTGCACGACGCGCACCACCCAACCAAGCACTTTGACGAAGAAGGCGAGGAGATTTACGAAACCGTCCACGACATAAAGGTCCCAAAGGCGCGACGCGTCGGCGACGAGCCGCGTAAACCAGCCAGCGCCATTTACGCCGCCGTCCACCACACCCAGGTCGAACGCCGCGAAGCCGTTCCCAAGGTTCTTCACTCGGTTGACGAACAGGGCGTCGTAAAGCTCATCTACGTAGTACTTATTCGAAACGATGTGGTAGATCGGTCCAGTGGCGGCCGCGGCTTGCTCGGCGAGCGCGGGCTTTTTCAGATACATCTGCCACGCCACGAATATTCCGCTGAAGGCCACTGCCAGTGAGACCGCGATGAGGCCCCATTCAACGGTGGGCGCTTGCTCAACGGCATGATGCGCCGCGGGGTTATCGAAGACCGGGTCGAGGAATCTCGCGAAGGGGCTACGGTCTCCGCCGATGCCCACCCAGCCGCCAATAACCGACAAAGTCGCGAGGACCACGAGCGGTGCAAGCATCGTGCGGGGCGATTCGTGGATGTGGTGCTCGACTTCCTCGGGCACGCGCGAGGTTCCGAAGAACGTCATGATAAGGAGGCGGAACATGTAGAAGGCGGTCAGCCCCGCCGTCAGCAGGCCGATCCCCCACAAAATCTTCTGCGGGTACGGTCCTCCGAAAGCGTTGGCGAGAATCTGATCCTTGCTGAAAAACCCGGCGAAGGGCCAGATGCCGGAAATCGCCAGCGTGGCCGCCAGCATGGTAATGGCGGTGGCTCGGATCTTCCCCCAAAGGCCGCCCATCTTGCGCATGTCTTGCTCGCCCGAGAGCGCGTGGATGACGCTGCCGGCGCCCAGGAACAGCAGCGCCTTGAAGAAGGCGTGCGTCATCACGTGGAAGATTCCCGCGGCAAACGCCCCCACGCCGCAAGCCAGGAACATGTAGCCAAGTTGACTTACGGTCGAATAGGCGAGAACTCTCTTGATATCGTTTTGGACGAGGCCGATGGAAGCCGCCCAAATCGCCGTCACCGCGCCAATTACCGCCACAATTTCCAGCGCGGTCGGCGCAAGCACGTAGAGTGCGTTCGAGCGCGCCACCATGTAAACTCCCGCCGTCACCATGGTTGCCGCGTGAATCAAGGCGCTGACGGGCGTGGGGCCTTCCATGGCGTCGGGCAGCCAGATGTAGAGGGGAATTTGCGCGGACTTGCCGGTCGCCCCGACGAAGAGCAGAAGGCAGATGGCCGTAATGACGGGATCGCCCACGCTGAGAGCGCGCGCCGCAGCCTCGCCATTCCGCGCGGCCGCAGTAATGTCGTGGAAATTCAAAGTGCCGAAGGTGACCGTCATCAACATGACGCCGACGAGAAATCCCGCGTCACCGACGCGGTTAAAGACAAACGCCTTCTTGCCGGCGTCGGCGGCCGATTTCCGGTAAAAATAGAATCCGATGAGGACGTACGAGCACAGTCCCACGCCCTCCCATCCCGCGAACATCATCAGATAGTTGTCCGCGAGGATGAGCACGAGCATCGAAAACAGGAACAGATTCATGTAGCCGAAGAAGCGGTAGTAACCGCCCTCATGGGCCATGTAACCGATGGAATAAACGTGGATGAGGAACCCGACGCCGGTAACGATCAGCAGCATCACGGCCGAGAGCGGATCGAGCAGAAAGCCAACGTTAACATTGAGATTCCCCATACTGCCGTTCGAAAGATGAAAGGCGCCGTCGGGGAGCCAAGTGTAAAGCGTGGCCGCAGGCTTAGAAGCTCATAGAAGCAGCCAAGCGCCCAGGCGAAAGCAAGGCCCGGCAGGCCGACCGAAACCATCGAGACGGCGCGGTTCGACAACCGCCGTCCCACCAAAAGATGGATTAGCCCGCCTAACGCCGGAAACAACGGAATCAACCAAATGTGGTCAAGCATTGCTTGCTAAAAGGGTAAAGTGTAAAGGCTAAAGGGTAAAACGCAACGGTCCCTCATCAATGGTCTCGGAAATATTCATAAGTCTGCTTGAGCCGCTTGGTGAGCAACTCCTCGTGTTTCTTTACATCGCCTTTTTCAAGGCGCAAGCGATAGCGTTCCCATCTCTCGTCGTAGTCCATAACGTCAAGGCCAGCTTTTTCGAGTTCAGCGTCAATCTCTCCAGACCGAGGGAGCCCATGCTCCAGCCGAAGTCCAAATTTCTTGGGTCTAAATATGACAAAGTTGTAGGGTTGCCCGTCTTTCGACAGTCCTATGTAGAACTTGGTGTACTTAAGCTGTAAGCCGGGCGCGAAAGTGTGAATGATCTCTAACAACTGGTCGGCTGCCGCAACACTGGCTTTCGTCGCTCGATTTTCCCAGTAATCGCGATCAGCGGGAGCTTGGGCTTCGTCATCTTCGTCGGGCATTCCGAGCTTGACCTGGCTCATTACAGTGGTAAACACAAGGCTGACGTTTTCCCCGATTTTGAAAGCACTCATCTGCAATGCGATGAGGGTGACTGCGCCGTTGAACAAACCAATCACATTCAAAAACCGGCTAGTTATGTCCTCGGCGACGATCACCGCATAGTGGTCGTACTGCGGGTAGCGCTTCCGCTCTACATCCCAATACTCAATGGTGCGAATAATGTGACTTTCGTCGGTCGCCCCCAGCTGAATCTCGACCTCGTATCTTCTGGGCAGGTCGGGATGCTGCAGAAGGAGGTCAAGACGACCCGCCCGGGGTTGGACTCGTTCCTTGTCCTTCAGAATTAGCTCGCCTAACCCCAGTATGGAAGGATCCTCCGCGATCCGGTCCTGAACCCACTTCTCCCTCAATTCCCCATGTTGGGCGAGAAGGATACGCTCCGGTTTAACGAATTTTAAATTCTCCATCTGGCTTCTCAAACCCTTCGGACTCCAAGGAACTTCCCCTCTCCCTCGGACTATGCTTCGAATTCCTGATTATCGCTGTGACGATGGCGTAGAGTTCTTCGGTTTCCTTCATCAAAGGGCGTCAGGCGGCGGGCCGGAACGAGTCCTGACTCAGCTAGCAACCGTAGCCAGTAATGGCTCTCCTTCGCCTCTTTCTGCGCGATGCCATACTTGTGAATAAAGTCTGCCTTCGTTTCCCCAGCCTGCGCTTCCTCGATGTTCGCGCCAATAGAGGTGGCGGCCCTCAAATACTGCTTGCCCAGGACCCATCCTGCTCCGTTCTTCTTCTCTTGCAGGAACTTATAAAGCTTAATTGCGCGGAGTCCGTATTCAAACGATCTCCTGCAAATATTTTTTGGCTTCACGTCCCTGGCTTTACCTGCCTCCACGCTCAAGGCTGACCCCGAATTAACTGCCACCTTTTGGGCTTCTTTATTTGTTTTACCCTTTATCCTTTATCCTTTACCCTTCAACCTTTAAACTGGCCTCTCTCCTACCATTTAAGAAGGTCAATTTCGTCCGCGTTGACGGTTTCCTTGTTTCGGAACAGCGCGATGATCAGGCCCAGGCCGACCGCCGCCTCAGCCACGGCGTCGGTGATGACGAAGAGCGCGAAGACCTGGCCTTGAACGTTCCCCGAGAGGCGCGAAAAAGCCACCAAGTTGATGTTCACGGCATTCAAAATCAGCTCGATGGACATCAAGATAACGATGATGTTGCGGCGCGTCAGCACTCCGATTACGCCGATCGTGAAGAGGCCGGTGCCGAGGAGCAGGAAATACTCGGGCGGGATGCCCATCAGTCAAACCTCTTCTTGGCCATCAAGACCGCCCCCACCATCGCCACCAGCAGCAGGAGCGAGGCGATTTCAACCGGCAGCAAATAGTTGCCATAAAGCACGGAGGCGAGGGATTCGGTATTGCGCAAGTCTATGCCGGCCTGAGCCGGCGCGCTGAGGCGAAACGAGGGAGCGCCCTTCACGATTCCCCAGACGAGCTCGCCGGCGAGCACTACCACCGCGGCCAAACCGATCGGCCATTGCCGGCTGAACGGCGGCTGCTTCACCACCGTTTCCACGCGGATCAGCATGATGACGAACAGATAGAGCACCATGATGCCGCCGACGTAGAGAATGATCTGCACCGCGAACAAAAACTGCGCGTACTGAAGCAGGAAAATTCCTCCAACCGAGAAAAGCGTCACAATCAACCACAGGACGCTGTGGATCGGGTTGCGGCGCGTGATGACCATCACGCCGGAACTGAGCGCCACCGCCGCGAGAATGAAAAAGACGCCTTGAGCAAGCATGGGAAATTCAAATCAGAAACTAGAAATCAGAAGTCAGAAGCCAGGAGTCAGAAGCAAAAAGCCAGAAGTCGGAATTGAATTCCTCTTTCAAATTCATTGCTTCTTGACCAGCTAAGAGAGATGCCTTCTGCCTTCTGCCTTCTGCCTTCTGCCTTCTGCCTTCTGCCTTCTGCCTTCTGCCTTCTGACTCCTGACTCCTGAATCCTGTCCTACGGCTTTCCAGCCCCTGAGCCAGCCGCAGCGGCCGAGCGCGAACTGACCAACACCCCCACTCCAATCGCCACCGCGACATTGGCGACGAACATCCTCAGGAAAAACATCCAGTGGCCCGGGTTCGGTCCTCCCCACCACACAATCAGGGCGGTCACAATAAGGTTCGCCAACGCCAGAGGGATCAGCCAGTGCCAGCCCACGTTCATTAACTGGTCGTAGCGGTATCGCGGAAACGTCGCCCGGTACCAAATAAATGCGTAAAGCAGCGCGAACACCTTCGCTGTGAACCAGAAGATCGGCTGGACGGCCGCAGTCACCACCGGAATCGCCACGATCCCGCTCAGCATAAGCGCGCCAACCGCCACGGCCAAGAGAAAGTATTTTTCCGCCGGAACGGGATTTCGCCGCGCGAAATAAAAAATCACTCCGGCGATGGCGACCAGGCTCGCCGGGGGAAGGAAATTGAGAAAGTCGAGCTGGTGAAGGCTCGCCCACGGCCGCAGCCAGCCGCCCCAGTAAAGCAGGACCGCCAGCGCCGAGACCAGGACCATGTTCGTGTACTCGGCCATGAAATAAAGGGCGAACCGGAAGCCGCTATATTCCGTGTGAAACCCCGCGGTCAGCTCGGATTCCGCCTCGGGCAAATCAAACGGGTTGCGGTTGGTTTCGCAGGAAAATGAAAAAGCCCACCGGCTGGAGGAAGACGTTCCAGAACCGGCCCGCTTCCTGGGCCTTCACGATCTCGACCAGGCTGAGAGAATTGGAAATCAGAAGCACGCCGACCAGCGCCATGCCGGCCGGGATTTCGTAACTCACCAGTTGCGCGGCCGAACGCAGCGACCCGAGCAGCGGATAATGGCTGTTTGACGCCCAGCCGCCGAGAATGATTCCGTAAATCCCCAGCGACGACACGGCCACGACAAACAGCAGCCCCACGTTCAAGTCGGTGATGATGAGCGGACTTGAAGGCCCATAAGGGATCACGGCGAAGACGGTGAAGGCGGCCACGACACTGCTGACGGGGGCGATGAGAAACACAAATTTGTCCGCTCCGGCCGGAACGATGTCCTCCTTCAGCAGCAATTTCAAACCGTCCGCGAGGGGCTGAAACAGGCCCCAGGGCCCTACCCTGTTCGGGCCCAGGCGCGCCTGCATGAAGGCCAGCACCTTGCGCTCGACCAGCACCAGATAGGCGACAATGCCCGAAAGAACCCTTAAGCCCTCAAGAATCCTGAGGCTCGAAGGTTTCAATGGTGAATGGTGATTAGTGAATTGAAAGCAGCATCGGCAGGCAGCGGAACCGCTGATTCACCATTCACTATTCACCATTCATAATTCTGCATTCAGAAATTATCGGTCCACTTCGCCGAGCACAATATCAATCGTCCCGATGATGGCGACCACGTCGGCCACCAAATGGCCGCGCGTCATCAGGTCGAGCGCCTGCAAGTTGACGAACGACGGCGGGCGCACGCGGACGCGGTAGGGATGGTTCGTTCCGTCGCTGACCACAAAATAGCCGAGCTCCCCTTTGGGCGCCTCGATCGCGTGGTAAACCTCGGTGCCGGCGGCGGGCTTAATGATTTTGCCGACCTTGCCGAAGATCGGCCCGGGCGCAATACGCTCGACCGACTGCCGGATGATGCGCACGGACTGGCGCATTTCCTCGAGCCGAACCAGGTAACGGTCATACGTGTCTCCCCAGCCATCGTGGCGGCCGACGGGAACCTCGAATTCCACTTTGTCGTAAGCCTCGTATGGCTGGGCTTTGCGGACGTCCCATTTCACGCCCGAGCCGCGCAGCACCGGGCCCGTCACCGCGTAGGCGATGGCGTCTTCGGCCTTGAGCACGCCGACGTCTTGCGTGCGTTCCAGCCAAATGCGGTTGCGCGTGAGCAGTTGCTCGTATTCGGGGAGCTTGTCCTTGAACGTATCGCAGAATTTCAAGACATCCTTTTCGAAGCCGTCGTAGAGGTCGTATTGCAAGCCGCCGATGCGGAAGGCGTGGGTGGTGAGCCGCGCGCCGCAATAATTCTCGAAAATTTTCAGAATCTCTTCCCGCTCGCGGAAGGTGTAGAACACCGGCGTCATCGCGCCGAGGTCGAGCGCGTGCGTGCCCAGCCACAGGAGGTGCGACGCGATGCGCTGAAGCTCCGCCAAAATCATGCGCGTGTATTGCGCACGCGGAGGCAGCTCCGCGCCCAGCAGTTTTTCCACGGCCTCGCAGTAGCCCATGCCGTTGGTTACCGCCGCCACGTAGTCCATGCGGTCCACATAGGGGGCAAACTGCTGGTACGTGCGGTTCTCCGCGATTTTCTCAATGCCGCGGTGGAGGTACCCGATGATGCACTCGGAGCCCATGACGCGCTCGCCGTCGAGCTTCAGCTTCACGCGCAGCACTCCGTGCGTGGCCGGGTGCTGCGGCCCCATGTTAATCACGAGCTCGTCGGCGTCGAGATAGGTTACTTCAGCCATTAAAGTACAGTGGATAGTGGCGAGTGGTTAGTGGCAAGCGGAAAAGCAACCCTCGGTCATTCTGCTGGCACGGCTCTTCACTCGCCACTTGTCACTTGCCACTTGCCACTTTTTCCCTTCACTGCCCACTCTTGATGCCGAGGTTTGCTTCGACCCATGCCTCGTCCTGACGCAGGATGTCGGTGTCTTTGCGGAGCGGATGCCCCACCCATTCGTCGGGCAGCAAAATGCGCTTCAAGTTGGGATGGCCTTCATAGACTACCCCAAACATGTCAAACACTTCGCGCTCCAGCCAGTTGGCGGCCGGCCAAATTCCCACCACCGACGGCACCTTCTCCCCATCCCCGGTCAACACTTTCATTCGCAGGCGATGGTTGTGCTTGAACGAATAAAGCTGATAAATGATTTCAAATCGCTTCGGCCGCTTCGGGTAGTCCACAGCCGTTTCGTCGGTAAGGAACGTGTAAGCGCCGCCGGGATCGCTCTTGAAGAATTCCGAGACGCCCACGAGCGACTCCCTGGCCACGGTCACCGAAGGCTGATTGCGAAAGATCACGGGCTCCGAAATGGCGCCCGGAAAGCGCTTCTGGAGCTCTTCGACCAGCGGACTTGTCCACGGGTCGGGCTTGATGACGGGCTTAGGGGCGGGTTTTGGGGGCGCAGCGGGTTTTGGCGGGCCCCCCGCCGCCGCGGGTGGTTTCGCAGCCGGCAGCAGCCCGGGCAGGCGGGGCGGAAGGCTTCTCCGCCGCACGGGACTCGTCCGTGGCCGCGGGCTTTTCGTTCGCTCCTTGCGCCTCAGGCGGCGCCTTGGGTTCGTCTGCCATTCAGTGTGCGGCCTGCATGCGCAGGCGGTTTTGGAACCGCTCCTTGGCTTTAAGAGCGCCATGTTTAACACACGGTGCGGGGAATTTCAACCGCCGTGGCGCCAGGTGGGCACAGCCGATGGCTGTCCCGCGAGTGTGCTGCTGTGGCAGGCAATGGCTCACGGCAGAGACGCCATGCCCTCGCCACCATCTGGAAAGTACGAGCGGGTCGTAGCGGCACCCCTTGTGGGTGCCCCCTGACGGCGGGCACAAGGCCCGCCCCTTCGTCGAACGGTCGTCGCACCTGGGCGGGACAAGCCCCCCTACTGCCTAAAACCGAAGGCTTGCCACCGCGAGCTGGACGGTTTCGAGGACTCTCCCTGGAAAAACTCCCAACCAAACGATCAGGATTCCGAGCAAAGCCAGGACGACGCCGCTTGCGAGCGGCAGGCGCGGCGCGGGCTCCGCTGATTCGGCCGGCTGGCTGTAAACGGCAACCAAGACGCGCAGGTAGTAGAATAATCCCGCGACACTCGTGACCACGAGCAAAACGATCAATCTCCAGATCCCCGAAGACGCTCCGGCGGCGACGATGTAAAACTTTGCGAAAAAGCCCGCGGTGGCAGGGATGCCGGCAAGCGAAAGGAGCGCCAACGTTAAAAGCGCGCCGAGAACCGGACGCCTCCAGAAAAGTCCCTCCACGTCCTCCAGCCGGTCGGCGTCGCGCTCGGCGGGCGAGAGCACCGCGACCACTCCAAACGCCATGAGCGTGGTGATGAAATACGCCACCAGATAAAAGGTGACGGCCTCGGGGCCCAAATCCCCGGCGGCGAGAAACGCTACGAGCACGTAGCCCATGTGGGCGATGGAAGAATAAGCGAGAATCCGCTTCAAATTATTTTGGAGAAGCGCCAGCAAGTTGCCCGCGATCATCGAGGTTGCGGCAATGACGGCGAACACCAAGAAAACGCCGTGCAGCCGCGCGGCGGAGGTTGAAGAAAAATAACGGAGGAGGAGCGCGAACATGGCTCCCTTTGAAACCGAGGCCACGAAGGCGGTGACGGGCGCGGGCGCGCCTTCGTAAATATCCGGCGTCCACAGGTGGAATGGGGCGAGCGCCAGCTTGAAGCCGAAGCCTGTGATCATCAGCGCCAGCCCGCCTGCGACCAGGGCCCGGTCCGGATACGCGCCGGCCGTCATTTGCGCCGCGAGGTAGGAGAAATTCATGGTGCCGAACTCGGCGTAAATCAGCGCCATGCCGAAAAGCAGGAACGCCGCTGAGGCCGCCGCCAGCACCAGATACTTGATTCCCGCCTCGAGTGAAATCGCGCGGTCCCGCAAGTATGCGCACATCGAGTAAAGAGCGACACTCAGGATTTCCAGGCCCAGAATAAAGCTGACGAAGTGACTGCTCGCGGCCAGCACCATCGAGCCCAGCACGGCGACGAGCAGCAGGATGTAAAACTCCTCGCGGTGCTCTTCCTGGCGATCGAGGTAGCCGTAGGCGAGGACCGCCACGGCGACTGAGGCGGCCAGAATCAGCCCTATGAAAAACAGCCCGTAGCCGTCAAGGACCACGAGCGCGCCCGCGCCGGACGCGCCAATCGCCCGCGGGGCCACGGACGCCGCTGCGGGCAACAATCCGAAGGCCGCCGTGAGCCCCGCCACCGTCACCAGCCCCGCGACCGCGTGGCTGCGCCGCACGGCCGTGGCGATGAGGACCACGAGGCAAGCCGCGGAGACAACGATGAACGGCAGAAGTGCCGTCAGGTCTTGAGCCGTCATCGCGGTGGCGCCTCCCCAGGCGCGTTCGAAAATTGTTGTATCGCTTGCATGGCCGGCTGGAATGTTCGGATCACCGGCTGCGGATAGACGCCCAGCCACAAGAGAACTACGATCATCGGAGCGAAGATCAGCGCCTCACGCGGCGCCAGGTCTTGAATCTTCCACTGGTGAGTGTTCGGTCCGTGATACGCGCGCTGGATGAATTTGAGCGCGTAGAGCGTCGAAAAAAGCACGCCCACGCTCGCCGCAACCGTCAAGCCGAAGTGGCCGGCGTAATAGGTCCCCATGAGCACCAGGAACTCTCCGACAAAATCGCCGAGGCCGGGCAGGCCCATGGAGCCCATGGCGAAAAACATCGCGATGCCGCTCAGGCGCGGAATGGTGGCCCACAAGCCTCCCAGCCTATCCATCTCGCGCGTGTGGGTGCGTTCCTGGAGCTGGCCAACCAGCATGAAGAGCGACCCGGTGCTGACGCCGTGAGCGATCATGCTGACCAGGGCGCCTTCGAGCGCCCAGTCGTTTCGGGCGTAGATCCCGAGCAGGACAAAACCCAGGTGGCTGACGCTGGTGTAAGCGACCAAGCGCTTCAGGTCGGTCTGCGCGAAGGCCATCACCGCGCCGTAAACGATGCCCGCCACGGCGAGCGTCATGGCGGCGGGCGCAAAGTCGCGCGACGCCTCAGGGAAGAGCGGCAGCACGAAGCGCAGCAACCCGTACGCTCCGGTCTTTAAGAGCAGCCCCGCCAGGATCAGGCTTCCGGCCGTGGGCGCTTCGGTGTGCGCGTCGGGAAGCCAGGGATGGAGCGGAAACATCGGCAGCTTCACCGCGAAGCCCAAAAACATGCCGAGCATCATCAGGAATGCCGCGCCGCGCGAGAGGGGCGTATTCAAGAGGTCCGCGTACTCGAACGTGTAAACGCCTGTCGCCTGGTGGTGGGCGAAGACCAGCGCCAGGATCGAGACGAGCATCAGCAGGCCGCACGCCTGCGTGAAGATGAAGAATTTGACCGCGGCGTAGATGCGGCGCTCGTGGCCCCAGACGGCAATAAGGAAATACATGGGCACGAGCATCAATTCCCAGGCGAAATAGAACAGGAACAAGTCCACGGCCAGGAAAACGCCGACGATGGCGCCGAGGATCGCCATGAGGTTTAGGTGGAAGAAGCCCACGCGCTGGCTGATCTCGCGCCAGGAGGTGAGCACCGACATGATGCCGAGCAAGCACGTCAGCGCCACCATCAGCAGGCTCAGGCCGTCCATCGCCAGATGAAGATGGATGTTGACGCCGGCGAGGGGGATCGAAATCCATTCCGCGTTGAAATCGACGAGCCACGGGCCGTTCGGGAGAAAGTGCGCTCCCGCAGAGTATTTGCGCCAGAGCTCGAGGCTGAGGAGAAAATCCGCGGTTACGGCGGCAAGAGAAATCCACCGGGCCGCGGCCTCGTTCCACCGCGCCGCGATCCAGGCGAGGACGCCGCCGGAAAACAGAACCACGATGAGCCAGACGAGAATCACAGTTCCTCAGTCTTTCAGTCGTTCAGTCTCTCACTCTTTCGCCCGTGGTCCGTGGTCCGTGGTCCCTCATCTATTGTCGTCGGTCTAGACCGCGGACAACAGACTACGGACCACGGACGTCTTGCTACGGCTTCGCCACGAGCGCCAGAGCGACAAACAGAATCGTCCCCGCCACAATAACCGCCGCATACCAACGCAGTCGCCCGGTCTGGGTCGAGCGCAGAACCACCCAAAGCGCCCGCGTGACGGCGGCCACGGCGGCGTAAAAGCTGTCAATGAAATCGCGCTTGTTGATGCGCGCGAACCACCAGAGCGGCTGAACGAACAGCTTGTCGTAAAGCCAGTCCATTCCCCAATCGGAAAACCAGAAACGATGAACCGCCTGGCCGACCGGAGGCTCGGTCACGGATTCCTGAAGCGCCGGTTTCTTCAGGAAAAAGAAATACGCGATGGCCAGCCCCGCGAGAAACGCCAGCATGACCACGGCTTCCGAACCCAGCTCCGACATTCCCAAGCCGCGGCGCTCCACAGCTTCCGGCAGCGCCTTTTGCATGAAGTTTGAGAAAACGTGCGCGTGGCCCAGGAACCCGGGCGTCTCAACGAATCCGGCCACGGCCGCGAAGAATGCGAGAATCATCACCGGGATCTTCATGGCCGCTCCCGGCCGCTTGACCACATGGGCCTTCGGCTCGCCGAAAAAAGTCAGGAAGATCATCCGAAACGTGTAGATCGAAGTCAGAAGCGCGCCGAATACGGCCGCCAGCCAGAGAACCATGCTGCCTCCAGCCGAGGCGTAGGCGTTCCAGATGATCAGTCCCTTGCTGTAGAAACCCGCCGTCACCAGCGGCAAGCCCGCGAGCGAGCAGCCGGCAATCGCAAACGTCCAAAACGTAACGGGCAGCTCTTTGCGCAAGCCCCCCATCTTGAACATGCTGTGTTCGTGGTGGCAGGCTTCGATGACGATGCCGGCGCCCAAAAAGAGCAAAGCTTTGAAAAAGGCGTGGGTCATGAAATGAAAGATCGCGGCCGACCAGGCCCCCACGCCGAGCGCCAGGAACATGTAACCGATCTGGCTGATGGTCGAAAACGCCAGCGACTTCTTGATGTCCCACTGCGTCATGGCGCTGAATCCGGCGATGAGCAGTGTGGCGGCGCCGACCGCGGCAACGGCGAATTGCGCGGTGGGCGATACTTCGAAAATCACGTGCGTGCGCGCGATCAGATAAACGCCCGCCGTCACCATGGTGGCGGCGTGTATCAGGGCGCTCGTCGGAGTGGGGCCGGCCATAGCGTCCGGCAGCCAAACTTGCAGCGGCAACTGCGCCGACTTGCCGCACGCGCCGCCCAAAAGCAGCAGCCCCGCGGCCGTGGCGAGCTTCGAGCCAGTGCCCCATTGGTCGTGGGCCTCGCGCATCAGGTCTTGAATTTGCAATGTGCCGAGCTGCGTAAAGAGCAGGAACAGCCCAAGCGACATCGCCGTGTCGCCGACGCGCGTCACGTAGAACGCTTTGCGCGCCGCGCGGCCGTTGGCAGGATCGGTGTACCAAAAGCCGATGAGCAAATAACTGCAAAGCCCCACGCCCTCCCAGCCGAGGTAAAGCAGCAGCAGGTTGTCACCGAGAAGCAGAACCAGCATCGAGGCGACGAAAAGGTTCATGTAGGCGAAGAAGCGGCTGTAGCCTTCGTCCTCCGCCATGAATTCGGTGGAATACCAGTGAATCAGGAAGCCGACCGAGGTCACGACCAGCATCATGACCAGCGACAGCGGGTCGAGATAGAGCGCCATCTTCGGATGGAATCCGGCGACATCCATCCAGGTCCAAAGTTCTTGGACGAACGCGCCACCCGGGGGCGGCGCAAGGAAGAAACTCATCGCGACTGACCAGGAGACGACGGCCGAGGCGAGGACCACGCCCGGGCCGATGAGCGCTACGGCTCGGCGCGACAGGCGCGGGCCGAAAAATGCGAGCGTGAGAAAGCCCGCGCACGGCAGCGCCGGAATGAGCCAGAGCAGCTTGAGCATCCTAACCTCGGAGCTGGCTTGCCACGTCCACGTCGAGAGTCCGGTAGCGGTGATAAAGCAGCAGCACCAGCGCCAGGCCCACCGCCACTTCCGCCGCGGCAATCGCCAGGATGAAAATAAACATCGCTTGCCCGTCGGCTTGGCCGTGGCCGGCGCCCGCCACGACGAAAGCGAGACCCGCCGCGTTCACCATCACTTCGAGCGACATGAGGATAAACAGCAGGTTACGCCGCACCAGAAGTCCGATCACTCCCAGCGCGAACAAGGTCCCCGCCAGAATCAGACCCTGCGACATCGGAATAGACGTCATGAGTTTTTGTCTCCGGCTTCGAACGGGCTTCTCGCCCGAGGTGGTGCGCTCCCACGAGCGCCCCGAGCAGCAGCATCGAGGCCAGTTCGACTCCGATCAGGTATGGACCGTACAGCGCCAGGCCGACTTGAACGGGAGCGATCTCCCCGGCCGGCGCGGTCCTGAGCCCCGGGCCCGAAAGGATGTAGACAATCTCGCCAGCCAAGATCGCCGCCATGATCGCCGGCAGGAGCCAAACTGTGGGGCTGAGCCACGCGGCCTCGAGCCCTCCGGCGCGCGGGCCGAGGTTCAGGAGCATCACCACAAAAACGAACAACACCATGATCGCCCCGGCGTAAACAATCACCTCGAGCGCGGCGGCGAAGGGCGCGCCGAAGAGGTAGAAAATCACGGCCACGGCGAGCAAGGAGAGGATCAGATAAAGCAGCGCGTGTACGGCATTCTGCCGCGTCAGCATCATCAGGGTGGCCCCTACGGCCACGACCGCCGCCATGTAGAAAAGCCCTTCCATGTCGATTGTTGAGAGTCGAAAGTCGAAGGTTTTGAACTTTTGACCTTTGACTTTTGACTTTTGACCTTTAACCTTTGACCTTCGACCCTTGACTCTTGACCTAAGGCAGCAAGCCCCGCACGTCCGTCGGCGGCTCTTCGCGTTCCGCTTCTCCTTTGTCCTTGCCGCCGATCCCGACGCCCGCCACGCGCCAAAAGTTGTAACCGGGATATTTCCCCTGCCCGCTAATCAGCAGGTCTTCCTTCTCATAAACCAGATTTTGCCGCTTGTATTCGGCCATCTCGAAGTCGGGCGTGAGTTGGATAGCGTAAGTCGGGCAAGCTTCCTCGCAAAAGCCGCACAAGATGCAGCGCGCAAAATTGATGCGGAAAAATTCCGGAAACCGCCGGCCGTTTTTATCTTCGGTGGCCTGGAGCGCAATGCAATCCACCGGGCACGCCACCGCGCAAAGGTAGCAGGCCACGCAGCGCTCCTCGCCGTCCGGGTCGCGCGAGAGGATGATGCGGCCCCGCCAGCGCGGCGCCAGATACGGCTTCTCATCCGGATACTGGACGGTCACGCGCCGGTGGAACGTGTGCTTCAGAACTTGCCAAAAAGATCGCAGCAGGCTAATCAATGTTTAGTCCTTCGTCCGAGGTCGAGAGTCGAAAGTTGAGAGTCGAGAGTTGAGAGTCAAAGGTCAAGAGTCAAAGGTCAAAGGTTCAGAGCCTTCGACTTTCGACTCTTAAATCTTGACTGTCCCCTTTCGACCTTCAACTTTCGACCTTCAACCTCTAACTTCCTATCGCCAAAACCACCGCCCCCGTCACCAGCAAATTTACGAGCGCCAGCGGCAGCATGCGCTTCCATCCCCACGACATCAACTGGTCGAACCGAGGGCGCGGCAGCGACGCCCGCAAAAGGATGAAGAAACCGATAAAGAAAAATGTTTTCATCAGCAGCCAAACGATTCCGAGCGCCGTGGCCCTCCAGCCCGTGAGCCCGAAAACCGGGCCCAGCCAGCCGCCGAAAAAAAGCACCGCGATGAGCGCCGAAACGAGCGTCACACCCATATATTCTCCCGCGAAGAACATCCCGAATTTCATCCCCGAGTACTCCGAATGGAATCCCGCGACGAGCTCGCTTTCCGATTCCGGCAGGTCGAAAGGCAGGCGCCGGCTCTCCGCGATGCCCGCGATGACAAACAGCACGAAACCCAGGAATTGCGGCACCACGAACCAGACGTGGCCATTCTGCCATGCGATGATGTCGCTCAGCCGGAACGAGCCGGCGACGAACACCACGCCCATCAGCGACAGCCCCATGAACACTTCGTAGCTGATCATCTGCGCCGAGGCGCGCAGCCCGCCGAGGAGCGAGTACTTGTTGTCCGACGCCCAGCCACCGAGCACCACGCTATAGACGCCCATCGAGGACATGGCGAGAATGTAGAGCAGCCCGACATTCAAATCCGCGATGACGATTTTTTCCCCCACCGGAATCACGGCAAACGAAAAAAGCACCGTGGTCATCACGATGGCCGGGGCCAGCACGAAGATGGGCTTGTCCGCAAAGGGCGGAATCCAATCCTCTTTCCACAGGAGCTTGAGCGTGTCGGCAAGCGGCTGGAAAAGTCCGAATGGGCCGACGCGGTTGGGGCCGTAGCGGTCCTGCCACACGGCCAGCAATCGCCGCTCGACCCAGACGAGAACGGCGGCGAGGTTCAGCACAACGAACAGGACGCCGAAAACGGTGAGAATCGGAGTGATGATTTCGTGAAATGTATTCATGACGGAATCGAGATGGTGACCCAGGCCGGCAACCGAGGCTCGCGGAAATCGGGCAGCCCCGCGGCAATTCCGGCAAGGCCCTTGGCGAGGCCGGGCGCCGTCCGCAGGGGCAGCGTGAAGGACCGGCCCTCCACGGCGATTTCGAGCTCCTGCCCTTCCGCAAACCCAAAACGGTAAGCTTCTTCCGGGCGCAAAGAGACGTAGGGCGCGGGCACAAGCTCGCGGACGGAGGGCGACCAGGCGCTCAATTCCTCCGAGCCAAAAATATGATAAAGCGGCACGGCCAGCCAGGTTCCTGTGAGCGGCTTGCCCGCGGGGGGAGCGAATTCTTCCCCACCCGCCGGAAATGGCTCGGCCTCGCCGCCCGATGCCGGCTCGATCAACCGCACGCCAGGGTCGCCTCCCTTGAGTGCGCCAGCAATTTCACTCTGAAATTTGTTTGTGGCCTGAATGGAATTCCACCCCGGCGACCAGAAGAATGGAATCAGTGCGCCGGGCGGCTCGACCGGCGTCCCCTCCATCGAAAAGGAGAGCGGCGAGTCGGGGTCGTCGGGCGGCTTCGGCTCATTCACATCGATTTGCGCTCGCCCCGATCCCATCGGGGCCAGCATGGCGGTGCGCCCGCTGTATCGGTGCGGCTCGCGCGGAATTTTGGCGCCGGACATTCGGAATGCCGCGCCGGGTGCGGCGTCGCGAGCCGGCGCGAGCGCCGGGATGGCCCGGCCCATTGCGTCGAGCACGTCGTCCAAATTCTTCCACCCCGCCCCTTCTCCGCGCCCCGTGGCTGCCATCACTCGAATGAGCCAACGCCAACTTTCGAGAATCGGGTCTTCGGGCACGAACACCTGGAAAAAGCGCTGCGCGCGGCCTTCGATGTTGACGAAGGTGCCGTCCGACTCAGCGAAAGTGCCCGCCGGCAACACCAATTCGGCCGCAGCGGTCGTGGGCGTGGACAGACAATCAAGCACCACGACGTGCTTTGCGGCTTTGAGAAACTCGTTGAACGTTTCCCCGTCGCCGCGGCGCGTCAAGTCGTTTTCGAGCACGATCACCGTATCCGCGGAGCCCTCACGGATCGCCGTTGCAGCGCCTTCGAGAGGCGGAGCTTCCATCATCGCCAAGCCAAGCGTATTCGCTTCAGGCAACGCGAGCGATATAGCCGCATGCGGATTTCTCTTCGCCAAAGCCCTTGCAACGTTCGCCGCCGCGTGAAGGATGGCTTCGCTCGCGAGCGACGTGCCGGCCACCACCAGCGGCCGCTTGGCCGACAAAAGGGCACGGGCCGTCCTGACGACCAAATCCTCTTTGCCTTCCGCCTGCCCGTTTTGAGCCCNNNNGATTTCGTCTGGCGCGCCGCGGAACACCGCAGCGATGGCGTCGAGGCGTGTCTCATTGGGCGTGGCGATGATGAGCGGCCCGTGCTGCTCCTGGGCCACTTCGCGCACGTGGTCATCTTGCCAGGCAGCAATGCCCATCTTGCTGGCGACGGCCATGGGCTCGAGCCTTGTCCCTTGCCGCAGGGCGAGCGCCATCCGCGGCGCCAGGTTCATCACGTCCTCACCGAGAACGAGCGCGGCGTCGCACTTTTCGATCTCGGCGAGCGAGGGCGTCCGAACCGTTCCCTTGCTTAGAATTTCGAGCGCGAGGCGAGTCAGGCGACGCTCGCGTTCGCCAACACCCGAATAAAAATGCTCGGCGCCAACCAAGCTGCGCAAGGCGAAGTTCGCTTCGAGCGAAGCGCGCGGCGAGCCGAGGCCCACGGCTCCGGTGGCGGAAGCGAGAAGGGTTCCAAAGTGCTCGAGTGCTTCTTCCGCCGTCACCGCACCGAGCGTCCCCTCGCGGCGCAACAGCGGCTTCGGAATCCGCTCCGGCGCGTTCACGAATTCGTACCCGAAGCGGCCGCGGTCGCACAAGAAATACCCATTCACGTCGCCGTTGTAGCGATTGACGATTCGCCGCAGCGTTCCGTAGCGCTCGCCCGCGGTGGTGTTGCACCCGAGCCCGCAATGGACGCAAACCGACGGCGCCATCTGCAAATCCCATTTGCGCGTGTAATGGTGATGGAGGGTCTTATCGGTGAAAACCCCGGTGGGGCAAATCTCGACGAGGTTGCCGGCGAACTCACTCCGCAGCACGCCGTCCTGGTTGCGGCCGAAAAACACTTGGTTGCGCATCGAAAACGCGTTCAGGTCGTTTTCTCCGGCGTATTCGCGGTAATAGCGCACGCAGCGGTAGCACTGAATGCAGCGGTTCATCTCATGATGGACAAACGGGCCAAGGTCCTGATTGCGGAAGGTTCGCTTGGCGAACTCATAGCGGCGGTAGGCGTGGCCGGTCATCACGGTCATGTCCTGAAGATGGCACTCCCCGCCTTCGTCGCACACGGGACAATCGTGCGGGTGGCTCTGCATCAGCCCCTCGATGATGCCGGCGCGAAACTCCACGGCGTCCTTGTCTTCAATCGAAACGCGCACGCCCTCGGCCACCGGGGTCATGCAGGCCATCACCAGCCGCCCGCGCGTATCCTTCTCGTCGCGAAATTGCTTCACCGCGCACTGGCGGCAGGCGCCCACCGAGCCGAGCGCCGGGTGCCAGCAGAAATACGGCAGATTTAAACCGAGCGCGAGGCAGGCGCTCAGCAGGCTTTGGTCCGCCTGAACAGAGTAGGGCTGGTTGTCCACAATGATCTTCGTCATTAGGTTTTCCACGGACAACGCTTCTCACGAATGTGGCGCTCGAAATCCTCGCGGAAATATTTCAGCGCGCTCTGCAAAGGTTCGGCGGCGCCCGGCGCGAGTGCGCAATATGTGTTGCCCGGCGCCACAAAGCGCGTAATGTAAGCAAGCTGGTCGAGGTACGCCGGCTCACCCTTTCCCTCTTCAAGGGCGCCCAGCAGCCGCGCCGCCCAGTTCAGCCCGCTCCAGCAAGGCGTGCACCAGCCGCAAGATTCCTGGGCAAAAAAACGCTCCAGGTTCCATACCATGCCCACAGGGCAGGTCTGGTCGTCGAGAACAATCATCGTGCCGGTTCCCATGCGGCTGCCGGCTTTTTGGACTTCGTTAAAATCCATCTTGACGTCGAGGTGCTGCTCCACCAGGAAGTCCGTGGACGCTCCTCCGGGCAGGAAGCCGCGCATCTTCAGCCCGTCGCGCATGCCCCCGGCAAGCTCCATAATTTCTCGCGCCGTCGTTCCGAGCGGCAGCTCCCACAGGCCCGGCCGCTTCACTTTGCCGCTCACTCCGTAAAGCTTGGTGCCGCCGTCGGCCGTGCGGCTGAGCCCTTTGAACCACTCCGGCCCATTCTTAATGATGTGCGGCACGTTCGAAAGGGTCTCAACATTTTGGACGATGGTCGGCTTGCCCCAAAGGCCCGAGACTTGTGGGAAGGGCGGCTTCGAGCGCGGGTTGGCTCGCTTGCCTTCGAGAGCATTGAGCAGCCCCGTCTCCTCGCCGCACATGTAGCGCCCGGCGCTCCGGTGAACGTAAATCTGGAGGCTGCGTTCGGAGCCCAGGATATTTTTGCCCAGATTGTTTTTCTCGGTCGCCTCGTGGATGGCGCGCTCCAGCCGCTCGGCGGCCACAACGTATTCGCCGCGAATGAAGATGAAGGCGACTTCGGCCTCGAGTGCGAAAGCGGTGAGGATCATGCCCTCGATCAGTTGGTGCGGATTCGATTCCAGCAGCAGGCGGTCCTTGAACGTCCCCGGCTCCATCTCGTCGGCGTTGGCGACCAGATACTTCCGCCGAGGCGCGGCCGGACCCATCGGGACGAAACTCCACTTCATCCCCGTCGGGAAGCCTGCGCCGCCACGGCCGCGCAGGCTCGATTGCTTGACGGTTTCGGTGATTTCCAAGGCCTGGAGCTTCAGCCCCTTGCGCAGAGCCTCGTAACCCCCCACTTTCTCGTAGCCCGCAAGATCGAGCATCGCGCCGTCGGGGGGAATGTCTTGGGTCAGCGGTTTTTCCATGCGCCGTAATTACCGATGCTTGTCAAGAATCGCATCGAGCGAGTGAGGCGCCCGGTCCGATCTTATTGGACCGCGGCTCTCACCTCGTGATCACAAATCAAGCGTTGCATTCTAGCGCGGTGTCGCGGTTTATAAAAGCAGGAGTCAGAAATCCGGGGGCTGGGGGCTACGGTCCGGGGACTAGGACCGGGGACTGGGGACTAGGGACTGGGGTCTATAGACTGGGGTTACGGTGAATAACCACTCGCTTCTCGCCGCGGGTTTTCTCACCCTCTTTCCTCTCTACCGTCTACTGTCTGCCGTCTACGTCTTGCTTGCCACTTGCCACTTGCCCCTTTTCACTCGCGGTTCTATCCGTCAGCTGAAGGACTCACCGTCCTGAGCCTGTCGAAGGGCCGACGGGCGGCGGCTTGAAATCGTCCGAGGGGTAAGAGCCGCAAAGTTAATGGGCAACATCGCGCTACCGATTGCGTCCGACCCGGGTTGCGGCTGTGGTATGTTCAGCCGCATGCTCAGTCAGGCGATGCGGGCGATTGAAGGAGGCTCATGATGAAGTTTTCTCGCTCGATCGGGGTCGCAGGACTGGCGCTCGGTATTATCGCCTCGGCGCTCGGACAGAAACCGCCGCTGACGCTCGACGACTTTTTCAACGCCGTCGTAATCCGCGCCGTCCGAATCGGGCCGGACGGGCACGCTGTGGTCATCGAGACTTCGCGCGCCGACTGGACCGCCAACCGCTTTCGGAGCGACCTGTGGCTTTACCGCGACGGCGGGGGAGGCCGGCTCGTGGCGCTGACCGAATCGGGTCACGACAGCGCGCCCGAGTGGTCGCCCGACGGCCGCTGGATTGCCTTCCTCTCCGACCGGCCTCCGACCTCACCGCCGGCGGAGGAGACAAGCTCAGACGACAAAGAGAAAAAAGAAATCGCCCAGCTTTATGTAATTCCCGCCGACGGCGGCGAAGCCTTTCCTGTGACTTCCGGCAAGGAAGAAGTTCACGCGTTCGCCTGGACTCCCGATTCCTGCATGCTTTATTTCGCTACGCGCACTCCCTGGCCGAAGGAAAAAGAGGAGGCCTATAAGAAGGAGTGGCAAGACGTTAACCAGTTTCGCGAGTCCGAGCGTGGCGACCAGATTTCGGCAGTGGCTGTGGCGGGAGCAACAGGCTGCCGTTGGAGTGACCGCACGGGCGCCTGGCCGATCTGGCCGGTGGAAGTCCGCGTCAAGGAGCTGGCCGTTTCGCCCGACCAGAGCCGGCTCGCCATCTCCACCGAGTCGCGCTCCGAGCGCGAGGAAGACCGAGAACCATACGGCTTATCCATTGCTGCCTTGCCGGAGGGTCCGGTGCGGCCGCTCATTCACACTCAGGGTACGGCAGAGAACATTCATTGGTCGCTCGATAACCACAACATTTTTTTCAGTTACAGTCATGGGACCCCCGTTGGTCCTTACGAAGATCCTCAGGCGCGCATTTATTCGGTGGAGGTTGGGGGCGGCAAGCCGCTCCGCTGGGCGCGAGACTTTGCAGGGTCGGTCGAAGGCTTCGCAGTTACGAGCGATGGCGGGTTGCTGGTTTCGGCGCGCCTGGGGACCGAAGTCCAGCCGTATTTTCAAACCAACGCCGACGGTGATTTCACGAAAAAGCCGGGCTGGCCTGGGACCTACGAGCATCTTTCCGCCGCACGACAGTCACCGCGCGTGGCGTTTGTTTTTTCGTCGCTCGAACGGCCGGCCGAGGTCTATCTCGCGGACGGGCCCGATCAAATGGAACAAGCGAACCCCATCACCGCCTTCAACAAGCTCCTGGCCGAGCGAGGGCTTCCGCAGGGCAAGCCCTATCGCTGGACCGCCGACGACGGCTCGCCAGTCGAAGGGATGTTGATTTATCCGCCGGGGAAATTTGAAGCCCAGCATCTGCCCGTGTTCGTGTTGATTCACGGCGGACCCGAAGACGCGGATGGAAACCACTTTGAAGCCGACTGGTACCAATGGGCGGCGCTGGCCGCGACCGATGGCTGGCTGGTGTTCGAGCCGAATTACCGCGGCTCGGTGGGCTACGGCGACGCCTTCGCGCTCGCCATCATCCCGCACATCGTTTCCCGGCCGGGCAAAGACATCCTGGAGGGCGTGGACGCGCTGGTGAAAGACGGAATCGCAGACCCGGACCGGTTGACCGTGGGCGGCTACAGCTATGGCGGGTACATGACCAACTGGCTGATCACGCAAACAAATCGCTTCAAGGCGGCCGTGACCGGTGCGGGCGCCGTCGAACACGTGGCCAACTGGGGAAACGACGATACCACCTACGACGATGCTTACTTTCTGGGCGGCGCTCCTTGGGAGGCCGAGTCGAACTACAACGCGGAAGCAGCGCTTTGGCAAATGGAAAAGGTTACTACGCCCACGCATATTGTGGGCGGCAGCGAAGACATCCGCGTTTACGTCGGCGAGGATTATCTGCTGGAGCGGGCGCTCCACGCGCGCGGAATTCCCACGTCCCTGTTGATCTTCCCGGCAGAGGGGCATTCGCTCGCCAAAAATCCCTGGCACGGCAAAATCAAAGTGCGGGAAGAATTAAAGTGGCTCGATAAGTACGGCGGGAAAAAGTGACCGGACCGCTTTAGCTCTGCAACTTCTTCAAGAGCTGAATCTGCCCCGCGTGATAAATGTCGTGAAAGGCCAGGCCGCGGACGTGCTCGGCCAAGCGGCGTCCTTTGTAAACCACTCGCAGCCGCGCCGGGTCAAGTTGGGCCACAGTTTCGCGCAGCCGGCGGTTTTCCTGTTTGAGCAAGGCGAGATCTCGACGCCAGAGCTTTAGGGTCAAGCCCCTGGCGCGGCGAAACCAATTGGTGCCGGGCTCTGGAAATTCTCCCCGCTTCCCGTTTACCAACCTTTTTCGGACGCGGTACTTCCAGTAAGCCAAATGCACCACCAACTCCCAGATGTTATGCCGGTCGGGCCCGGGCCTCCAGGCGGCTTGCCGGGCGGAGACGCCCCGCAAGGCGGTGAGCAGGTTTGGCCCGTGCCACGCGGCATGGTCAAAGCC
>QHZO01000059.1:0-16317 GCA_003224695.1 Acidobacteriota bacterium
TCAGTTACCTTAGCGCGGTCGCGGGCTCAAATAACGTGCGGCGCGCGTCGGCCGTTCGGCGAGAAAAAGCAAAAGAGATTAGACGATGACGATTGACGGAAAAAGCTCGAGACCTTGTAGTGCGGTTGGCCATGGAGGAAATGTATCCGAACAAATCGCGAGCGCGAAAGCGCTCCTGCTTGCGGTGGGCTTGGCGATGCTCGCCGCGGCGGGAGTTGCCGCGCGAGCGGGGCCGCTGCGAAGATTTGAGCTGCGCGCCGGGAGTCCCGCGTTCTGGAATCTGATCGGTCGGACAGAAAAGCTCGAGCGCGTAGCCGGGGGATTCGGCTTCACGGAAGGCCCGGTGTGGGACCCGCGCGGTTTTCTTTACGTCAGCGACGAAACACTCAATCAAATCTTTCGTGTTTACCCGGACGGGCGCCGCGGAACCCTGATTCAATTAGGCGACCCGGATGGCAACACGTTCGACCGCGATTTCAACCTCCTCGATTGCGCCAGCGTGCTTCGCGCCATCGTTCGCGTGGACTCAAAAGGTCAATACCGGGTTCTCGTGGACCGGTTTGAAGGGAAGAAATTCAACAGCCCGAATGACCTCGTACTCGGGCCGGACGGCGCGGTTTATTTTACCGACCCGACGCTGGATTTGCCCAAGGGCGAAAAGAAGGAGATTCCCTTTCAGGGGGTGTACCGCCTCGATGCGCGCGGCGAAGTGCGTCTGCTGGCCCGGGATCTTGCCCAGCCGAACGGCTTGGCATTTTCGCCCGACGGCAAGCGGCTCTACGTGGACGACAGCGAACGCCGGAATATTCGCGTTTACGATTTTCTTCCCGCGGGCACGCTGGCCAACGGCCGCCCGTTCGGCAGCGAACCCGGCGGGTCGGACGATGGAGTTCCGGACGGCATCAGGGTTGATCGCTTCGGGAATCTCTACGTGACCGGGCCGTTGGGCATCTGGGTGTGGGACCCCGCCGGCCATCACCTCGGGACGATTGTCGTACCTGAGCAGCCGGCCAACATGGCTTGGGGAGACGCCGACCATCAAACGCTGTATATCACCGCCACCACGTCGGTTTACCGGCTGCGCACACGGGTTCGGGGATTTGTCCCTTTTCTTTCTCGCACCGCTCGTCCGAGATCCAAACGGCAAAAAAGGAGGATGAAAAGCCATGAAAAAAATGTCCAGGATTATTGCCATTGCTTTGCTGCTGAGCACGGTGGCAGTTGTGTTGCTCGCGCAACCCAAAGGCGCGCCGGAAAGAATGCGCGCCATCAACCCTCCCGGCACGCCGCAAGGATTGCCCTTCAGCAACGGCCTGCTGGTGGGCAATACCCTGTACGTCGCCGGGGAGCAAGGCGCTGACGCGAACGGCAAGCTGGTTCCGGGCGGCATCGGCCCCGAGACTCGGGCAACGCTTGAGACGATCCAAAAGGTCGTTCGTGAAGCGGGATTCCAGATGAAGGACGTGGTGGCGGTGAACGTTTATCTGGCGGACATCCAAGATTTTGGTGAAATGAACAAAGTTTACAAAACCTTCTTTCCCGATCCGAAGCCAACGCGCACGACGATTCAGGCCGCGAGACTCGTGAACGACGCGCGGATTGAAATTTCCGCGATCGCCGTCATGCACCAATAAGGGTTCGTTGGGATTTTTCACGCCCGGGATTTCTTGGCGCGGACGGCAGCAGTTCTATGGCTGCCACGGCTTCGCCGGCAAAGCAGGTAGCGCACAGTTGTTTTGTAACTGTGCGGGTTTTTCGATCTTCCCGCCGAAGAGCCGCAGACTTCAAAAACAAGTTTGCGCTACCCGCTTTGTCCCTGCTGCGGGACGAAGTTCGAGCGGATTTATAACGACACGACTTAACATAGTAATACTAGAAACGCAGTATGACTTTTATCTCGCCGGCCTTTCGCGGCAGGTGCACCCATTGCCGGACCGCGTCAAAATCCTTCCAAGGCTTGCCATCAATTTCAACTGAAGCGAGGGGCTTGGCCCCGGGAACACGCGCCACGAGCCAGGCGTCTTTGTAGGGATTGCGCGTGGGCAACTCGACCGTGGCCATTAGTTGATCTCGCCCGCAAGCGATCTCATAGCTGAGAGGACCGAAATAAGTGGCCAGGTTGTGAACCTTAATTTTTTGGCCCGGCGCCAGCCAGCGCCGCGGCGTGCCCAGGGCGAGCCAAAGCGAACCATCTTTCTCGAGCGCCAGCGCGTCGCGCACTCGGTTCACAAACCGCGCCTCGTCCGGAACTTTGTAAAAAGGCCCGCTCCCGTGGATCCATTGGTGATATTCCTCAGTAAAAGAATTGACCTCGGGATAATCGCAAGCGACAAAATCGTTATACAGGTTGCGGATTGCGGCGGGAATTTCGTGGCGGCGCAAGTAAGTCAAAACGGGGTTTTGCAGGTTCGCCTGAAACACCATGCCGCCCCGGCTGAACCAGTATTTGTCATCCACCCAGCCGTGGACGTTCAATCCCAAGGCGCTCGAAAGTGTTGCATTATCCTCCCAATCGTCCAGTACCCAGTCCACGACCGGCTCTTCGGGGCCGAAGATATTCAGGCTGAGGTGGATCATCGGACCGTAGAGAACTTCGCGGTCCTCCGACATTCGATAGATTGGAATCGCCTTTTGTGGGTAGCGGGAATAATAGGCCACGCGAATTGGACCGTAAAGCCTAATCCTTTGGTAGGGGTGGGGACCAAACCACGGAACGTAAGTGTGGTCGCGAAGCTGGACCACCGGCGCAGCTTGCGAGGCACGAAGAATCGCATCGCGCAAGTCCTGCCGATAGGCCGCAGCCTCCTGTGCGTATCGCGGCGCATCGGTGTCGCCGGCATCGGCAAGGGCCTCCGCCAGCGCTGTCATCCCCGCCGAGGCGAAATCGTTGACGGCGAACCAATGACCCCAATCGGAGTTGTCTTCCAGATGCCCGGCGGGCAGAAGGCCGTACTCGGAAATCTTCTCATCACCGTCCATGACTTTGGTGAGTGCCCGTTGCTCGGTGACCCAATCCGCCGCGCGCTTCATGCTCGGCGCGGTACGCGCGAGCCACGCCTTGTCGCGCGTATAGAAATAGTGCTCCGCCAGGGCCCATAGGACTGTGCCGTGGTCCAGGTTGTATTGCGAGGCGGTGTAGTCATAGTCCGCGTTGACGCGCGCTCCGTGGTACACAGCACTCTGATCGCCTGTGTAGGTGCCCTCAAACTTTTTCGAACCTTGCAACTCCACAAGCGCCTTCAAGTACTCGGCGGCCAACGCGTGGTCTCCCAGCGCGTCCAGCATGAGACACTGGAAGGCCGCTTCGTTGGCAAACACCTGGTAGTTATAGCTGGCGGCGGGAACCATGGTGAGGCCGCTCTCCGGATCTTTCGTGGCACTGATGCGAATGTGCGAGCTCACGGCCCGCGCGAAGTCGTTGAATCTCCGCTCGGGGACTTCGAAAGGCACCACGTGATCCACGACCTGGCGCCAATAAGTAACCACGCGGTCGCGCTCCGATTTGAAGTCCAGTTCTGCGAGCTGCTTCGCCTCGTCTGCCGTGAGCCGAGGAATGAACGGAAGGTTAATGAAGGCCGTCTGCGTTTCTCCCGGCTTTAATGTCAGTTCTGCGTGAAGGGCAGCGACCACTTGCATTTCGTCGGGTACGGATGCCACAGCGACCTTCGCCCCCTCGGGCCAGCGTACTCGCGCGCGCAGAAGGCGGCCATCGCCGGCTCGCAGCTCATTGCCTTCGTACGTGACCTTCTCGCCGGGGGAAGTAGCCAGCCAGACATGTGCGCTGGCGGAGGAGGGCCCTGGATTGTGCGCCGTGAGTCTCAGCATCAGCACCGCGGGCGTTTCCTCGTTTCGCTGCGGATCGTCGGGCGAGAGAGGTCCGGAGAGAAGCGTGGCAAAACCCTCCTCGGTATATTCGATCCCCTCGCTCGTCCAGTTTGCCGTGGCGACCGGGAGGTAATCGTCAAGAACGGAAAGCGTGGAGTCTTTCCACTCCGGGCGGTAACTGGGGGAAGCCCCGGCGCCGATCCGCCAAACGATTCGGTCGCCTTCCCACTCGAGCCGCTTCAACTCCTTCCCTTTCGCCTTAGTGCCTCCCTTACTGATGTGGATGTTCCCGCCCCACTCGAAGGCAAATTTCTGCCAGCTCGCGTCTGCGGCCAGAGGTAGATACAGTCGCTCGCCTTCGCGGTGCGCGGGATCAAGCGCGGGAATCTCTCTTCGGGCCCGCTCGTAGGTCTGCTCGGGCTCCTTCGCGAGTTTCTCGCGAATTTTCTCGCCTGTCTTCACGATCGCAGGTGAAAAATGTTTGGTGTCCGATTCCAAGGAAACGTACACGTGAAAATCCGGCACATACACGGGACCTTTCTCGACGTCGGGAATTGCGAAGGAAAATGTTCGGCCGCCCGCACGGAGCGTAACGATCGTGACATCGTTTGAGCCGGCGAGCGACGGCTCCGTCGCCACCAGCCCGAGGATCAAGCCTTTAGAGGATCCGTTCGAGACTATGTGGAAGTGGCTCGTGTCCGCCGCGTCGCTCGCCGTGCGGTTCCACACGCGAACGCTCTCAAGAACCCCGTTATAAACTTCCAAGCCGCCCTGCCATGTATAGGCAGCGGTTTCTCCTGCACCCAGTTCGAGCCGCACCTCCATCCGCTTTTCTTGCGAGCCGCTGAACACCTCGACTTTCTCAAGAGCGGGCAGCGAATCGAATACCAGGCGCAGCTTCAACGTCCGGCGATACGTCAACTCCGGGAGATTCTTGGCGAGCGGATTCTCGGAAGCCGCGAGCGGCGTAAATGTGTACGTACACGTCAAGCTGCGGCAATCAGACTGGATGACAGCATTCAACCACTCTCCCTGCCAAGGATCATCCACGGGATCTTCGATCGTGGGCATGTGCGGAGGCGGATAGGGCCAGTTGCGGAACCAATACTCGATCCTTGCGGCTTGCGGCTGGCTGCCGGTGCGGAAGCGCACTCGGGCTTCGCCGATGTCTCGTTCTTCGGTCCACTGCAGGCCGTAGATGTACCGGCCATCCGAAGCCTTTTCCGCCGCCGTTCCGGCGCGTTGGGCTTCCTGATAATCGAACTCGACTTGGGAAATGTGCCGGTCCTCCACGCAACACCGGCGGGCAAACGGGGCAATATCAAAAAGTCCGGCAGACTGAAGCCCTACCGGCGCAAGGAAGGCAGGGAATAGACTCCACAACCAGAAACGCGACAGCCTCATGAATGGTCCCTTCTCAATCGTATTGAGTTTAAATGATATTTAGAATCGAGTAATAAGGCCACGGCAGTGTCCTCACAGTGTGCCTTGACGCTTGGGCGCCGGCTCCCTATATTGCAGAATTCGACTCCTGGTATACGGTGGGCGCCCGGCCAGTGTCAAGAACTTGCGATAACCCGCGTCACGGGGAAATCGCCAGCCAGGCCTGACAACAGGCTCGGGGCGTCCCGAACTTGGGAGGGGTGAGAAAAATGATTCAACCTCGCCTGCAGAAACTTGACGCCGCGATCCGTGAAGCGAAGGTTGACCTTGTGCTGCTGACGTCGCTCGCCAGCCTCGGCTACTTCGCGGGCTACACCGCCGGGATCGAAACTGGACCTTCTCCCTTTTCTCCCGTCCTGGGCGCTTTGCTGTGGATCGCCGGCGAGCCGCCCCAGATTTTCCTGGCCGATATGGAATCTTCCGAAGGCCTTTTTCCCGGCTTCGAGGTCACTCCCTTCGAGAGTTACACGGTCGAGAAACCTCTGGGTGCCGCCAAGGACTTGGCCGCCAAACTTCTGGCCCGCCTCGAGAAGCTTCCCGCCTGCCGAGCCGGCATCGAGGCCGAGGAGCTTCCGGCCGCTATTTTCGAGGCGCTCGGCTCGCGCTGTCCGCAGATAGAATTTCAAGATATTAAGCCGGCCCTCGCCAAAATCCGCATGATTAAAGACGAGCAGGAAATTTCGATATTGCGTGAAGCGCTCGAGCTGTGTGACCTGGGCCAGACGCTCATCAAGAAACTGGCCCAACTTGGCATGACTGAAATCGAGCTCTTCGCCGATATGCGCAAGGGCATGGAATCATCCGCCGGGGGACGCCTGCCGCTTCTTGCCGATTTAGTTTCCGGTCCCCGGACGGCCGAGATCGGCGGCCCGCCCACCTCGCGGCGCCTCGAGAACGGCGACTTGATAATTTCGGATCTCGTGCCGCGCCACCGGGGATATTGGGGTGATACCTGGAACACCTGCGTGGTCGGCGAGCCTACCTCCGAACAGCGTAAGCTTTTCGAGGGGATTGCCGCCGCGCTTGCGGAAGGAATCGAAAGAGTCCGTCCCGGCGTGCGCGCCTCGGACCTCGATCGAAACCTCCGCAAGCGAGTCCTGGAGCTGGGCGGCGGATATCCTCATCACAGCGGACACGGATTGGGCGTGACGTGGCACGAAGAGCCGCGCATCGTCCCGTACAATCCTCTTCCCTTGCAGCCGGGAATGGTGATCGCTTTGGAGCCGGGAATCTACTTCAAGGGCCGCTTCGGACTCAGGCTTGAACACGTTATCCTGGTTACTGAGAAAGGCTCGGAAATTCTCTCCAAGTTCCGGCATACACTCTAACCGAGGACGGTTCCTCGCCAGGCCCGGAATGAAAAGCCAGGACCGACGCCGAAGGAGGATCGAAGACGATGGGTCGTCTTGCGGGTAAAGTCGCCATCGTGACGGGAGGGGCCAGCGGCATCGGGCGCGCCACCGCTAATCTTTTTTCGCGCGAAGGGGCGCAAGTAGCCATTCTCGACCGCAACGGCGCCGCCGCGCGAGAGACAGTCGAGAACCTGCGTCGCGCCGGCGCCGAAGCCGGGGCCTGGGAAGTTGACCTTGCCGAAGGAGCGGTCACCGAAACCATCATCGCCAACGTCGCGGCCGAGATGGGAAGAATCGACGTCCTGGTCAACAATGCCGCCACGTACGTCCTTCGAAGCTTCGCCCAGATGACTCGCGAGGAGTGGCAGAAGGTCTTGGATACCAATCTCACCGCTTACTTCCTTTGCGCCCGTGCGGCGGCGAAGGAAATGCGCAAGCACGGCGGGAGCATCATCAACATTAGCTCCGTTCATCGGATTATTTCCGAGCCGAATTCCGGAGCCTACGCCGCCTCGAAGGGAGGCGTGTCGCAATTAACGCGCAACCTGGCGATTGAGCTCGCTCCGGACAATATTGTGGTTAATTCCATCAGTCCCGGGTTCATCCGCACGCCCATGTCCGTCGTGAACGGCGTGGACGAGACCACCACACCCAACTTTATTGACACTTATGTGAAGACGGGCCGTATTCCTTTGCGCCGCGCGGGCCTGCCCGAAGAAATCGCGGCGGCAGCGCTCTTCCTGGCTTCGCGCGAATGCGGCTATCTGACGGGAGCCGATCTTGTAGTGGATGGCGGCTTGACCATTACGCTCTGAGACGCGAAGCCTCTTCCCCTGCCCGGTCATTCCTTATATTTTTGGCCTGTCCGTTTGCGGCGGCGCTTCCTGCGACAGCAAAACCGCAGCCACGAGTGCAAGAAAGATTCCGAGCAACTGCAACCGCGTCAGCGTCTCGTGGAGAAAGGCGATAGCCAGAGAAATGGTGAGGAGCGGGTAAAGGTAGCAGAGGGGAATGACGATCGAAGCCTTGCCGCCTTTTTCGAGGGCGGCGAAACTTGTGTAGGCGCCCAGGCTGTTCAAAGTCCCGCCGACCACCGCCAGCCAAAAATCCTTTGTCGCAATATGCCAGTGCGGGACCACCACGGGGAGAACGATCAGCGCCAAGGCGATCATGGCCACGCCAAACCAGAGAAAGGACAGTTCCGTGGATATGGCGTTGGTGGAAAGCTTTTGGGTGACACCGGTGATGCCCCAAAACACCAGCGCGACCATCGCAAAAACCAGCCAAAGAGGAATGTGCATCAACGCCTCATCCGAATTCTCAAGGTCCTCAATCACAGAACTTAAACGAACGATTCATTTCTCTTGCCCGCGAGCATTCTGTTCTAAAGGCTAAGAAGATAGATGGCCGCAATCGCCAGCAGCAGTCCGACTTTCTGATAGCCGCTGGCCCTTTCCTTGAGCAGAAAGAATCCCAGGGCTACAGTGACCAGCGGCGAAAGCGAAGTCGCCGGAACCACGACCGAGGCTTTACCGCCTTCACTGAGGGCTTTGAAGAAAGCAATGTTCCCCGTGCCGCCCAAGATGCCCGTGATGAACGCGTAAAGGATTCCGCGCCGTCGGCTCACTCCTCCTGTTAACCTTCCGGAAAAAAGCACGATCGCCATTACCGGGAGCACGCCCACTGAAAATAATACCTGGTTCGTATACGCGTCGAGGTCGGAGGAAATGGCCTTGGTGAGCGCGCCCCAGATGCCCCAAAGCAAAATGGTGAGGAGCGAATACACGAGCCACGCCGGAAATTTTTTCCACGGTGCTTCGCCAAAATGAGATAGACCTCGCATATGGATTCGATCAAACCCCTTGATGTGTCTCGGCACCAACGCTACCGTAGTTTCAATCGGCGTTCATTGCGTGGCGATTGTAACCCATAATGACTCTTCCGATAGTCGCCTTGCATCGAGCGACAATCCGAGATAGCATTTGAGCATGGCCAAGGCGAAGGAAGCGGACCTGGAGAAGCTGGCGCCTCCTCTCGACGAAGAGGACGAGGAAACGCTCGCCGCGATTGACGAGGGCATTCGAGACGCCAAGGCTGGCCTAACGGTGCCCCCCGAAGAAGTCCGCAAACTCTTGCCAAAGTGGACTACCGCCTCCTCTACACGCAAAGGGCGTTGAACGATCTCGCCGAAATTGTCGGCTATTTGGCCAAAGATGACCCTGAGGCCGCCGCTCGTTTCGGCGCCGGGCTGCTGGACCACCTGGACCTGCTTGCCCGGTTTCCGCGCATGGGGGCCTTGTCCGAAGAAGGCCGGCGGTGCGCAAGCTGGCCCACAGCCCCTTTTTGGTTTACTATCAGGCCCACAAAAATAAACGCCTGATTGAGGTCCTGCACTTGCGTCATGCAGCGCGGAAAGCGCCGGGGCCGGCGCAAGGGCGGGGTCATAACCCCGCCGCTCGACGCGACCGAGATACTCTCCCCCCCCCACCGTGATAGAATCCTTTCCTTTTGAATAGCGCTAGAGTTGTCGGGGTCAAGGGAGGCCCAACATATGAGCGCCACGACATTCGGGGTGATTATCGGCAACCGAGGATTCTTCCCTGCCGCGCTGGCCCGCGACGGGCGCGATGAAATCCTGAAGACGTTTGAAAAAGAAGGCTACCGCACGATCTCGCTCACGCCGGAGGAGAGCAAATTCGGAGCGGTGGAAACGCTCGCCGACGCGCGCCGATGCGCCGAGCTATTCAAGCGGCGTCGCGAGGAAATTGACGGCGTGGTCGTCAGCCTGCCGAATTTCGGCGACGAGAAAAGTGTCGCGAACACGCTGCGGATGGCGGCGCTCGACGTGCCGGTTCTCGTCCAGGCTTACCCTGATGAGCCGGGCAAAATGCTGATGGGCGGCCGCCGCGACAGCTTCTGCGGCAAGATTTCTGTCTGCAACAACCTTTGGCAATATGGGATCAAATTCTCTCTGACCGCCGACCACACGGTGGCGCCGAGTTCGGATTCATTTCGAGGTGATTTGAAGGCATTTGCGGCCACCTGCCGGATTGTCAAAGGTCTGAAGAACGCGCGCGTCGGAGTGCTGGGCGCGCGCCCCGCCGCGTTCAACACCGTGCGGTTCAGCGAAAAGCTCATGGAACACGCCGGGATCTCGGTCGAAACGCTCGACCTTTCCGAGGTCATGGGCCGCATCAGCCGTCTCAAAGACGAAGACGAGAAAGTCAAAGCCAAGCTCGAAGGAATCGGTGGATACGTGCGGACGCAGGGCATCCCTGACCCATCGCTCTTCAAGATGGCGAAGTTCGGCGTGGTGGTGGACGATTGGATGCAAGCCAACGAGTTGGCAGGCACTTCCGTCCAATGCTGGACCGCCATGGAGGAGTTTTTCGGCGTCGTCCCGTGCACTTTGATGAGCATGATGTCGAACAACCTCCTGCCCTCCGCTTGTGAAACCGACATGATTGGCATGATCGCCATGTACGTCCTGCAACTCGCTTCCGAAACTCCCAGCGCCATCGTGGACTGGAACAACAATTACGGCGTTGACCCGGACAAATGCGTCATCTTCCACTGCTCGAACCTGCCGAAGCATTTCTTCGACGATTCTTTCAAAATGGATTTTCAAGAAATCATCGCCGGCTCGGTTGGCAAAGACAACACGTTCGGGACCGTCGTCGGCCACCTCAAAAGCGGGCCGCTGACTTTTTGCCGTATATCCACCGACGACTTGCACGGGAATATGCGCGCTTACGTCGGCGAAGGGGAAATCGCCGCCGACCGCCCGCAAAGCTTCGGAGGTTACGGGGTGGTTAAAATCCTGGCCCTCCAACGGTTGATGCGCTATGTCTGTGAGAATGGGTTCGAGCATCACGTTTCCGTCAATCGAGCTCATGTGGCGCGGGCGGTGGTGGATGCGCTCGAGAATTACAAGGGCTGGCACGTTTACCACCACCAGAGCTCTGGCGCGTGCTGAATTAGCTTTTGCCTGCGAATCGCTATCTCATTGAAAAGACTAGGCATGCTCGCTAACTTTCGACCTCCCGCTGGGCGGGGAACGGCTTTGTTCTTATTCTCGCATGTTCACACTTTCGCCTGGGGCCGAGCGTCAAACCGTGACCCATTCGCAGTTTTTCCGCCAGACTTTCAATTGTCTTGTGTAAGAACATGTGCTAGCCTTGTATGACGTAAGGGGCCTGCTAAGGGGGGAATCCCAGGTCAGTTCTGAAGCCTACCCTTTCCGGTTTCGACATCCAAATCGAACCCGCAAATGGAGTTCCGATTCCATCAAAACGAACGCTTACCGGGTTGGAAGATGGTGTTCTTCCAATGCCTCGTCGCCGTGGTGTTTTTCATTTTGCTTGTGGGGTACTGGAGAATTCAAATTGGCGAACATGGCCGTTTCGCCGAGCAAGCGGAACGCAATATCATTCGCAGCCTACCGATCATCGCGCCTCGAGGGCGAGTGCTCGACCGCAAGGGGCACGTCCTGGTGGACAACCTCCCGGCGTTCAGCGTGCTGTTATTGCGAGAGAACGGCGGAGCGCTCTCATCCGACAGAGTGGCGGCCATTGCGCATGGCCTGAACCTGGACCCCGAAGATCTCCAGCGTCAGATCTCGGACACGACACATCGAACGCGCTTTCAGCCGATTATCATCAAACCGCGCGCCCAACTTGAAGACGCCTCCTTTGTGGAATCGCATCAGACGGAATTCCCGGAACTTGCCCTGCTCGAGGTCGAGGAACGCACCTATCCCTATCATTCACTCGCCGCAGCCCCGCTCGGCCACGTTGGAGAGGTCTCCGAAGAAGAGGTGGGCAAGCCCGGCTCGCCTTATCGCGCCGGCGATGTGGTGGGACAGTCAGGCGTCGAGCGCGAATACAACTCCGTGCTATCCGGCAGTGACGGCATGCGACGTGCGGTCGTCAACAGCCGTGGCGAGGAGGTGGGTCCGCTAACAATGATCGACGCGGTTCCAGGGCGTGATTTGCGCCTCACCCTCGACCTGGACATCCAGCAGGCCGCCGAGGCCGCGCTCGGTAACCGCAACGGCGCCCTGGTGGCGCTTGACCCGCGGACCGGCGACGTCCTCGCCATGGTCAGCCACCCCACTTATGACCCCAACGGCTTCGCGGCGCACATCAACCGGGAAACCTGGGAACGCATGATCACAGATCTTCACGGCAACGGCGGCGCTCGAAACGGGCACGATTTCACCCGATTTTGTCGTCTCTTGCCCGGGCGAGATCACGATATACGGCCACACGTTCCACGATTGGACCTTCGAAAAAGGGCACGGCCACGGACGCGTGGACCTGCATGATGCCATCGTTCACTCTTGCGATGTTTATTTTTGGACCCTCGGGAAAATGCTGGGGATCGATAAAATCGCCTTCTTTGCCAAACATTTGGGCCTCGGCGCGCGCACGGGGATAGACCTTCCGGCCGAGGAAGGCGGCCTGGTCCCTTCGCCCGAATGGGTCCAGAAAGTCTTCCATCACCAGTGGTGGCCGGGTGAGACAATTCCTGTCGCGATCGGCCAGGGAGCGGTGGAGGTCACGCCGTTGCAAGTGGCGTACGCCCTTGGAGGAGTCGCATGGGGTGGCGTGTTCCATACCCCGCACATAGTTTCGCCAAGTTCCGACCTGTCACTGAAAATGAAATATACAGCCGGAGATACTAAGCGCTTCCCGATTAGTGCCGGGACCGTGGAATGCCTGAGGCAAGGAATGTGGGGAGTGGTCAACGAGAGTGGGACGGGAGTGGGGGCAAGGCTGGCTGGAATAGATATTGCCGGCAAGACCGGAACCGCGCAAGTGGTGAGCGCCAACCTGCAGAAATCCTCGCGAAGCTCCGCCTTTAACAACAACGCTTGGTTTGTCGGTTTCTCGCCGAGTTCGAAGCCGGAAATCATTGTTTCGGTTCTGGTCATAGGAGGTGGACACTCCGCCGTCGCGGTGCCCATCGCCCGGGACGTGATTAAGGCTTATTACGACAACAAGCAACCTCGCCAGCCCACGAAACAGTCCGAAACTCAAGTTCGGCTGCTCAGTGAACCCCCGCAGATCCCTTCGGGTGGACAAGTGCGGTAATGGGTTCTGCTTTGTCAATATGTTGAAAGCGATCAAAGTGAGCGATTTCGACTGGTTCCTCCTCGGCATCGCGGTGGCGATTGCCGTTATCGGAGCCATCGAGATCTACAGCACAAGCCTCGATACGCCCTTTGCGGGCGCGTATCGGAAGCAACTTCTATACATCCTTCTCGGCTGCTTGGGGGCCTTTTTGGTCTGCGCGATCGACTATCACGCCATCTTGGAACACGCGCCGTGGTTATTCGGGCTGGGCGTTTTTGCGCTGACGGTCCTGCTCTTCACGCGGCCAGTGGCAGGGGCCAGACGTTGGTTTCCTTTGGGGTTTGTGACTTTGCAAGTGTCAGAGCTCGTCAAATTGGTTATAATTGTGGGCGTGGCGGCGATTCTTGCCGAACGGCAGGATAAGTCGGTCACATGGAAGGAGCTGCTGAAGCTTGGAATCCTAGTAGGCCTTCCGGCGGTCTTGGTGGCGTTAGAGCCCGACCTCGGCACGGCGTTGACGTTCGTTCCGATTGCGGCGGCTGGGGTATTGATGGTAGGGGTACGCGTGCGGCACGTAGCCACGCTCGCCCTGCTGGGTGTTCTGATGCTGCCCGGTGCGTGGCACTTTCTCCGCCCCTACCAGCGTGATCGTGTGAAAAGTTTTATCCATCCCACCGAGGATACCCGCGGTTCACACTACCAAGCCACGCAGTCCAAGATTGCGATTGGGTCGGGGGGGTTTTGGGGCAAAGGCATGGGATCGGGGACGCAAAGCCGATTGGGCTTTATCCCGGTTTCGCGTGCCGATTTCGTATTTGCCTCTTATTCTGAGGAGCAGGGTTTTGTCGGCACCTTATTTGTGATATTGCTGTATTTCGTCCTGCTCTTGCGCCTGCTGGACGTGGCGCAGACCGCGGGAGATCGCGCCGGCTCTCTCGTAGTCGTGGGGCTTTTTCAAATCAGCGTGAATGTCGGGATGATGATCGGATTCCTGCCGATCACAGGCATTCCCCTTCCGCTGATGAGTCAGGGAGGATCATCGGTACTTTCCACTTTCCTCGGGCTGGGCATGGCGATGAGCGTCCGCATGCGGCGCCTGGTAAACTAGGCCGCTCGAAGCACGCCAGCCTTGTTTCGCGGGATGGCCTCGGAGGGCGGCTGCAAGTCTGACCAGCCCCGCTACGGTGCGGGCGGTAATTAGGGCGGTCGCCGATGAAGGAATTTGTACAATTTTAAAGTTTCGCATAAACCAGCCGACGAACACGGTCCCCACCTCGCGCGGGACCGGTGGCTGGAGAAGGAAGCCCGGAAGTGGTTCTCCGTCAGCCGATGGACCGCAAGGTCCGTCAACCGAGGGATTGATCCTGCCGGCATTTCCTAAGCAAAGGAGTTCCCATGGCCAAGGAGTTGTTTATTGCCTCGTCTTCTCATGAGACGAAGGTTGCAGTGTTAGAAAATGACACCTTAGTGGAAGTCTATTTTGAACGGGACACGCAAACGGGCCTGGTAGGCGGAATCTACAAAGGGCGGGTCAGCAGAGTGCTGCCCGGAATGCAATCGGCTTTTGTGGACATCGGCCTTGAGCGCGATGCTTTCCTGTACGTTTCGGACTTTTATGAGGACGCTGACGAGTACGACCGGATCGTAGCGGACGCGGAGGCGCGCGTGACGCGATTGTCCGAGGGCCGGACGGCCACACCGGCCGAAACCGCACCTCCCATGGCGGAAGTCCCCGCTCCCCTTGAGCCCGCCGAACAAGCTCCCCAAAACGTAACCGCCCCTCAGGTTCCCGCGCCTTCCGAAGTTGCGATTGCGGCGCCGGCTCCTAGAGCGGCTCCGCCGGTGAAACCGGAACGCGAGAATCGCGGCTTCCATCGGCACGAGCACCGTGGGCGCCGAGGTCGCTGGCGGGGACGAGGTGGCGAGGGAGAGTCTCGCGGAGCCATGCGCAACGACACCCGCACACGGCCGGCACCGCCCGCGCAAGACGATTCCCATTCTTTTCAGGTATTACCCGGTGAGTCGCTGGCAAAATACAGCCACGGTTCGCCAAACGTTCCGACGGCTGAAAGCCATGACACTCCTCCTTTCGAATTACCACCGATCAATGAGACACCGAGCGCGAATGCGGAACCCACAACTGACGGGTCGCTTGGAGCGGAACCAAGCTTCAGACCTCAAACCGTCGAATCGCCGGCGGCAAATCCGGTTGAAGAAGGTCGAGAAGCAAAACCCGTTGCGGGTGGATCGGAACCCCTACCGGTCACACCTTCTATGCCTCCCATCGCTGAGGCGGCCCAGCCTGAAACTGTTGCGGCTGCTCCCTCTCAAACACCGACCGAGCCCAAGCCCCTGTGGCAGCGGCTGGTTAGCTCCGTCTTCGGAGCAGCGGGCGAACCAGCGCCCGCAGCCGCGGGGGACGAGGCCCGCCACGATCAATCCGAACCGAATACGGTGCTTGAGACACCCGTCGCTCGAACAAGGGACATTCCGGAAGCTCCCGCTCCTACCGCCTCACCGGAGCAGGCCGTTGCTGAAGCATCCGAGGAGACACCCGTGGCTGCGATCCCTTCCTCTGGGGAGCCCAGAGCGGCAGCAGTCGATCGCGAAGCCACACTGCGTGAGCCGAACGCCCGACCGCGCTTTGCTCCTCGCCGGGGACGCCGCGGGCGCCGCGAACGCGGTCCCCGCCACAATGGCGGCCCCCGCCCGGAGCCTTCGCGTTCTTCCAACAATCAGCCCGTCCAAATCTCGGAATTGCTCAAAGAAGGCCAAGAAATTATCGTCCAAATTGCCAAGGAGCCGTTGGGCCGCAAGGGCGCGCGCATCACTTCGCACGTCGCTCTCCCGGGCCGGTACCTGGTCTATATGCCGACGGTGGAACACATCGGCGTCTCACGCAAGATCGCGTCGGAGGAAGAGCGGCTGCGGCTGCGCAACATCTTGCTCGAAAGCAAGGGAGCGCTGACCGGCGGCTTCATCGTGAGGACCGCGGGCGCGGGAAAATCCGACGAGGACATCAAGTCCGACATACGGTTCCTTTCATCGCTTTGGAGCGACATCCGGGCGGAAGCGGAGAAAAGCAAAGCCCCGGTGCTGCTCCACCGCGATTTGGACCTCGTGCAGCGGCTGCTCCGCGACTTGCTCTCACCGGAGTTTAAGACGATCTGGGTGGATAGCGACGCCGAATACGCGCGCGTGGTCGAATTCGTCAACCGCTGCCAGCCTTCGGTGGTCGGCCACGTCAAGCTATTTACGCGCGAGACATCCATGTTCGAGGAGTTCGGCATCCAGACCGAAATCGAAAAAGCCCTGAAGCCCAAAGTGTGGCTCAAGTCCGGCGGCTATATCGTCATCAACCAGACCGAAGCTCTGGTGGCGATTGACGTGAACACGGGTAAATACGTGGGGAAGACGAGCCGCCTTGAAGACACGATCGTCAAGACGAATGTGGACGCGGTGGCGGAAATCGTCCGCCAGATCCGGCTGAGGGACCTCGGCGGAATCTTGGTGGTGGATTTCATTGACATGGATGAGCGGCGCAACCGCGCCAAGGTGGTACAAGCGCTGGAAGAGGCTCTGCGCTCCGATCGCGCGCCCACCAAGATCATCGCCTTCCA
>QHZO01000059.1:16505-17836 GCA_003224695.1 Acidobacteriota bacterium
GAGGGGACGATGCTTTCTGAACTCGAGGCCCTCACGCACAAGAATTTCATCATCAAGGGTGACCCCTTAATTCCCCAGGAACGGTTCGAGATTTATTGAGCCTTTTGCGCTGTGCAGGCGTTCCTCCCCAAAGGCCAAGATCGCCTTGTCCGTATAAATCTATCGGGCTCTGACTTTTCCCGCGTGGTATGATTCAGCCTACGGGCCCAAGGTCTGAGGAGGGGCCACCATGAAAGCCTTCCTGCGTTTCCAGTTGACATGCCTATTCGTATCCCTCTTTCCCTGGCAGGTGGCCGCCCAGAATAGCAAGGGATTGCCCCAGGCTCATTGCGCTCGCAGGCCACAACCGTAATGGAAATGCAAAGTGAAATGCAGAGGCACTGGGTCATCTCTGGCCGAGTCGCGTCCATTGCGGGCACGCCGGTCATCGGCGCGAAGGTCGAGGTGAAGCCCCTGACGATTTATGGAGAGACGCGCACCTCAAGACCGACCGGATGGGAGAGTTTCGCACCGAATACTCGGTAGGCCCAGATTTCACTAATGTCTTTTTCACCACCCCCCAGCTTAATATTCAGGTCACCGTCGCGAAAAAGAGTTTTGTGAAGGCATTCGCGGTAGCCGATTGCGGGTCGGCCGACAAACCGTTAATGGCCATGATCACGCTGCGCAGCGAAGAGGAAGACCCCGAAGTCCTCTCCCAAGCCGAGCTGGTTTCGGCTCTCGCCCCGAGGCTGAAGAGCCTGGGAGCAGCCGACGGGCTTTCGTCCAAGGAAGAAAAAGACTATGCGCGCGGGATCGAGGAGTTTCTTGAAAAAGGCCGCCCCGAACAGACCTTGTCCTTTCTCGGCAAAGTAGTTGAACGAGACCAGACATGCGTGGGATGCCGAAGCGTGCTTGGCCTCGCGGAATTGAACTGGGGTGATTGGTACGGCGCAAATCGCGATGTGACAGAGGCGGCTCGAGAGGTAAGGGCAAATCCTACGCGCGGAAGGCCGGAACCGTTCGAAATTTTGGGTGTCATGGAAACCTGGCGGCACCAGCCGATGCAAGGGGCAGGCTTTTTCCAGGAGGCTCTGAAATCGGCTCCCCAGGACTCGCTGGCGCTTCAAGAGCTTGCGCGCACGCAGATGCTGCTGGCGAATTGGGATGTCTCGAGCGACTACTTCTCCAAAGCCATTGCCGCCGGCGCCGGGCCCGAGGCGCGCCTGATGCGCGCCAAGGCGTTGCTTGGCGCAGGGCACTTCGACGAGGCCAGCCGGGAGATGAACACCTATTTGGCAGGGCGCGACATCAAGACCATGCCGTTGGCGGTGCGGATGGAGTGGTCGCAA
>QHZO01000059.1:17848-18928 GCA_003224695.1 Acidobacteriota bacterium
AAGGGATACCCGAACTTAAAGACCTTGTGCCCGCCACAGACCAAAAACCGTTGGAGGGCATCCTCAAGGAGGTTGGAAAGAACGTCGGAGAGTTTTTCCGGAACTTTCCGAATACCAGCTCACTCGAGGAGATTCATCAGAAACAGTTGGCCCGCAACGGCAAGGCCCATAAAATCGAGCAATCGCGCTACCGGTATCTATGCACCATTCCCGCGGAAGTCTGGGGGCCGGGATTCGACGAGTACCGCCGCAATGAGGTGAAAGATGAAGGTTCCCCCGGCGGACTGAAAGATGGTTTCATGCTTACCGCGGGCTTCGCGTCCGCCCAAATCATCTTTCATCCTGTCTACCAATCCCAATCCACCTTTCGTTACCTCGGAAGTCAGAAACTGAACGGCCGGGATACAAACGTCATCGCCTACGCGCAGCGCCCAGCCACCGCGCTGATTCACGGTATTTTCAAGTCGGGAGAAAATGAATTGATGACCTTTTCCCAGGGCCTCGCCTGGGTGGATTCCGAGACTTATCAAATCGTTCGCCTCCGCTCCGACCTCTTGAGGCCCCTACCTGAGCTTCGGCTCAAGAGACAGACTACGGATATTGACTTCAGCGAGGTTCACTTCAATCGTCCACCTGACGCGTTTTGGCTGCCTCAGCATGTCACCGTCACGGTGGATTGGAACGGCCATCTGCTCAGAAACGAGCACCAGTATTCCGAATACAAACTCTTCAGCGTCGACTCCCGGCAAAAATTCGGAAAAGTGTATACGGCCGGCGAGGTGACCAAGCAGCCTTTGACTCCTTAAGGGCGGACGCCTTTCCGTCTACTCCCACATCCGCTGTTCTTTCCCTACGTCACCGCGATCGTGATAGCCGCGCTCTTCCCAGTATCCCCTTCGGTCTGCTTCAAGAAACTCCAGACCGCGCGCCCACTTGGCGCTCTTCCAGCCATAGAGCTTCGGCACCACCAGCCGCAGCGGCCCGCCGTGCTCGGGCGCGAGCGGCGCGCCGTCGTGGTGGGTGGCAAAGAGCACGTCTCCCGATTCGAGGTCGGCGAGCCGGAGATTGGTGGTGTAATTT
>QHZO01000298.1 GCA_003224695.1 Acidobacteriota bacterium
GCCGCACATCGGAATGGCCACGCCCTTTTCCTTGTTTCGGGAAGTCAGAGTGATTTGCAGCTCGCGCGAGGCCACTTGAGCGTCTTCGAAGAAGAGCTCGTAGAAGTCGCCCAACCGGAAGAACAGCAGAGCGTTCGGGTGGCGCTGCTTGATGGCGTTGTATTGCCGCATGAGAGGCGTGGAAAACTCGGCGTCAGACATGGCGGAGGTCGGCTTCATTATCCTGCCCTTCGAGCGCGTTTGTAAACAGAGTTTCCGGCTGCTCGGGGATGAGTCGTTGTTGGCGCCTAGCTAAGATCGGGGGAGAGATTGGGGTAAGATGGCCCCGTGCCAGAAATCAGCCGCTTTTTCGGAATCGTAATTGCGATGCTCTATAAGGACCACGAGCCTGGCCACTTCCACGCATACTACGGCGAGTACGAAGTCATAGTAGCCATTGAAGACGGGACGGTTAAGGGTGAATTTCCACGGCGGGCCCTGATTTTGGTGCTAGAGTGGTACGAGATGCATCGGGAGGAATTGCGGCAGAACTGGGAACTGGCGAAAGTGCGCAGGCCTCTTCGGCCAATTCGACCGTTGGAGTAACTCTTATGACTCGCATTCTTGAAGCCCGCTACGTTTCGGGTTGCGTCATTTGGCTTCGCTTCAACGACGGCCTTGAAGGCGAAGTGGATCTAACCTCTGAGCTCGACGGGGAGGTCTTCGAGCCTCTACGCGATGGGGCTTCTTTCCGCTCCTTCACCCTCCACCCTGAACTGCACACGATCGTTTGGCCCAACGGCGCGGACTTTGCCCCGGAATACCTTCACGAAAGGGTCCGAGTCCGCGCCTAACTTCCGCGCTCATTTAACTGAGTCGTCCCGCCGCTGAGGGATAGGGCGACTTTACTTCCTTGGACTGGGCCGGAGGAAATGAATATCAGGCAGGTTGCGCCCGATGTAATCGGCCCGGACCGGCTCGATGCGCCTCGACGACTTGTTGAGCAGCGCCACGACCTTCAAACTCCGCGGGTGGTGGGCGGCGAGAAAACGCTCGAGGTGTTTGAACGTCCCCCCCGTATCGAGGATATCCTCGACCACGAGCACATCCAGACCTTCGATGCTCGTTTCGAGATCTTTGGTGATGCGAATGGCGCCGGAGGGAACCGACCCCGCGCCGTAACTCGCAAACCCCAGGAAATCCACGGTGACGTCGAGCTCGAGGTGCCGGACGAGGTCGGCCATGAAGACCCAGGAACCTTTAAGGATCCCGATGACGTGCAGCGGCCGGCCGCGGAAGTCCTTGTTGATTTCCCCGGCCATCGCGCGGACGCGCCGGGCGATTTTTTGGCGGGTGAGAAGCAATTTCAGCCCGCCGGCGGGCCCGGACTTGCGCATGACAGTTCCTCGTTGACGCTTTCGGTAGGGGTCTGCTAAATTGGGAATTCCGATTTTCTCGAAAAGGAGAGCCCGTGGCAAGCCACAAATCAGCCCTGAAGCGCATCAAGCAAACTCGCCAGCGGACGGAGCGCAATCGCGCTCACACCACGCGCCTGCGGCACCAAATCCGCAAGCTCCGGCGGGCGCTTCAGGCAAAAGACCCGGCCGCCGCTACGGCGCTTTTCCGCCCGACCCTGGCGCTGATTGACCATTCCTCGAGCCTGGGCGTCCTTCACAGGAACACTGCGGCCCGCTACAAGTCGCGCCTGACACGGCACTTCAATGAGCTGTCAAAGGCCGCGCCCGGCACAGCCGGATCGGCGCCCTCTGCGCGCTAGCGAATGCGGGGGCTCAGAACCCGCCTACGCTTGTAATGGCGGGGCGGGGAGCTCGAACGCCGGAATACTCTTCGGACCCATTCCCACCACAATTTGCCAAATCAGGAATTCGAGGAGGATCTTCGAATCTTTCCATGAGGACTTAATGCCGAGGTCGGCTTGCCGGACAAGCTTCAGCGCTTGGAGTTGTTCGGAATAGGAATAGGCGCGGGCAACGTCCCGGGCAATCTCTTCGGTGGAGAAGGGATTCGACCAGCGATTCCATCCCCCGCCGCCCTTCGCTCCGTACGCCGTGGCACGCTTCCGCCCGCTTGGAGAAGCCAACTTCAACGTTTGGCGGAAGAGGTCGCCGATGGACCAGAGCAGCAAAATCTCTGACTCCTGGCTGGCAAGCAAAGCGCGAAGTTGCTGGATGGCGGGCGCGAAGTTGCGCTCGGCAATCGCCCGCAGGAGCTTCCCGATGACGTGCTCCTCGCGGAAGCCAGCCAAAAGCTCCAGGTCTTCGGATTCCAGGCGCTTCGCACCAGGCCGCGCGGTAAGAATTTTTTCGATTTCCGTCCGCACCCAGAGCAAATTCACGCCGGAGGTTCTGCCGCCGCGCGGGTCGGCGCTCGACTCAAACCTGGAAATGACCGCGTCGGCCAGCTCCGGGCTGATTTCCACGTTTTGTCGCCCCAAGTATTCGGCCAGCCACGCCGCGGCTTCCTTCCGGCCGAGCGGCCGCAGCTCGACCAGCTCGGCTTTCTTCTCGAGCAACTGAATGAAGCGCCGCCGGCGGTCGGGTTCGGAAGCAAGAAACACCACGGTGGCGAAGCTCGATGGGCGCTTCAAGTAAGCTTCGAGCGCGCCGTAGTCGGCCTCCGAGGCGTGGCCGAAGTCTTCCGGGTCGGAAAAGACAAACAGGCTGCGCCGGCCGAGCATGGGCATTTGGCTCGCGCCGTCGAGCTGGCGCTCGAGGCGCCCGGACTCAAATTCCAGCTCCGTCAGGCACCACGGCCGGTCTTCAAGGGGGATCGAGCTGACCAGCGCCGTCCGGCACTCTTCCTGGAGAAAGGCATCTGTGCCGCGCAGGAAATACGCCGGCCCCAGTTTGGCTTGCGAAACTTTCCGGATGAATTCAGCAGGGCCCATCGGGGGCATATGTACACGGCGCCAAAACCGCGAAGCACAATTGATTCAGCCGGCATGGCACCCTGATGCCAGCACGCGGGAAATTATGTATGGCCTTCCGGGTGCTCGCAGCCCGGGAAGCTTTCGAACATCACGTTCCCGGTCCAGCCGAGCTCCCTCATTCCGACCTCGGACGAATAATAGGCGCCCACAACCCAGCCTTTCAAGTTGTCGAAGTAATCGCGGATCGAATCCACAGCCGACTGGTGCGGCGCGCCGGAGGGAATGGCGAACCAGGCAAAATCTTCCTGGCCTTCGACGTGTCCAGACTTCGCCGTCGAGGCTTCGGTCAGAAGCCCGTTCTGCTGTGAGTCGGTAAGCTCCTTGAAGGGATGGCCGAAGCGCGCCACGGCCAGCGAATCGAAAGCGCCGAGCGCTACCAGGAATTTTCTCTGGTCGTCTTGCGTCGAAACGGTCAGCAAGAGGTCAATGAAGCGGTTGGACTCCGCTTTCGAGGAGCCCGGAACGATGCGTTCGGCGAGCGCGACGAGCGTTTCGTTCTGATGGTCGTCGAGGAATTCCGGCTTCCACTCCGGGTCGGCGGCTTTGGCCGCGGCGGCTTCGACGGCGGCCGGCTCCATCAGGTGCTTGCGAATGGGGTGGGAGGAATCCACCGCGGGCAGGATCAGCCCCGCGCCCGTTCCTCCCGTCAGCCGCTTCAGTATTTCGCGACGCGGCAAACCTCGCTCCGAGCTCCACGGCCTTGGTGTGCCATCCTTGGGTGCGTCACTCATAGTCCCCCCTGCCTCGGTTCTTCACTCGCGGTGATGTTAACACACGCGTGGGAGACATGGAAGCCTCCTTCGAGCGGCTCGGTTTTCTGCATTAACGGAAATTCGCTGTGTCCGATCCCGGCGATTGGTGATAGATTTTTCTTCTCGGGGGTGCACATGGCGGACAAGAGCACGGGAGATTTCGGCGTCATCGTGGTGGGTTCGGGAGCCTCGGGCGGTTGGGCGGCAAAGCGGCTTTCCGAGGCCGGCGTCAAAGTGGCGCTGGTGGACGCCGGCCGGCCACAATCGGACCAGGATTTTACGGAGCACATGCCAGAATTCCAGTTGAAGTACCGCGACCGCGCGGCCGACTGGATCCGCCGCACGCGCCCCGTGCAGAAAGACTGCTACGCCTGCATGGAATACAACTACCAGTGGTTCGCGAACGACCTCGAAGAGCCTTACACCACGGCGCCCGATATGCCGTTCAGTTGGCAGGGGCGGATGCGCGTGACGGGAGGGCGGACAAACATCTGGGGGCGGGTGAGTTTGCGGCTGAGCGACCTCGATTTCCACGCTGCCTCCCACGACGGCTATGGCGAGGACTGGCCGCTCAGCTACGCCGACCTCGCGCCTTACTACGACCTGGTGGAAGATTACGTGGGCATCGCCGGTCAGGCGGAAGGACTCGCGCAGTTGCCCGACGGCAAGTTCCTCCCTCCCATGGCCATGACTTGCCCGGAAGTTCGGATGCGCGAGCGCGTAAAAGCCAAGCTTGGTTGGACCGTGACGTCCACGCGCACGGCCAACCTGACCCGTCCGCTCAACGGCCGCGCGCCGTGCCACTACTGCGGCCCTTGCGAGCGCGGCTGCGTGACCCATTCGTATTTCAATTCCGCTTTCACTACCGTCGCCGACGCTGTGAAATCCGGCAACTGCACGCATATTCCGAACGCCATGGCCTACAAGGTGCTGATGAGCCCGAAGACGAACCGCGCTACGGGCCTCGTCTACATTGACCGCATCACCCACGAACCGAAGGAAGTAAAAGCGCGCGCTGTGGTGCTGTGCGCGCAATCGCTCGAGTCGGTGCGGATCCTTTTCAACTCCGCGACACGCGAATACCCGAACGGACTTGCGAATTCGAGCGGAGTCCTCGGCCACTATCTGATGGACCACATTTGGGTGGGCGGCGGCGCATTCGGCGAATTCCCCGAGCTCGCCGAAAAAGTGAGCCCTGACGGCCCCCGCCGTCCCTGCGGCATCTACATCCCGCGCTTTCAGAACTTGGCGGGCGGGTCCCGTTCCACAAAGTTCCTGCGCGGTTTCGGTTACCAGGGCGGTGGAGGGTCGAGTTTCAATATGCGCGCCCCGGGCTTTGGCGAGGCATTCAAGAAATCCGTGCTCGAGCCGGTCGCGGGCGTCCGCATCGTCGGTTTCGGCGAGTGCCTGCCCCGCTGGGACAATTACGTTGCCATTAACCCGGACGTGAAAGATACTTTTGGGATTCCGGTCCTTCATTTCCATATGACTTACAGCGAAAACGAGCAGTCAATGATTCAGGCCATGGCGGATTCGGCGAGCGAAATCATGGAAGCAGCGGGAGCCAAGAACATCCGCACTTTCAAGCAGCCTGACCGCCGGCCCGGCTTTGCCATACATGAGGTGGGCGTGGCGCGTATGGGGGCTGACCCGAAAAAGTCGGTTCTCAACCAATTCGAGCAGACGCACGATATCCCAAACCTCTACGTTATGGACGGCGCGGCATTTGCTTCCACGGCCTGTCAGAATCCCACGCTCACCATCATGGCGCTCGCCGTTCGTTCGACAGATCACTTGATGGAGGAAATGAAGCGCGGCAACGTATAATTCGGCCGGAGGGGCGGGCCTTGTGCCCGCCCTGGGGCGACCACAAGGGTCGCCGCTACGGGTCAGCTAAATGTGAACGTGGGTCGTGGGCGATAAAACCAGGGAGAATTTCGATGTCATCGTGGTCGGCTCGGGAGCCTCGGGCGGCTGGGTGTGTAAAAAGCTCTCGGAAGCCGGGGTGAAGGTCGCATTAGTGGATGCCGGAAGACCGCTCGCAGAGTCCGAATTCGTCGAGCACAAACCCGAATTCGAGCTTAAGTATCGCGACCGCGCCCCGGAAGTGGTGACTCGGACGAGGCCTATTCAGAAGCTCTTCTGTGACGAGTACAACTACCAGTGGTTCGCGAACGATCTAGAAGAGCCCTACACCATTTCGTCGGGCATGCCTTTCACCTGGGTGGGACGGTTGCGCGTGACGGGCGGACGAACCGTGGTCTGGGGCCGGCAGAGCTACCGGTTCAGCGACCTAGATTTCAAAGCCGCCTCCCACGACGGCTACGGCCAAGACTGGGCGATCAGCTACAAGGACCTTGCGCCTTATTACGACCAAGCGGAAGACTACGTTGGCGTAAGCGGCCTCGCGGAAGGCGTGCCACAACTGCCTGACGGACACTTTCAGCCCGCGATGGCATTCACCTGCGCGGAGGCGCAATTCCGCAAGCGAGTGAAAGAGAAGCTCGGCTGGACGGCAACCATCGGCCGCACAGCCAACCTGACGCGCCCGATCAACGGCCGCGCGCCGTGCCACTACTGCGGCCCTTGCCATCGCGGCTGCGTCACGCATTCCTATTTCAACTCGGCCTTCACCACCGTCGCGGATGCGCTCAAAACCGGCAACTGCACGCACCTCCCGAATGCCATGGTCTACAAAGTGCGGACGAATCCGGAGACCAACCGCGCCGCGGGTGTGCTCTACATTGACCGCATCACGCGCCAGCCGAAGGAGGTCCAGGCGCGCGTCGTGGTGTTGTGCGCTCAGGCTCTCGAGTCGGCGCGCATTCTGTTGAACTCCGCGAGCCGGCAATGCCCGAACGGCCTGGCGAATTCGAGCGGCGTCCTCGGCCACTACTTGATGGACCATATTTGGGTGGGCGGCGGCGCGACAGGAGAATTCCCTGATGTTCCGGGAAAGCCAAGTCTCGACGGGCCCAACCGCCCGAACGGCATCTACATCATCCGCTTTCGGAACACTGAAAAGGGACCGCGCTGGAAGAACTTCCTGCGCGGGTACGGCTTTCAAGGAGGCGGCTCAACGGGTTTCAATTTCAAAGCGCTTGGATACGGAGAAGCCTTCAAACAAGCGCTCATGCAGCCGGTGACCACGCTCGGCATGGGCGGTTTCGGCGAGTGCCTGGCAAACTGGGAAAACTACGTCGAGCTCGACCCGAACGTTCGCGACGTATTCGGCATCCCCGTGTTGCGCATTCACATGAAGTTCGGCGAGAACGAGCACGCCATGATTGACGATATGGCTGTGAGCGGCGCCCAGATGCTCGAAGCGGCGGGCGCCAAAAACATTCATTCTTTCAAGGTGCATGACCGCGAGCCGGGCCGCGGCATCCACGAAGTCGGCGTGGCTCGTATGGGCCTCGACCCGAAGAAATCCGTCCTCAACTCCTTCCAGCAATCGCACGACATCCCAAACCTTTTCGTCATGGATGGCTCGGGGTTCGTTTCGAGCGCCTGCCAGAATCCCACGCTCACCTTCATGGCGCTTGCCGTCCGCTCCACGGATTACTTGATGGGCGAAATGAAGCGCGGAAACATCTGACCGTTCGCACCCTTCACACGTGCCTTTCGAACTACTGCGAAATTGTTCTTTTTCCTTCGCGCTGGTGGTAAAGTTAAGTCAGGGGGAGGGAAATCGTGGGGGATAAAACCAATCAAACGTTCGATGCGATTGTCGTGGGCTCAGGGGCTTCGGGCGGCTGGGCGTCGAAGCGGCTGTCCGAAGCGGGCTTGAAAGTGGCGCTCGTGGACGCGGGCCGGCCGCAATCCGACCAGAATTTCACCGAGCACAAGCCGGCTTTTGAGCTCAAGTACCGCGACCGCACCGACGCCTTGATTCGCAAGACCCGCCCCAAACTACGACTGGTTTGCGAACGACCTCGACGAGCCCTACACGACCGCGCCCAACATGCCCTTCAGTTGGCAGGGGAGGCTGCGCGTAACCGGCGGGCGCACGAACGTCTGGGGACGCGTCAGTCTGAGGTTGAGCGACCTGGACCTGAAGGCGGCTTCCTTTGACGGCTACGGAGACGATTGGCCCATTAGTTACAAAGACCTTGCGCCTTACTACGACCTTGTCGAAGAGTACGTTGGTGTCTGCGGGCAGGCCGAGGGGTTGCCGCATCTGCCCGACGGCAAATTTCAGCCACCCATGGGGCTGACTTGCGCGGAAACGCAATTCCGCAGCCGCGTCAAAGCCAAGCTCGGCCGGGTGCTGACGCCCGGCCGCTCCGCCAACCTCACCCGCGGCATCAACGGCCGCGCGCCGTGCCACTACTGCGGCCCCTGCGAGCGCGGCTGCATTACGCATTCTTATTTCAATGCTGCTTTCACCACCGTCGCCGACGCCCTCAAGTCCGGCAACTGCACGCATATTCCGAACGCCATGGCGTACAAAGTGCTGATGAACCCGCAGACGAACCGCGCCACGGGCCTCGTTTACATTGACCGCATCACGCGGGAGCCCAAGGAAGTGCGGGCGCGGGCGGTGGTGCTGTGCGCGCAGTCACTCGAGTCGGTGCGGATTCTGTTCAACTCGGCGACGCGGGAATATGCGAACGGCTTGGCCAATTCGAGCGGCGTGCTCGGCCACTATTTGATGGACCACATTATGGGAGGCGGTGCGGGCGGCGAGTTCCCGGACCTGGTCAGCAAGGCCTCGATGGACGGCCCCAACAACCCTGCCGGGATCTACATCGCGAGGTTCAGAAATCTCCCCGGCGGCCCGCGCGCGAAGAATTTCTTGCGAGGCTACGGCTACGAAGGCGACGGCTCGGCGCAATTCAACTGGGACGCCTCCGGGTTCGGCGAGGGGTTCAAGAAATCGCTCGTCACCTCCGTCAGCCGGTTCGGCATCGGAGGCTTCGGCGAGTGCCTGGCGCGCTGGGAGAACTACGTCGAAATAGATCCGCACGTTACCGACACGTTTGGCATCCCGGTGCTGCGCGTCCACATGACGTACGGGGACGAAGAGCGCGCCATGGTCAAAGACATGACCGAAGCGGCGGAAGAGATGCTCGAAGCGGCGGGCGCGAAAAACGTCAGGAAATATTCCCAGCCTTCAACGCCGGGCTGGGCCATCCACGAGGTCGGCATCGCTCGCATGGGGACCGACCCGAAAAAGTCCGTCCTCAATTCCTTCCAGCAGACCCACGACGTCAAGAACCTCTTCGTGATGGACGGCGCGGGGTTTGTCTCCTCCGCGAACCAAAACCCCACGCTCACCATTATGACGCTGGCCGTGCGGTCCTGCGATCACCTCCTGGGCGAAATGAAACGCGGCAACGTGTAGGGGCAGGCCTTGAGCCTGCCCATGGGCGACCACAAGGGTCGCCCCTACAGAATGTCGCCGTGCCCTCGCCTCGGCGGGCCGTCCAGCTACGCGGCCTAAAAGTTCTCCAGGATTTCGGTGACGAGTGTGCGGGCGAGGTCGCGGGACAGGCGCTTGAGTGCGGGTTCGTCCTCTTCGAACAGCTCCGAAGTCGTCTGGCTGACCTGATACTCTTCCCGAAAGACGTAATTATTGTTCCCAAAGATAGTTTTGCGGGTGTGGAGGTCCACGAGTTCAACCGCGGCAGTGACCTGAATCTGGAGCGTCGTCGCGCGCCCCGTCTGGAGATCGAATGTGACCACACCGGCGCGGACGTCTTTCACCGTCCCTGTCAAAACGGCGTCGGCCCTGGCTGGGTTTGACACAATCCGAATTTTCGTCCGTTCGATAAACTCCTGTGTTACCGCCGCCGACAGCCACTGCTCGATGCGATACCGATTGGACTCGTTCACAAAGGCGGGGACGGCAATGGTCTTAACGTCGGGCGGGATGCGGGCGCCCTTGCCCGCCACGTGATAGCCGCAAGAACAAATCAGAAGGCAGAAGGCTGAAAGCAGAAGGCAGAATGCAGAAGGCAGAAAGCAGAAACCAGAAATCAGATTTGCGTGCCTCGAGGGTGCCGATTGCAGAGAATGGATTCCCGCTTTCGCGGGAATGACTGCCGAGCGAGAATGGCCACTCCCGACGCCGACGAAAGTCGGAGACCGACAATCGGCAACCGCCAATCGGAAATCGAAAATCGTCAATCGAAAATCGAAAATCCCCGGCCGCGTCACAGCCTCACACTTTTCAGGCTTTCGGCAATCTCCACAGCATTCGTCGCGGCAAGACGCAAGTTGTCGGCGACGGCCCAGATCCAGCACCCAGTGGGATCGGCAGGGTCCGCGGCAAGTGTGTCCACGAGGATATCGCTCGATCCGGTGACCTCGACGGGGGAAGGCGGCGCCTCGGATGGCCGCCGTACTCCGAAGCCTGCGGTGCCCAGCGTCTCCCCCAAGGCTGCCAAAGGTGCGGGGTCTCGCAAACGGACGTAAAGGGAGATGGCCAGAGAGTGAAAGACGGGAGCCTGGAGGAAGCGCACGGCGGGAGGCGGGACGCGCGCGCCCAGATAGTCGCGCAACTCGGCCCGGATCCGCTCCTCCGCCGGCGCGGGTTCTCCCGTCTGTATGCGGCCACGTTTGAGCCGGGGGAGCAGGTTGAACGCCATCTGTCCGCCGAAGACCGCCTGAGGAATTTTCTGGAAGCTCAGCAGGTTCACTGTCTGTTTTTGCAATTCCGCGATGGCGCGCGGCCCAATCTCCGACGCGGAGCCGATGACTTCGCACACGGCCGAGGTGACCGGAAAACGCCGGCCGAGTGCCAGGAGCAGCCGCGCGATGACCACCACGGCGGGGTGCGGGGCAGCGTAATACTTTGGAGGGGGCGCGTCACCTTCGTTGATGCCGGCGCCAACTTCTTCAAGGCTTGGAATGCTCAAGACGCCGCCTGCGTGGGCAGCTATGAATCCGCCGAGGTCTATGACCTTGGCATGCCGCGCTTCAGCCAGGCGCTCCGCGGAAAGAAGAAATTCAGTCTTTGCGCCGTCCTGCGGCGTGGCGAGTCGGCCAGCCAGAAAGACAAAGTCCGGCTCGGAGTCTTCCCCTGGCTCCACCGCATCGGCCAAGTGGGTCGCATCCAGGTCCAGCACGGGCAGGTCGGGCTCGGCTTCCTGTTCGCTTCTACTGACCAGGTTGGCAACGGGGAATTTGCGCTCTTTGAGCACTTCCAAAACTTCTTTGCCGAGAAGCGTCGAGACGCCCACAACGGCCACGGTGTAACGGGGGCCCGCAGGCGTCATGCCGGGTGGGTCTCCGGCCCGTGTGAGCCTTCCAACTTCGGCGCCGGCGGTTGGGGCCGCAGCCTTCCAGTCAGCCAACCCGCGGGACCGGAAAACATGTAAACGGTGGCCATGGTCAGAAGGACGATTTGGGAGAAGGCGAAGATTCCGCCCACGATGCTGCCGAGGAGGATAATTGTGACATAGGGGCGGCGGCGACGCAGATCGAGAGTTTTGAAGCTGAAATAGCGGACGCGGCTGACCATCAGGAACGCCAGCGCCCCGACCGTGGCCAACCACAATAGACCGT
>QHZO01000299.1:0-4342 GCA_003224695.1 Acidobacteriota bacterium
AACCGCAGACAACAGAACCGCCATGCCTGCGAACGTCGCGGGATCGGTCGGCGCAGTTTGAAAGAGCAAGGATGCGATCAGCCTCGCGACGAGAAACGAAGCAACCATCCCCAAAGCGATACCGATCAGCGTCAGCCGGAGCGTTTTGACAAGCACGCGGAGCAACACGTCTCCCTGAGTCGCGCCGAGGGCCATGCGGATACCGATCTCCTGTGTCTGCCGCGTAACTGAGTACGAGATTACGCCATAGATGCCGAGTGAAGCCAGCGCGAGTCCCAAGGCGGCAAAGGCGGAAACCAGCATCACGAAGAAGCGGCGCGGCGAGATGGCATGGTCCACAATCTGGCGGATGGGACGGAACTCCGTGGCGGGTTGCCCAGGATTCAGGGAACGGAGGGCGTGCATCACACTCGAGGCCAGCACATTCGGCGGCAGCTTCGTGCGCACCACTAGCTCGGCACCGACTGGCCCCGCCTGGGTCATCGGCACATATATCTCCGGTCCTGACGAGTCCTCCACACTGGTTTCACGAACATTTGAAACTACACCCACTACTTTCTTGTCTTCTCCGTCAGTCTCGGCGATGCGCCCCAACGGATCTTCTCCCGGCCACAGCCTTTTCGCCGCCGCGTCGTTGATAATAACTACATGTTGGCCATCTGCCCTGTCGGACCAGCTAAAGTCGCGCCCCTCGCGCAGGCCGATGCCCATGGCCGCGATGTAACCTGGCGTGACGACATACACGAACGCGTCGGCATGTTCATCTTTCCTGTAGACCACTCCCTTCGCGCCCAGGTTCCAGTTCCGATTGCGATCGAGCGGCAGCATGTCCGAGATGCCGGCTTCCTCGATGCCCGGAACGGCCTTCACGCGCGCGAGCATTTCCTCGAAGATGGCGCCCCTTCGGGCCCCCTGCTGAGCCCCGTTCGGTGCGCTGTCGTCGTATTCCACATGGATCGCCGCGGCACGGTCGGGCTCAAATCCCAGATCGACGTCGAGCACGCGCAAGAAACTGCGCAGCAGCAGCCCCGCGCCGATCAGCAACACACAGGCCAATGCGACTTCCGAAACAACCAGGACGGCGCGCACGCGGTCGTGGCTGCGGCCTTGCGTGGTTCCATGGCCCGACTCTTTGAGCGCCTCTTGTATGTTCTTGCCCGACATCCTGAAGGCCGGTGCAAGACCGAAAAGAACCGCGCTGACCGTCGCAATCAAAAGCGTCCAGGCGAGGGCCGGGCCGTCCACGCGCAGGCTGCTGAGCAACGGCAAGGCGATGGAACCCTGATGGGCCAGATAGAATGTGATCGCGAAAGCGAGGCCCAACCCGACGAGCGCGCCTGCCATCGAGAGCAGCAGGCTTTCGGTGAGCAGTTGGCGGACCAGCCGTCCCCGCCCCGCGCCGAGCGCCGTGCGCATCGCGAATTCCTTGCTCCGCGCCGCCGCGCGCGCGAGCTCCAAATTCGATAAATTCACGCAGACGATCAGCAGGATAAGCCCCACCGCACACCACAGCACGATCAGCGAGCGGCGCAACTTGCCGCTGACGTGGTCTTTGAGCACCTCGACGTGAGCTTCGTACCCGATGCCCCAGCCCGGATGTGCCGCGTTATGAAAGAAATGCGGAAACAGGAGATTCGCCTCCGCCTGCGTCTGCGCCACGGTCATGCCCGGCTTCAGACGACCGATGAACAGCAGCGTATTCCCCCAGAAACGCATGTTGTACACTGCGGGAACGAGAATGTCCATTTTCGTGCCGGGCGCAAATACCGATCCGAAATCGAAGCTCGGGGGAAGGATTCCCGCCACCGTCACTGGAGCATTATTTAGTGTAATCGTCTGCCCCACGATGGACGGGTCGCCAGCGAACTGCCGCTTCCAAAAAAAGTACGTCAAAAGCGCCGCGCCGGAAGCGTTCTTCCGGCACTCATCGGGCGTAAACAGCCGCCCCAGTAGCGGCTCGACGCCCAACGTCTGAAAGAAATTGCACGCCACCATCACGCCCGAAACGGGCTGCGGCTCTCCTCGTCCCGTCAGCTTGTAGTCGGAAGTGCCATAAAAGGGAAAGTAGGCCGTGAGGCTCTCGAGCGAATGGTTGCGCTGCTGATATTCCTCAAATGCATCCACAGAAAAGGTCGCGCCCGATAGACCACCCCCCCTCGGCGGCCCTTCAATCCACACCAACCGCTGCGGATCGCTAAAGGGCAATGGCCTCAGCAGAATCGTATTCACTACGCTGAAAACGGCGACATTTGTGCCGATGCCTAGAGCAAGAATTAATACCGCAATCAGCGTGAAGGCGCGATCGCGGCGCAAGGTGCGAAACGCGTAGCGCAAGTCCTGCGCCAAGATGTCCGCCGCCGGCAGCCCGCGCGCCTCGCGATGCCGCTCTTTCGCCTGGTCCAGTCCGCCGAATTTGATGAGAGCTTGGCGGCGCGCTTCTTCCACCGGCATACCGCGTTGAAGGTTTTCTTCAATCGCCAGCTCCAGGTGAGCGGCCATCTCCGCATCCAGGTCGCTATCCAAAGGCTCTTTGCGGAAAAATGCGCGCAGGCGGTTCAGCGCCTGACGGAACAAATCAGTCATTGGTCACCGCCTTCGGCCCGTAGGGCGAGCACGCGGCCCATCACCCCGGCGAGCCTTTCCCAGTACCGAGCGTCCTTGGCCAGTTGTTTGCCCCCCTGTTTCGTAATGGAATAAAACTGAAGCCTTACGAGGGAAGCGTAAATCGTCCCCTGGTTCAATAGGACTTGATTGCCGCTCACCTGCTCGATGCGCCGGGCAATGCCGTAGCCATGCCGCGGGCCAAGCGCCTCCAGGGTGCGGAGAACCATCACATCGAGGGTACCTTGCAGAAGGTCGAGTTTCTCTTTGGCCATGCTTCCTCCTGTGGTGATACCACATGATGATAACAAGTCCGATGTGGTATCGCCACATGTACAATGTGACGCCCGTGGGGGGGTATGGTTAGCACCCACGGTGTGTCTTTTTTCGCCGCCCAACTGCGACGGATCTTACGCCGGTAAAACGCGCCGGGCCCCGAATGGATTCTTTTCACTTTGGCTGGAACACTTTCTCAATAACTGTGGCAGGGGATTTTATGAACGCTTACAAGCAAACCAAACGGTCCATGAGCGGGGATCGGAACGGCGGCGGTCGGAAATCAGCAGAGGCCGAAGGCGGCGGCCACAGCCACCGCCTTCGGTTTCAGGTTTGCGCAACTCGGAGCGGGACAACCCTCGGAGGGCTGCAACCACCCGAGTTGTTCTTTCAATCCACAGCAGTCCGGGCTTTGGCGGTTCGGCGATGTCGCGCATCTTCCCCCGCGCATGCCACGACAAAATCCAAGGTGTTATGCTCGAATGGAGGGAGCAGGAAATCGTACGCACCTCGGTCCAGGGCCGAGAGGTAAAGCTTGATGTCTTTATAGGGGCTGACGACGATCACGTTGCTTGAAGTACGGCACTTTTCTGCCATGTTGATTACGTCCGGCCAGGAGCCGTCCGGCAGCTTGGTGTCAGTGAAAATCAGATCCGGTTCGGTTTGGGGAATTAGTCGCTTGGCCGCTTCGAGGCTGTTGACGCTCGAAATTCCCACGTTCAAGTCCTTAAGAGCTGTCTTCAACGATTCGAAGGGGACAGACCGATCGTGAATCAGAAGCGCAAAGAAACGTCGAGCCATATCGTCCTCCTTCTTGCTTCCGGGACACCAATCCGGCGTGCGGGTAGCTAAAGGAGCGAGGATTCCGACCCCCCCTTCTAGGGTCACTTCCTCGCGCCCCCCCTGGGGCCCGTGAAGCCGACTAACTGGAAATCATCCAATGCTGAAGGTAGACTGTATACGCCAAGGTGCAAACGATTGCAATCAGGTTGATTCCTGATGACGACTTGTAAACTACCCTATGCTAAAACTGGATTAACATTTACGATGTCTGTAGCATACGATCTGTTGTAATACCCTTCTCGCGGCGCTTGACCGGGTCAAGCCTTCGCGCTAAGACGGTGGGAGCTGGGGCGAGGCGACGGCAACGCGCATCGTCTGCGGCGCGCTGAACAATCAACTCCAGCCAGGCGTGCTCGAAAGGGGGCGTGAGGAAATCGTGTCCGCCACGTTCGATAACCGCCCAGTAGAGTTTTATGTCTGTTTGAGGACTCACGACGATTACGCTGGTTGGGATGCCCAAGCGATCTGTCAAGTTGATGACGTCCGGCCAAGAGCCGTCGGCGAGGGTCGTGTCGGTGAAAATCAGGTGGGGCTCGGTCTGCGGGATCAATTGGCTGGCCTCTTCGAGGCTGCTCACACTCGAAGTTGCTATGTCCAATTCCTTTAGAGCGGAATTCAACGA
>QHZO01000299.1:4378-8141 GCA_003224695.1 Acidobacteriota bacterium
CTTTCCACCAGAGCCTGTGCGGAAGTGCGATTTGCCAATGCTCCCGGCAAACCTGCTGTTTCCGCAAGTTTTCTTGCGGCAACCTAAAGCCGCCTATGTTCGCGTCTACCCATCACCGTGATTCATTCATTACCACATGTGCAGAATTTTACAATCAGGTTGATTCCCGATTCAGAAAGATTGACAAATGTGTCTATCGAAAGATACAAAGCAACACCTCTCGACCGCCAGTAAAGATTTGGCTCGATTCCCCATCGCACGTATAATTCCCGTGCTCGAAAAAATGCTGAGGCAGATGGCCAGCTTGAACTCGGTGAAGAAAGAAGGAGGGCGCGGCGAGCTGTGGGCGCTCGGAATGGTGCTTGGCTATGCGTCCGTATATATTTTCGACCGAATCGCCGTCATCCACTCCGACCCGCTCGTGGGCCCGTTCCTGCGCACTCTGCCGAGCTTGGCGCTGGGAATCTTTTTGGTTTGGAAAAACGGGACGCTCGATCAGCTCCGCCGCGCCAGCCCTCGCTACATAGGCCGCCAAGCCATCATGCGCTTTGTGTGGGCGGGGCTGCTTTCGACCTTTGGCTTGTTCTTGTATTACGTTGCAATCTCCCTTGGAGGCGTGGTGCTCACCGCCCCCTTGGTTGCGAGCTACGTCATTTGGGGCGCACTTTTCGCTTGGCCGCTGCTGGGCGAGAGGTTGAATGGAGCAGCTTGGGGAAGCATTGGGGTGCTTGTGGCGGGGCTGGTGGCGCTCGCCATTGGCGAGTCACATGGCCAAACCATGCCCTCTCACTGGTTCTGGGCCATTCCGCTCGGCGCAATTACCGCGGTGACGTACGGGGTCTCAGGGGTCTTTTGGCGCGATGGGCAACTGCGCGGCGCACACCAATCCACGGCCATTCTGCTTCAATTCGCGACAACGATCACGGCGGCCTTTGTAGGTCTCGCGGCGTTCGGCCGGCTTTCGGTGCTCTTCCAAACGCCATGGCGAGACGTGGCGGCGCTTCTTGCGAGCGGCATCCTCTCCGGCATTGTCGGTGTTTATTGCTATTTCATGGCGTTGCGGCGAATGTCGGTGGCGCGGGTCTATGCGTTTGCCGGATTGCAGCCGCTGCTTGCGACACTCGGCGCCTATTTCCTCTTGCGTGAATTCTTGAGCCCCCTGATTCTCGGCGGGATTCTAGCCATCTCAGTCGGCGTCACGCTGGTCCAGGTCTTCCGCCCAGCCAGTGAGCGCCAAGCGTGACATGCGTAGGGGCGAAAGGCCTTGCGCCCCTACTGAAGAGGCTTCCAAAGTGGCACTCAAAGGTGCGGTTCGCGCCGGTTTTTGATGGCGAGCAAGTGCTGACGAATGCGGTCAAGGACTTCCGCTCGCTTCTGATTATTGTTTGAAAGTTCGCTTTGCAATTCGTCCAAGGCGAAATGGATGATGTCGTGGTGGTGCAGCTCTTCGGGGGCAAGTTCCGTGCTGCATTCAAGCCAGAGTTTATGCAACAGATCGATCTCTTTCGACGTCAGGTGCGGGGCGTGCGGCCCAAGATAAGAGATATGTTCCTGTCCGGTGGGGGTGTAAATCTCCAGAGCCATCGTCGGCCGGGGCGGGTCAAGCCGCTCCCAAGCGAGACCCACCTGGCGTGCCTCCTCTGTGACGGACATCTTAGAGGAGGTCCCGAGAACAACCGTGGACGACTGAAGGCTTTGCGCCGTGCGCAATATTCCGTCAAAAACATCGTTGGCGGCTACGAGGCACAAGTGGACCGTTTTCCCTTCTTTCTCGGCGAGCGAAAGTGCGCGCGTAAACATGAGCTGCTCATTGGCAGTGAAGAGCTGCTCGGGGACCAAGGCGTGCTCCCCAGAGCCGGCGCGGACCAGCAGGCGTAAATGGAGCACCACAACATCCTGCTTCTGTGGGTCAACACGCCTGAGGACGGAGGCCACGTTGTAAAGCGTATTGTAGTCGCGAACCAGCACCAAGATATTGCCCGGCCGGCAGCCCACGGTTTGGGGAGTTAGTTCGGCGCCGGGCGCGAGGCAAAATTGGTCGAGCTCCGCTTGGTGTTCGCCCCGTCGTGCGTATGTCCTCTCCGAGATTGTAAACAAAGCATAAAAGACGAGCGTGAATGCCACGCCCGTGACCGTTGCCACTTCCTTCGTAAATAGGTTGATCATGGCGGTCGAGAACAGCGTCAATGTGATGAGCCCCAGCCCCAAGGGCAATTCCAGTCTCCCGATTCTTATATTCAATGGAACGTGAAACTCGCGCGGCCCGGGCTCGGTGTAGCGAAGCACCAGCACGGCCAGGGCTTTCATGGCGAAGCTCCACATCACGCCGAACGCGTAGGCCGCGCCCAGGGCGATCACGTTCCCTCGACTCAGCAAAATCGTGAGAATCTGGAGTCCTACAACCAGGTTGATGATTCGGTAGGAAGTACCGAAGCGAGGATGGGGCCGTCGAAACCAATCCGTCAGAACGCCGTCCTCCGAGACCCGATTCAAAACGCCATTGGAGCCCACGATGGCCGTGTTGACGGCGCCCGCGAGAATCAGGATTCCGACCACAACCACGAAAGCGTGGAAGATCAGCTTCAAGCTGGTCGGGCCGACAACATTCATCGCCAGACCGCTGATGAGATTGTTTTTGAAGGTCAGGCGGACGCTGTCGGGAATGATGGCGAAAGCAAAAAAGGAAACCAGTGACGTGAATACGAGACTGTAGATAAAAATGATCAGTCCGGTCTTCTTAAGGTTGGGCAGTTTGGGGTGCTCGAGTTCTCGGTATACCTGAGCGAGCGTCTCAAGACCACTCATGGCTAGCACGGAATGCCCGAAGGCGACCAGGATACCGATGCTCCCGATGACCTCCGGCAGACGGTTCGTGCGGAACCAGCCGAGGGCATCGTTGGAGAATCGGAGGTTGCTGGGCTTGGGCCAAGGCGGAAGGTGCCCGCCGCGTAGGAATAGAGTGTAGCCGCACCACGCGATCATCACGACGACCATGACCGTGGTAAGCTGCATAATCAGCATGGCCTTCTCGCCGGATTCCGCGATGCCCTTGGTATTCACCCACCAGAAATAAACTGTCACACCGACGGCGAAAATCATTGCCACGGTGTTTGTGGGGAAAGTGATGTCCAGGTGGATGTACGCCGCGATGTCATTCAAAAATCCTGCCAGGTACTGGCCCGCGGAGACGCCGCTGATCGGTCCGGTCAAGATGTAGTCGAACATCAACGCGGAGACACTAAAGACGCCGCCCCGCACGAACATGCTGCAGCTTTCGATGTACATCTGGCAAACTGCGTACGCGAAGATCATCACCGCTAGGATGAACCAAGGGGCTGACTTACCTATCGCGTCCTCGGCGATGCCGCCCGCGTAGAACGCCGAGGATGCCAGGTCGTTCAAGACGATCGCGGCCGCCCGCCAGAAAGAAATGAATGTGAGCATGGCGGTGGTCGCCACCATGACACGGGGGAGAGCCGAGGGGCGTCGCTCAGTGCTGGGGGTTTGGGGGGGACTTTTGCCCATAGCTTCGGTCGCGGAAGATTATATTACTCGCAACCAAGATTCCTAGCAGGAAATTCTCAAGCCCGGCTTCCGGCGATCGCACGAAGAAGTGGAGGGGATTGGCCCGCGGTTCGCCGCGAGGCCCCGGTCGGTGATTGAGACTTGTCCCTTCGCAGCATAGAATACCCCCCGATACGAGGGACCGGGATTCTTCCCCGCACTTCGGTTAAGAATCCTGGCTGGGGCCATTCAGAAGGCA
>QHZO01000300.1 GCA_003224695.1 Acidobacteriota bacterium
GGCTGTGGCGAAGCGTGAAGTACGAAGAGGTTTATCTGAACGACTACGAGCAGGTGCCGGAGGCGGTGAGGAATCTGAGAAAGTATTTTCGGTTTTACAATCAGGAGCGTCCCCATCAGGCCTTGGGCTATCAGACGCCGGCGGCGATCTACTTCGGAAAACCGAAAGGCCCTCGATGAGGCGAAAAAGAGGGGGAGCTGGGGGTCGAGCGAGGTCGGGATCGTCGTTTATCGGGCAACCGGGCGCGAAATTTCCCTGTGAAGAAGCGACGATGAGGATGAAGAAAGAAAAAAGAACCAAAAAAGAAAGAACCGGCGGCCTGTGGAAACTGACGCCTCGGATGGAAATCCGCAAAGGACGCGGATTCCCACCGAGGCTTGAAAAAGACCTCGCCAACCACGCTCGGCTTTTTCACAGTTCCCACAGGCCCGGCGACGGGTATTTACATATAACTTTTTTCAGGCAGCGATCCACCTTAGCAAGCCCGATTTTCTGTCCGAACAACGGGGAGCACCTCCCTCCCCAGGACAAATCCCGCACTGGGAATGCAATTGTCCCCTTGGCAAGGATTGGCTAAGCATTCGTGACCTCGGTATCAACTGGGCGACGGATTAGGCTTCAGGCATAATTGTGTGAGCATACATCAACACCCACCCGCTGCAACAAAAGTGAGGAAGAACCAACTTAGAATCAAATCTTTGCGTTATTAGCCTGGATTGTGTCGAAGCTACTGCTTAACGAACTTCACCTGACAGTCCCATCGGCTCTGAAGTTGGACATTGAAAAAGGTAACTTCTTCTGGCATAAGCAATTTCGGGAGAAAACTAGTAGGCAGCAGTGAGAACCACCTCTTGCGAACGCATCGCAATGCTTGGGCTCTCCGGCTAGACGCTCAAGTTCGGCGCGAAGGTCATTGGGGCCTTGTCGGGCCGGGGGAAGGGCCAGATGACAGAGTGATATCGGCGACAGGCGTAGGCATGCAATAGTTGGCCTCAGTGGCGACCTCCTCGAACGGACCTGGAGGGGTGGTAGGAGAAGCGGAACATTGCAAGACCGTCGTGTTCGATCAGCCTGCAAATGGACCAAAGAGGAAGACTCTCACTGATGCCCGATTCTCGATCGAGAACCCCTCGCCATAACCGGCGCAACTTCCTCCAGCGAGCAGCCGGGCTCTGTTTTGTCATCCCACTGTTCCGCAACGGAATCTGCGGCCAGCCGAAGCTTGTCCCCGGGCCGTGGTTCGTCGATGTCGCGAAGCGCGCTGGTTTAGCAGCTTTTGGAGACACCTGCGGCTCCCAAGCAAAAGACTATCTGGTGGAGACCGTCGGAAGCGGCGCGGCCGTCTTCGATTACAACAACGATGGCCTAATGGATATTTTTCTGGTCAACGGGTCTTCGTTCCAGTTGCTCGATAACCCGAAACTGCCGCGGACCTCCAGCCGCCTTTTCAGGAACAACGGCGACGGAACTTTTACGGATGTGACCGTTGAGAGCGGGTTGATCAACGAGGGCTGGGGCATGGGTGTAGCCGCGGCCGATTTCGACAATGACGGTCATTTAGATGTGTTCATCACAAATTTCGGTTCGAATGCGCTCTTCCACAACAACGGCGACGGGATCTTCACGAACATCACGCGCGAAGCCGGGCTCGAAGGCGGCAACTGGAGCACAGGATGCGCCTGGGGCGACTACGACCGCGATGGAAGGTTAGATCTGTACGTGGCGCGTTACGTGGATTTTGACCGGAAGCGAATTCCTATCGCAGGTTCCGCCGAATATTGTTTATATCGCGGAGCTCCGGTCGCCTGCGGGCCCCGGGGTTTGCCAGGGCTTCCCGACCTTTTTTACCACAACGAAGGCGGCGGAAAGTTTATTGAAGTCTCAAAGGACGTCGGCATTCGCGACACCGATCGTGCCTACGGCTTTGGCGTGGTTTGGTGCGATTTCGACAACGACGGTTTCCCGGATATTTTTGTCGCCAACGATTCCATGCCGAACTTTTTGTGGCGAAACAAGCGAAACGGCAGCTTCGAGGAAGTCGGCATGGAGGCCGGCTGCGCCGTGAGCGGGGACGGCCGCCCTCAGTCCTCGATGGGAATCGCCGTGGGTGATTACAACAACGACGGATGGATGGATTTGCTGGTGACGAATTTTTCCGAAGACTACGACACGCTCTATCGGAACACCGGCGGATCGTTCGATGACGTCAGCTTCCAGGCGGGCCTCGGGACGACCACCTACTCGCAGCTTGGGTGGGGCGCGGGGTTCATTGACTTTGATCACGATGGATGGAAGGACCTGTTTGTCGCGAACGGCCACATCTATCCGCAGGCGGATAAGGGCGGCAATGCCTACTATCAGGCAAACCAGCTATTTCGCAATATGCGCGACGGCCGCTTCGCATTATTGGA
>QHZO01000301.1:0-6157 GCA_003224695.1 Acidobacteriota bacterium
TGCTGTGCTACTCGGCTTGCCCGATTTACGGGCTCGAGGGGAGCTTCATCGGCCCGGCGGCTATCGCGCTGGCCCAACGCTACAATCGCGACTCGCGCGACCACGGTGCCGCGGAACGCATGGACATTCTGAGCGAGCGCGGCGGCATTTGGGAATGCACTTTTGTCGGCGAGTGCACGAAGGCTTGCCCGAAGCACGTGGACCCCGCGGGCGCGATACAACAATACAAGCTGGCGGGCCTCCAGCAATGGTTCAAGGGCCTGCTGATGCCGAAGGCGGCGAGGTAAGCCGAGACCGCGCCGCCAACCCAGGAAGAGAGGGCCTGCGAAAAACCTCTGAGGAGACCGAATGACTCCCGGCTCGAACTACACGCTCTACCATCCCCGCTGGTATCGCAAACGCGTTTCCGTGTGGTGGTGGCTCGAAACCCGTCCCTACATTTTCTTCGTCATCCGCGAGCTGACCAGCCTGGCTGTGGCGTACTTTGCCGTCGTATTCCTGTGGATGCTGAAGGCGCTCGCTGACGGACCTGAAAGCTACGCGCGGTTTCTCGCGCGCATGCAAAACCCCGGCCTTGCCGCCGTGAACACGCTGGGGTTTCTGATGATTCTTTTTCACGCCGTCACCTGGTTCAATTTGGCTCCCCGCGCCATGGCGGTTCGTTTGGCCGGCAAGCGCCTGCCCGACTGGGCGATCCGCGGGGCGAACTACGGCGCGTGGGCCGTGGCCACCGCGCTTGTCGTGTGGCTTGCGGAGAGGGGATGACGCCCATGCACAAATTGCCCCCGCTGCTTTGGGGGCTGTTCAGCGCGGGTGGGACCATCGCCGCTTTTCTCTTCCCTGCCCACGCGTTCATGACGTGGGTCGCATTTCCCTACGCATGGCTCCGGCCACCGAGCTACGACTACCTGATTCACATGCTTCACTCGCCCTGGGTCCGGATTTATTTCCTAGGATTCATCTCGCTGCCGTTGTTTCATTGGGCGCACCGATTTCGCTACACGCTCTATGACGGCCTGCAGATTAAGCACTTGACGCTGCTCATCGTGACCTTGTGCTACGGAAGCGCCCTGGCGGGAACGGCTTTCGCAGCCTACGTGTTGTGGAGAATGCCCTGAAATCGCCCGAACCGCCGAGCGGGGCTTGAAGCCAGCGCCCCCCGCCCGGCCGTAGGAGGTTTGCCATGCTGCGGGTCATCCATTCCTTCGATGTGAAACCCGGAGTGGTCGAGCACTCTTTCATCGAGTGGCTGGACGGCCGGCTTGATGAAGTCACCAAGCGCTTCGGCTGCATGGAGCGAAAGACTTGGGTGTTCATGGACGGCATCCGCGGCGACTATGAAGCCGGGAAAGCGGAGCGCCGCCCCAAATACTTGAACGAGGCGTTCTGGCCCGACCAGCAGCACGCCGACCGCTTCCGTCAGTGGTTACTTTCCGAAGAGGGCAAGGACCTCCGCAAGAAATGGTTCAGCTCCGTCTTCAATCACACGGTGCTGCGCTACGTGGACGGCGCCGCGCCGCAGCCCGCAACGGATGACTGACGAGGTTGTGTGACAACTTCGGCTTTTTGTGGCGCGTTCGCGCGGAAGGGCACGGATTTATCCGTGCCGGCAAGTGAAATGCGGCCTCTGGGAGACGTCACAAAGGGTAGGAAGATGCCGTGGCGGAAAAGACCGCTGACACGGTAGTGATAACCGGGGCGTTCAGCTACACGGGCAAGTACGCCACACGGCTTCTGCTCGATCGTGGGTATCGAGTCCGTACTCTGACGTACCATCCTGAACGGGAAAATCCTTTCGGAGAACGCGTTCAGGTCTTTCCCTACAACTTCGATCATCCTGACCGGCTCATCCAAACGCTTCTCGGGGCGTCGGCTCTGATCAATACCTATTGGATTCGATTCCCGTGTGGAGGGTCAACCTTCGAGGCGGCGGTTCAAAACACTCGAATGCTGATCGCCGCTGCAAAAGACGCGGGCGTTAGACGGGTCGTGCATGTCAGCATCGCCAACCCATCCCTTCGATCTCCGCTGGGCTACTACAAGGGCAAGGCGCAGCTGGAACAGTCTGTCATCGCTTCCGGCCTCTCCTATGCCATCGTACGACCTACCGTCATCTTCGGCGTGGAAGATATACTCATCAACAACATCGCCTGGTTCGTCCGCCGTTTTCCTATGTTTGGCATCCCCGGTGATGGCCGCTACGCTATCCACCCTATCTACGTCGAGGATATGGCAGGCCTGCTTGCTGACGCAGTGAACCAGTCAGGGAATACTCTGCTGGATGCTGTTCGTCTTGTTCATCTACCCATGCCCTTGGCCTATGTTTCGACCCTCGTGACCGGATGGTTCGTTGGGGACGTTGTCCTCACCTGGGAGGAGTATAAGGGTTTGATGGGAAACCTGCTGGCTCCGCAGGGACCCGCGGCAGGCCAAACGCGCCTGAGCGAGTGGCTGGCGGAGAACCATGCGCGTGTCGGCCGGCGGTATGCCTCGGAGGTGGCGCGCCACTACGCAAAGTCGTCCTAGACCCGATCCTGAGGGCTTTTCTTTCTATTACCTGCAACGACGGGTCACAAGCGTTGCCCCCAATATCAGCACCTCAGGGGTTAAAGCCCGCCGCTTTCCACATTCTTTCCCACGGCCCTGATAAATCGGGGCCCTTAAGAAGGTCCGAAGGATCCGCGCGGGATTCTAGAAAAATGGCGAGAAGGCGAGTCCAAGGGTTTTCCGGTCCACGGCAATATCGCGCGGTGGATCTTCGTTGTTGATGCGGACGGTCACCAACACAGTCTCGCTGCGCGCGTGCGAGCCGAGTATCTCAAATTCCCGTATCTTTCCGTAATCACCCTCGGCCCCCCAGTCATGGAGAAAATCCTGGTAGGTGTAAGACGGGGCGGGCTGCCAAAGCCGGTACGCCTCTTGATAGTTCCCGGCCTCAAGCGTGGCCAAAAACCTGGTCACGGCTCGTTCCTGGCCATAGTTCCAGAAACGGAAAGCCAGCAAGCCCCCGATAAGTCCCAGCACAACCACGCTGAGGATCAGAACCGGAAGGGGAACGTATTTGCGGATTCCGCTCGGGGGTTTGGGAGGCTTGGCATCCAGCAGCATTGCGGACCTTCAGACCGTCGAGTCCCGCCCTCATCCGATGAGGTTTCGCGGCCGAGGGGCCGCGTTTCCTCGCGCAGAGGGCCTTACACGTTTGATTCTACCTGAGCGAGGTTCAGCCGGTCAAAGCGTGCGGCGAAACAGCGCCGTCGCGGCCGCCATCATCAGCGCGGCGAAAAGGAAAAGAAACGTCAGGTCGCCGGCAACGGCGGAGAGGCTGGTGTTCTTCAGCATCAGCTCCTTGAACGCGTGCACTCCGTAAGTGAAGGGGTCGGCTATGGAAATGGCCCGCATCCATTTCGGGAACGCGCTCGCCGGGTAGACGGCTCCGCTCGGGAAAAACAGCAGCGTATTCAGCACGCCAAAGGTGGCGCGCGGAACCAGCGGGTCGTTGACCCGCACCATAAAGAGAAACATCATGCTGATGAGCGCGAGAGAGGTGGCGAGGTCCACCAGAGCGATCTTCGCCAGCCGCGCGGGGGAAAAGGGATCTGGGATGCGGGCGATGAGCGACCCGAAAATCGCCAAGACCAATCCGGCGATAACGGCCTTGATCGTCCCGGCCAGATTGAACCCGAAGATCAAACCGAATTTGGTGATGGGCGTGACGAGATAGCCTTCATGGAGTCCGCGGGCTTTGTCGTCAATGTAAATGATGCCGCCGCCGATCATGGCCGAGACGAAGATGGCGAGAACCGTTGAGCCCGCGAGCAAATACTGGATGTAAGGCACGTAGGGGTAGAGCTCGACCACGGCGAGGGTCGGCGCGGTCGGGACGCGAGCCGCCGTTGTCGCCGGCTGGTTGTAAGCGCCGAGCAAGGGCGCGAAGACGCCCTGGAGCGTGGCCTCGATGAAGTTGTCCGTGTTGTCCTCGATGAGGGCCACACGCGGCGCCGTCTTCTCGAGCACATCGCGCGAGAAATTGGGCGGGATGTCGAGCACCGCGTCGAGGCGGCCGTTCCGCAGGTCGTCCACGGCCGCCCGCTCGTCGTGATAGTCAATCGTCTGGAACGTGCGGGCGTTGGCGTGGACCGCGTTGAACATCTCCCGCAGCTTCACGGCCTGGACGCCGCGGTCCTGGTCCACCACGCCGACCTTCAAGTCTTTGAGCTTGCCGCCAAAGGCATAGCCGAGAACTAACAGTTGCACGAGGGGAAAGACCATCGAGACGAAAATCAGCGTCGGGCTGCGGCGGAACCGCCGCAAGTCGCGTTCAACCAGCGCCCACATTCTGTCCATGGCCTAGCCTTACTCCTCAGAAGTATTACAAAGTCAAGTTGTTGCCAGCACCGTTAAATGCATGGCATCAGCCATGACTTAGGTTTGTTCCCGCCTCACCCCCAACCCCTCTCCCTCAGGGAGAGGGGGGACCCGTCAGCTGACGGGTGGGTGAGGGCGCTAACGGCACGGCTGAAGCTGTGCCCGAACGGACCCGCGGCCTGACGGCACGCGCAGGCCAGTTTCTGCTCGTTACTTGTCACTCGTCACTTTTTTCACTTCTTATACATAAAGCTCGGATCGTAAACGGCCGACTCCTGAAGCTCGTCGCGAAGTTGTCGGCCCGTGTAATGCATAAAAACATCGTCCAACGTGGTGCTCTGAACGGAAAGCGAGACCAGGCTGATTCCGGCCCCGCGCGCCGCCTCCACCAGCGCCACGGTGGTCCGCGGGCCGTTGTTCGACGACACGCGGAAGACGTGGTCCACCGCCGTAACGCGGGCCACGTCCGGCAAACTCTTCAGAGTGTCCAGCCAGCCCTCGGGCACCGGGGAGAAACTTACCTCCAGGATGTTGGCGCCGGGAATGGAAGCCTTCAGCTTCAGAGGCGAATCGAGCGCCACGAGCTTGCCGTGGTCCACAATGGCGATGCGGTCGCATAGCTTATCGGCCTCGTCCATGTAATGGGTGGTGAGCAGAATGGTTAGGTTCCGCTCCTTTTTCAGTTTCATCAGCATCTCCCAAACCGAAACGCGGGAGACGGGGTCGAGGCCGGTGGTCGGCTCGTCGAGGAAGAAGACCTGCGGCTCGTGGATGAGGCCTCGCGCGATTTCGAGCCGCCGGCGCATGCCTCCGGACAAAAACTTGACAGGCTTGTCCGTCCACTGCTCGAGCTCCACGGCTTCCAGCAGTTCTTTAACCCTGCGCGCGCGCGTTTCGCGCGGGACGCCGTAGAGCTTGGCAAAAATGATGAGGTTCTCAGCGAGGCTCAAGTCGAGGTCCGAGGTCATCGCCTGCGGGATGACGCCGATCGAGCGGCGAACCTCCTGGGCGGAGTGAACAATATCAAAACCGCTCACGCGCGCATTCCCGGCGCTCGGCGGAATCAGCGTCGTTAACATGCGAATCAGCGTGGACTTGCCCGCGCCATTGGGCCCGAGCAGACCGAAGACCTCCCCAGACTCGACCACAAAGCTCACCGCGTCCACGGCTGTAAAGCCGTCGAAACGCTTGGTGATTTTTTCGACTTCGATGGCGCCCATCGTCGTGACCTCAAGCCCCGCGCGGTCGCGCGGTAGCGCCGGGCTTTAGCCCGGCATGCCGCCCTAAAGGCGGCTCTACATATGTAAAGCAATTTGTGACGCACTCCATTAGTGTCCCGCCCCAAGCGGCACGGAGACATAAGCCGTCATTCCGGGATAGAGCCGCCGGTCCTTATTGTCCACGCGCAAGCGGACTTCAAACGTTTTGATGTCCCGTTTGGTGCGGCTGACGTCGCGCTGTGTGGCGTAGTCGGCGTCCACGCCCCGGTAAAAGACCGTCCCTGTCCGCGTATCGCCGGAAGGAAGACGAATGGTCATCTTATCGCCGAGCAGGATGCGGTCAATGTATGTTTCTTCGACATCGGTTCGGACCCACAGGTCGTCCGGATCAATCAGCGTGACGATCGGCTGGCTGGGATTGACGACTTCCCCCTGGAGCGCCGCGCGCATGGACACCAAGCCGTCGATCGGAGAGCGGATTTCCGTGTAGCCGAGGCGTACGTTCGCCGCTTTCTTCTGCGCGCCCGCAGCCGCGACCTGGTGGCGTCCGGCCCGCAGGTCCGCCTCGCGAA
>QHZO01000301.1:6226-6700 GCA_003224695.1 Acidobacteriota bacterium
TGCTTGAAAAGGCTTTGAGCCCGCTCGTAATCCAAGCGCGCCTGTTCGAGGTTGGCGGCTGATTCATCTAATTGGGCGCGGCTGGCCGCCAAGGAGGCCTCGGCCTGCGTAATCTGGTCTCGCGTCTGCTTTTCCTGAAAGCGCAGCGCTGCCAGGGCGTTTTCAACCTGCGCCACGCTGCCTTCTTCGGCGTGAGCGTAATAGGCGGCGTCGGCTTGAAGCTCCGCCGGGGCGATCACCGCCAGTAACCCGCCCCGCTTCACCGTGTCTCCCTCCTTGACAAGGAGGGATTCAACCCGCCCGGCGATCTGCGAGCTCGCCACCAATTCATCCGTGGTGACGATTCCTGTCAGCTCGATACGGGCGGGTCCCTTGCGCGTCAGGCCGTAAACAGCGCCGGCCACAACCGCGGCGAAAATCAAGATGAGAAGAAGGTGTTTGCGCTTCATTCACTCCTCACGACTATTCATCCCG
>QHZO01000302.1 GCA_003224695.1 Acidobacteriota bacterium
TGACGGTGACCCCGAGATGAATCATGTGGTCCGAGATGCGGCCGGCAGGAAGGAATTTGCCGAAATTTCGGCTGTGCAGCGAGCCCGGCATGTATTCAACAAATTCCACGGTGTGTCCGTCGGGGTCGTTGACTTCGAAGCTCAAGTTCCCGTCGAGCTGGGGTTCCAACTTAGCAGGGACCTTCAGGCCGCGCTCCGCGAGGTAGGTTCGTAAAGCCTGGATGTCCGTGGTCTCAAAGGCGATGTGAGAGAGGCGGTCCTCGGTGGGGCTCTTCAGTTCCGGGAAAACCTCTACATACTGATGGTCGTTCACCTTGAAATACGTCAACATCAAGCCGCCCGAGGGCTTGTCCACGGTAAACGGTTCCTGGAATCCCAGCACGCCGCCATAAAACTTTCGCGCGGCCTCCAAGTTATCGGTGCGAAGGCCGATGTGGGCTATGCCGGTAATGGGCGGCCGGGAAATCGCGTCGGGCCCACTAGATACTTTTGTGGACGGGCCAGTTCCCGCCGCGAATTCAGTGCTCGGAGCAGGCCCGCCAAAGGCTCCGGCGAGGAGAAGAGCAAACATTCCTCGAAACAAGAGTCGCATGGGCTAAGAATTCCCTATCCCAGCTTATAATTCAAGGTCATTCTCCGGAATTCCAAATCAATGAAAGGACTTGGCGGGTAATGGTGTCATTTGCCAGATATGAGCGATCCGAGGCACGGCGCAAATTGGACTAAATGGTTGGAACGGCACTAGGTTCTCGGGCGTGGAGGGGGCTGGGCCGCGCACTTACAGGGGCCGGTCGGGCCACGAGGTCGGGATGCCAGTCTTTGGGCTTGGAAAGGGAGGGTCCCTAAACTAGGAAGGACGGGGTTTGTTCTGATCAAGTCGTAGCGTGTGCCTATCTGAAGTTTCGAATAAATACTGGTGAGATGGAATTTCACCGTGCTTTCTTGAATATGCAGGATGTCTGCAATTTCCTTGTTGGAGAGGCGGCGTTTGGCCAAGTCCGAGATTTGCGTCTCCCGGAAGGTCATCGCTTCAGGGCTTGAGGAGTCCTTTCGTGGCCGTCCCCCTTCGCCTTCCCCTTCCCCTTCCCCTTCCCCTTTCACATAATCGCTAAGAACTTCACGAGGAAACCAGACGTGACCATCCGCAACCGAGTGGATGGCCTTAACCAGAGTCATCGGGACTTCGCCGTAAGCTACGAAGCCATCAATTTTGAGCCGAAGCAGACGGAGGAGATTGCTTCTTGAGGACTCGTGATAGAGAACCAAGAGCTTCGCGTCGGGGTGTCGGTCTCGGAACCTCGGCACACCTTCGCTGAGGGGCATCGGGAGCCCCGACTTGTCCACCACAACGACCACCGCTTGGCCGTCTTTGCCCTTCCCGAACTCTAAGTCGGTCCCGAACTCTAAACCTTCGACGGGCAGAATTTGAATGGAGGATTCCTTCAGGAGGAGGCTCGTAAGATATTCCAGCGCGAGGGGGTTCTGCCCAACCAGGCAAACTGGCCGAATTTTTCCGGGGCGGCTTGGCGTCATGGGTAACCGTCTTTCTACCTCCACCCCAGAGAGAGGCGGACTGGTAATGGTCTGTGGTCCAGGCCCAGTTGGGCCCAGTACTCCAGGCTCTTAGACACTCCCCAGATCGCACAATAGCCTGATCCATGTTCGGTTGGTAAGGGGCTACAACTCAAGATAGCACAACCCAGGGCATGGTGTCAAGCTTAACTAAAGATGTAGCAACCCGACTAGATGTCTAGGCTCGACTCGACCTCATGACTGTTGTAAGCACTAAGGAAGCTGCGATATACCATACGAGTCTCAAAATGGTGCAAGAAAGTTTCTACACTCTGAACGTAATGTTTGCATATGTTGGAACATTTACCCGGAAGTTAAGGAGGCAATTCTTATGATGGCATATGGTGAAAAAACTCCTCCATCGTTTGGACCCCGAAATGCTCGGCTAGTGTGTTGTTGCGGCCACCTGGGGGCGTTGCCAAAGGAAAGCCGTAAAACTGTTCCAACCTGTCAATTTCTTTTTGTGGCTTCGGGCGATGGTTCGCCTCAATCGGCCTACAATTCGCTCGATCAGCAGCAGTCTCAATTGGCCCGTGGGATCATGCCCGGACGGTCAGTTCATTCGTGTCTCTTCCCGATGGGGATAGTTTGCGTAGGCGCGCAGATAGGGCCTGGCACAAGCGGTGTCGTGGAGGACGCCTAGGGAAGTGCGCCGAAACTTGGTGGGGGCTATCCGGCGATTTAAAGACACGAACTGCCCCTACCTAGTCGTTGGGTGAGACTGAACTCACGGGCTCTGGGCAGATGCGCGAAATTCTCAAGAAGGACAAAGGAAAGGAGGACAGCAACAACAATTGTCGATTGCGTGCCGCCGGCCTGCAAGGGAGTCGAAATGAGGGTGGGAGATATGGCGGCAAGAATCAACATTCCATAGGCACTCGGGTGCTTATCAATTTCAATCTAGTTAAAAAAATATCGTGATGTTTCTAATTCCAAAATTTAGGGAGGACAAAAAAATGAGGAAAACTTGGGTTGCTCTGGCAATCTGTATGGCTTTCGCCACCACAGTCTTTGGACAAAGCAGCGGAAACTTCACCTACGGCTCGAACTCCCAGTCCGAACGGTGCGTGCTGAACAATAACAACACCGGCTCGATCACGGGCGGACAAACGTGTAGCCTTGGTGCCGGCCCTTCTTGCACCCTCGACACGGACTGCACGGCTCCGGCAATTTGCTTTAACCCGACCGGTGCTACTGGCTCTGGCCAGTGCGTGGACAGCACAAGCGGCGGTTCGTGCACCTCGGACTCTCAGTGCACAACTCCTGGCCAGACTTGTGTTATCCCTGCCGGCGCCGCATCGGGCTCCTGCGGAGCGGTCCTAAATGGCGCGTGCATTGGCGGCTTTACGGTCGGGATAAAGACGTCGAGCGGCAACGGGAACGTGTTCGTGGTCAGGCCGTCGGCGGTTATCGGTCTTCTGACTGATGTCTCCATCGGCAGCAAGAACAGCACCATCATCGGAACGAGCTCAGCGCTGGCAGGAGTGGATGTGTCGGTCAAGGTTTCACCGGCGAGCGGCCAGCACAACCCCACTCTCACCCCGGCATACCCGGTCACTTACGACTCGCGCTTTATTCAGATCAGCAGCAACCTGTTCAGCGTGCTTGGGAGCCTCTGCACCACGACAACCGGTTGCTACATCAGCTTCAACGAGAGCACCGTTTCCGCGCACAGCTTCGACTGGATTGCTTCCAATCTTTCGTCGGGCCAGTACAACGTCACGGTCAATTGGACCTCGTCGTTGGGCGATTTTGGAGTCGCAAACTCCATGACCTGCGTGGGACCGGTTAACTTGACGGTTCAACAGAACAAAGTCTTCCAATTCAACACTGTCAATTCTTTCTAAGTCTGTGTCTTGCCTCGAAGTCAGGCCTCCCCGACACATCGGGGGGCCTGACTTCCTGTTTCAGAGACTTGGCGGCCGGACAAGGATTGAAGTCGCAACTGCGAAAAAATTGAAGATTTGGAGGCGAATATGCGGTCATGGCTAGGGCGTTTGGCGCTTTGCACTTTTACGGTTTTGCTTTACGCAGGACTTGGCTCCGCGGCGGACCTCAAGGCCGGCAAGAAGGCCTACGAGCAAAAGGATTATGCCACCGCCTTCAAGGAATTGACGCCTCTGGCGGAGCAAGGAAATGCGGAGGCCGAAGTTCTTCTTGGGAATATGTACTTAATGGGCCGGGGAGTTCTGAAGGACCCGGACCGGGCCGTCAAATTGTTCCATGCGTCCGCCGACCAGGGAAACTCTGACGCTGAGTTTTTCCTGGGTTCCATCTATCTCCTGCCGCACACGGACATCGCCCAAGGGCTGAAGTGGCTGCGGCTTTCCGCCGACCAGGGAAACCAGGATGCTCAGTTGCTCCTGGGTAAGACCTACCTGGAAGGCCTCGAAGGGCTTCCGGCTGACCCGGTTCAAGCCGACATGTGGCTCAGGCTGGCGGCGGATCACAATCTTCCCTTCTATCAGAACGAGCTTCGTGTGGCAGAACGACAGATGAACGCCACTCAGATCGCCAAAGGGAAGGCGCTGGCAGAGGCCTGGCAGCCGAAACGCGGACTGCGGCCTGACGAGAAACTGGAAACGGGTGGGAAAGCGGGATCCTGAAAGCTTTGCCGGGCGCATTGGGCGAGACTCGCTTTCCCACTGGCTCTTGGGAGAAGGAGCAGAAAATGTCTGATCGTTTCTTTGTGCTTTTGGTTCACAGCCGTACGGTCCCCTTTGACTCGTTGAAATCCGCTCTGACGAAATTGAACATAGCAACCTCGAGCGTCGGCAGCCTCGAGGGGGCGCGGCGATTGATTCGGCAAACCGAGCCCGATCTGATTTTCACCGACACGGCCCTCCCCGACGGCTCTTGGCCGGATGTCATCAAATTGGCCAATCACTTAGGCACCCCAACCAGCGTCATCGTCGTGAGCCCCCTCACGGACATAAAACTGTACTGGGCGGTTCGCGAACGTGGGGCACATGATTTCATCATGCCCCCTTTCGAGCTTGACTGGCTGGCTTTGATTGTCCAGCGCGCGGTAGAACGTGCTCGTTACCTTCGCCACGCTCAAGCCCGTGCGGCTGAAGCGTGGAGGGTTGGTTGGGCCGAGCGCCATAGAAGAGTGTTTCCGGAGCGAGACAGGACGTCATAAACGCCTTCGAATCACTTCGTCAGGGCGCGCCTTCGGGTGTGCCATCGGAGCCTCGGGAGATGGCCCGGCGTTAGCCGCTGAAGCCGCAACCCGCAGGGCCTCAAGGCCCTGTCTCATTCCACCAATTCTTTCGGCATCCGTCAGCCGACGGATGCCCTCTCGGCCAGGTCCGGGCGGAAAAACGGAGTTTTCACACAGACTCTGTAGCCCAAAGGACCGAAGCAATGGTCACGCCAAGCAAGGATCAGGCTCAAGAAAAGTCAATTTTGGGGTTGGAAATCTTCTTCGCCTGTAATAACATAATCGGAGAGGCTGATGAAAAATCCCACAGGCTGTCATCGTGAGGATTCCGTCGGCTGACGGATGTGGCCATCCGTCGGCTGACGGACAGGGATTCTTCACGGAGTTTACCCTGCGCCCCTTTGCGGCGCTCAGGGGCGTTCGCAGCGGAAGGGCGAACGGGGCTCAGCATGACACCTCTCAAGAGTTTTTCATCAGCCTGATAAGACTTGGGGGCCCAGGATTCGTTTCTCGGCCCTGCGGATCGGGACCTGTTCGAAGGACTCTGTCCCGCTTCGCGGAGAGCGCTTCTCGAGAGCCCATGAGGAGGAACATGAACAAATCCAGTTTTCGCGTTATTTTTATTTGTGCGGCGCTGATTCTCGCCGCCCCACTTATCTTATCCGCCCAAGACCCGCAAAAGCCCGTGGCCATTGTCGAGGGCCAGCCAATCTTCGAGCAGGACCTGATGTCGGTAGCCGGGCCTAGTCTACTCGAGCTCGGCAAGCAGGAATACAAAGCGAAAAGCGACGCGCTGGATAAATTGATTCGCAAGAAGATCGTCGAGGCCGAAGCGAAAAAGAGGGGCCTCACCGCCGACGAGCTCCTTAAGCAGGAAGTGGACTCCAAAGTTGCCGATCCTTCGGACGAGGAAGCCAAAGGCTATTACCTGGCCGTGAAGAGCCAGACCACACTGCCCTTCGATCAGATCAAGCCGCAGGTTATACAACATCTGAAGGCCTCCGCGATTCAAGAGGCGCGGGATAAATTTGTGGATTCCCTGCGCGACAAGGCCCAAGTTTCCATCCTCCTCCAGGCACCCGTCGTTCACGTAGACTACGACTCGGCGCGGGTCAAGGGAGACCCTGGGGCGCCCGTGACGATCGTGGAATTCGCCGATTTTCAGTGCCCTTACTGTGGCAAGGTGCAGCCGACGCTCAAGACCGTTCTCGCCAAGTATCAAGGCAAAGTGAAGCTCGCTTTCCGGGACTTCCCACTCTCGACGATTCATCCCCACGCGGAGATGGCGGCGGAGGGCTCGCGCTGCGCTCTGGAGCAAGGAAAATACTGGGAAATGCACGATGCCATGTTTGGCCGGACTCGGCATGGATCAGAAGGCGTTTGAGTCCTGCCTGAAATCCGGCAAGTACAAAGCGGCGGTAGGGCGTGATGCCGAGGCGGGCTCCCAGGTCGGGGTCAACGGGACTCCGGCGTTTTTTATTAACGGCGAATTTTTGAATGGCGCGCAGTCGGACGCGGATTTCGACAAGATAATAGACCGCGAATTGGCTGCCGTCGGCGGCAAGCACTCTGAGCGAGCTTCACGCTGAACCGCCGGCCGAGGGTTCAACCGGCAACTATAATCGCCTCACCTTTGTCGAGGGAAACCACCGCTTCGGGGCTGGTGTCATTCGGGTGGGATCCCTTTCGACACACGGGTCATTCCCGCTGCTTCGTCTCCCGACAAGGTCGGGACCAAAGGGCAGGCTCCAGCGGGAATGGCTGCACCATGGAGCGCCCGCGCCTGGCAAAGGGCACCGTAGACAGCGCCCGCAGGGTCTTTTCCAATCTCTCCGTAAGCAAGCTAAAATAGGCAGCAGCACCGGCCTTGGGGAGCGG
>QHZO01000303.1 GCA_003224695.1 Acidobacteriota bacterium
CAGGCCCGGCGACGGGTATTTACATATAACTTTTTTCAGGCAGCGATCCACCTTAGCAAGCCCGATTTTCTGTCCGAACAACGGGGAGCACCTCCGCGTATGAACCGTGCAAGGTGCAGCAGGTCGAACAACATGGCCAAGGGTGGGGCCAGGTCACTTTTCGTTCGGGAGGTTTGAGTGCCAATTCAAGCTGATGTCCCTTCGTGGGAAGAACCGTAAGCTTCAATTGTGTTCTGGGCCAATCCAATATTCGCTTCGATCCTGACCCATCTCCGAGTAATTTCATTGGCGGTTGGCTTCGCGGCGCTGTAGCCGGCGGGATTTTTCGCGACAGCGGGGGCTGCAATACTGCTGGCCCCGATCACAATGGCAGCAGAGATAAAACACCGTGCCGCAGGGAGGGAAGTGACACACGCGCTGACGAAAGACGGTGGAACACGCAATCGGCACCGACCGCGAAACCTTCCTTGCGAGGGCTTGTTGCTGCCTGTTCAGACGTGTTAGCGTGACCGCTAGGAATTTTCGTGGGAGGGCCACACCTCCTCCGTGCGGCTGAGAGGCTTCTGTGGCACTACGTTCGAGCTCCGCGGCTTGTACTTTTCTGCTTGTCTGGGTGTGCAGCTCCGGTTGGGCGTTTTCCCAGCAACTGCGGCTGGAGGAGGTCCCTTCCGTTGAGCCCTCCGCGGACGTGTACCGGCGACTGCCGTTGGACGACGACCAGCGCGCCAAGCTCCGTGCCGCCGTCGAGGCCCGCCAGTACACGCGCGCCGAAGAGATGCTGGCAAGCGAGATTGAGCGCCAGCCCAAGTCGCCAATGCTGCTGAGCGCTGTGGGTAGCATCTTTTTTCTGGATGGCAAATATCTGAATTGCGCCGTCGCCATGAAGAAAGCCGAGGCCATTGCACCGCTCTCCGACCGCGACCGCTTCACTCTGGCATTGAGCTATATCATCCTGGACCATCGGGACTGGGCGCGCCCGGAATTGGAAAAGCTGGCGGCTTCGGAACCCCTCAACGCGCGCTATCCCTACTGGCTAGGGCGCCTTGATTACGACGCGATGCGTTTCAAAGATGCAGCAAACCGTTTCCGCGAATCGCTGGGGCTCGACGCCCACTTCATGAAGGCCTACGACAGCCTCGGCCTGACCTACGAAGCGCTAGCCCTGTACGATGACGCCATTCGGGCCTACGAGGAGGGCATTCGACTGAATCGCGAGCTGCCTGATCCCAGCCCCTGGCCTGACCTGAACCTGGCGACCTTACTGATTAAGTTGGCGAAATTTGAAGACGCCCGAAAAGCCCTTGAAGAATCGCTCCGGTACGACTCGCGTTTCCCCCAGGCCCACTATCAAATGGGCCTGCTCCTCGAAAAGGAGAGGAAAGACCAGGAAGCGATTCAGGAACTGAACCTCGCCGTCCGATATGACATTTCTTTTCCGGAGCCGCACTATGCATTGGGACGCGTTTATCAGCGCCTGGGCGACAAGTCAAAAGCCGATAGCGAGTGGGCCACCTTTCAAAAGCTCAAAGCGGAAAAGCCAGACGGGCGGCCCCATTGATAAGAACGGTAGGCAGAAGGCAGTAAGCAGTAGGCAATGGCATCAGGCGAAGGATCATGCCGCAGAGGAGATTTCGCAAGTTAATGCTTCGCGGCGATTTGCTGTTGCAGCGCCTTCGCGGCCACGCTTTCCGGGACCAGGGTGAGTTCCTGCTCGATTTCGCGCCGAGCATCTTCGGGCCGGTTCTGTTGAAGATAGATTTGCGCCAGCGCCAGGTGTATTCCCGGGAGCTTGGGGTCAGCATGCCCAGCTCGCTGGAAAAAGTGGATCGCCCGCTCGGTTTGGCCTTGCCCCATTAACGCTTCCGCCAAGGTTTCATACCTCCGCGAGGAATCAGGGCCTCGCTGCCGGATCTCCATGATGCACCATTTTGAAAGGTTCATGTACGCGCGGCCCAACTGGTAGGTGTATTCGGGGTTGGCCGGGTCAAGCGCAGTCAGGATTTGATACTCCTTCACCACTCCAAACGCGGCCCCTGATAACTCGTAGGCTTTGGCAAGCTCCATGTGCACGGAAGGCTCGCGGGGGGCCAGTTCTACAGCGCGCTGGAGCTCTCGGATGGCGTCCGGGATTTTGTGCGTGGCCATCAAACTCGCTCCAAGCAGAATGTGGGCCGGGGCAAGCTGCGGCTGCAAGTGAATTGCCTCTCGAAACTCCGCAATGGCTCGCACGTGATCGCCTTGTTGCTGATAAATGGTTCCGAGGTTGTGGTGGACGAAGGCAATGTTGCCCCCTTGCTGAAGCACATCCAGGAAATCCTTCTCGGCCTCCTCCAGGTGCCCCGATTTCTCAGCGGCGACGCCCGCCT
>QHZO01000304.1 GCA_003224695.1 Acidobacteriota bacterium
GGTTACGGCTCCAATCGCTCCGACGGTCTCTCGCTCGGCACCATCCTTCAGGAAAACCATTTTAATGTTTACCTTTTTAACTTCCGAGGTTCGAAGGGCCGGAATTCGATGTCCGACCTGGGACCCAGTTACATCGAAGTCTTGAAGGCCGCTATCCAAAAGGTGACCTCAGCGCAGGGCATCAATCCCGGCCGCGTCGGCTTGGTGGGCCGCACCACGGGAGCCTACGCCGCCTTGGCCGACGCCGAGCAGATGCCTGTGGTGAAAGTCTTGGTGGTGGACTCGGTCTACGCGGTTCCGGATCAAATGTTCGATGCTCAATTATCCGACTTGTTGGGCGGAGCTTCCAGCGGGTTTTTCCACGGCCTGGCAGAGAAGGAATTTCACCTGATGGCTTCGAGCAGCCATCCCCCCGACCTCAGCGCCGGGCTCGGCAGACTCGGGATTATACCGAAACTCTTCATCGCCGGCCGCGATTCTCCCGCCCTGGTGGCGACGACGGAGGAACTCTACCGGCAGGCGCCACAACCTAAACAGTTGCTGGTTCAGGAACACACGCAGTTGATCTACGCCACCGATTCTGAGAAGAGAGAGTACGAGGACCTAATCCTCAATTTCTTTCTCCAAAATTTGCCCTTGCGAGCAGACTGAGGGGCGGTTTGGGCGGAGGAACTTGATCCTGGGCGCGGCTATCTCGGTTAACGATAGGGTTGGGAGGGGTTGACGAGTCCCGTGGCGATTAGGTCCTTGGAAAAATGTGCAGGTGATGTCGCCCGTCGGCTGACACGCTCGGGTCAAGTCAAGGTGACGTTTCGCGAGCGCTTGGAGTATGTCGCCGTGCGCGGGGTGCTGGCATTCCTGGGATGGCTCCCGCACCGGCTGGCGAGAGCGCTGGGCGCTGCCCTGGCAGCCCTCGCTTACCTCTTCTGGCCGCGTCTCGGCCGCGTGGGGCTCTTGAACCTGCGGATGGCCTTCCCCGAATGGGCCGAGCGGCGGCGCCGTCAGACGCTCTTCGGTGTGTTCCAAAACTTTGGCCGGATGCTCGCCGACTTCTCTCAGTTTCCCCGGCTCAAATCGTCCAACATTGACGAACTGATTGTCTATGATGGCTTCGAGCACTTCGAGCGTGCTCGCGCCCAGGGCAAGGGCGTGCTTTTTCTCACCGCGCACTTCGGCAATTGGGAATTGAGCTCCTTCGCGCACGGCCTTTACGGCTTCCCGTGCCATTTCGTGGTGCGCGAGCTTGATAATCCTTTGATTGGCGCGCTGGTCAATCGCTACCGCTCCCTGAGCGGCGGCCACCCCATCGAGAAGCGGGATTTCGCGTTCCAGGCGCTGCGGGCCTTTCAGCGCGGAGAGGCTGTGGGAGTTCTGATAGACCAAAACATGCTCGAACCGGAAGGGGTTTTCGTGGACTTCTTTGGCCGCGCCGCCTCAACCACGCCTGGGCCGGCGCGACTGGCCCGCAAGACCGGCGTCCCCATCGTGATGGGGCTCGTGATCTTCGATCGGCAGCTCGGCAAGTACCGCCTTCGGTTCGACCCGGTTCACTGGATCACGGGGGACGACCCCGAAGAGGAGATCCGCGTCAACACGCAAAACTTCACGCGCCTGATCGAAGACGCCGCGCGCCGCCACCCCGACCACTGGCTCTGGGTCCACCGGCGATGGAAGACTCGCCCGCCGGGCGAGCCCCCGCTCTACCCCTTTTGAGGGCAGTCGAGGCGCGAGCCGCACCTACGGTAGACGGTAGACTGTATACGGGGCAAATGCCGTATACCGTATACTGTCTACCGTCTATCGTATACCTCTGCACCCTAAAAGAATCCAGGGAGGTGGAGCATGACCGTCGAAGAGTTGGCTCGGCATTTGGCCGTCGCGTTCCAAGAGGAGGGGAAGCGCGAGATTCGAGGCATCGCGGCACTCGAGAACGCCGGTCCGGATGAACTGGCCTACGCAGAGGGCGAACGAGCGTTGTCGCGTGCCGCAGTTTCCCTCGCGGGGCTCATCCTCGTTCCGCGCGGCGTGACCCTGCCGGGGAGGACGACGCTCGCTGTCTCTCATCCGAAACTGGCCTTTCTACAAGCGGCGGAGATTTTGCGGCCGCCCGAGCCGCAGGAGGAGGGGGTCCATCCGACCGCGGTTGTGCATGCGGAGGCGGTTTTGGCCGCCGCGGTGAGCGTGGGGCCCCACGCCGTCATCGAGCGGCGTGCGCGAGTCGGCGCGGGAACGCGAATCGGGGCGGGCGTGTTTCTCGGTGAAGACGCGGAGGTTGGCTCCGCCTGTGTGCTCTACCCTCGCGTGACGATCTATGCCGGCGCGCGCCTCGGGAATCGCGTGATCATTCACGCCGGCGCCGTCGTCGGTTCCGATGGGTTCGGCTACGTGTTCGCCGATGGTCGCCACCACAAGTTCCCACAAGTCGGCAAAGTGGTGATCGAAGACGATGTGGAAATCGGCGGCAACACCACAATTGACCGCGGGTCGTTAGGCACGACATTGATAGGCGAGGGCACCAAGATTGATAACCTCGTTCAAATCGCGCACAACGTTCGCATCGGGCGCCATACTATCATCGCCGCTCAGACGGGAATATCGGGCAGTGTCGAGGTAGGCGATTATGTGGTGATGGGCGGGCAAGTTGGCATTGGCGACCACGTCCGCATCGGGTCGAGAGCAATCCTCGGCGGCGGCGCGGGTGTATTGCCGGGGAAAATCGTCCGGCCTGGAACCACGGTTTGGGGGCGGCCGGCCAGGCGTCTCAACGAATTCAAGCGCATGTACGCACACCTTTCCGCCCTTCCGGCACTTGCGGAAAAAGTCAAGACATTGTCCCAGCCAAGCCGCCGCCCATGATCATGAAGGCCCTTGAAACTCGCCACAGGGTGGGACAACCCTGCGAGTCAGGAGCGAATCAGCATTCATGTGGCCCTGGGAAGACTCGCGGTACTTGTAAGATTAAGAGCCGCATGTCTGCCTTATAGGTAATGTCTCAACTTGAACATCCTGTAGCGGCGGTCTATGACCGCCGAACTTTCCTTTTAATCATTTCGGCGCTCATAGAGCGCCGCTACAGCAAACTGAGACACTACCGCCTTATAGGTTGATTCCCAAGGAATTAAGCGGTAGTGTCAAAGAGTTTGTAAGTCTGCATTCCACAACGCCTATGAGCCGTGCCGCTAGACAAACGTATATGCGGGCCCTCGCCGGGCTACTGCTCGCTCTGCAGATGCACTTGCTTTGGGTGGCGGTCGTCCGCTCGCACGAGTTGCCGGAAGGTCTGCCCGGCGCTCAGTCGGCATTCCACGAGACGCATGACAGCGGCTCGCCTCTTGCCACCGGAAGCCATTACTGCGTGGTTTGCCAAATCGTCCGGCAGAGCGCGGTTCTCCCAGCCGTCGCGCATCCGACGCCCATTCACACGGCCCCCATCTACGGCCGCGCTCCCCCGCTCGCCTAATCGTTCCCTTTCTGTCGCATGACCTCCGCGGTGAATTGACAGCCGCGGTGGCGGTTTTCATTGGACTCTCTTTTGCATTGAGGTGGGTGAATATGACTATACGCAATTGGCGAGCAGGCAGAGGAGGGTCTTGGACTCTCATCGGATGCGCGTTGTTGTGCTTTCTTGCGGGGCGACTTTCCGGCCAACATACCGCCCCTGCACCACGCATAGACCTCGATCTGGCGATGCAACTGGCGATTGCGCATAACCATGCCTTGAAAGCTGCACGCACCGAGGTCGAGCAGAGCCAGGCGGACGAGGTCACGGCCGCCATCCGGCCGAACCCCGTTTTTAACTACGACGATTTGTTCATTCCCCTCGTCCCCAGCCAATTCACCGGATCGACCTTGAACACCATTACGGAATTCGACGTGGGGCTCACTTACACCTGGGAGCGCGGGCACAAGCGAGCGGCGCGCATCCGCGCGGCCCGCGACCAGACCACCGTCACGCGCTATCAGGTGGACGATGCCGAGCGCGGTTTGGTCTATAACGTCAGCCAGCAATTCATCCAGGTCCTGCTGGCGAAATCAAACCTCGACTTGGCTCGCGAGGATTTGAAAAGCTTTCAACAAACGGTGGACTTAAGCGAAGAGCGTTACAAGGCCGGGGCGATCAGCGAAGGCGACTTGCTCAAGATCAAGATCCAGTTGCTGCAATTCCAAACGGACGTTTCCTCGGCCGGACTGGCGCTGGTTCAGGCCAAGGCGAGCCTGCGGCAGTTGCTCGGCTACGAATCGGTGCCGGCGGATTACGACGTCATCGGTGACCTCGCTTTCGTCCCGCTCAAGCTCAACAAGCAGGATGTTCAGATGCGGGCGCTCGAGCTTCGCCCGGACTTTCTCGCCGCCACCCAGGGCGTGGAGGCGGCACAAAGCCAACACCAGCTTGCCCGCGCCAACGGCTATCGCAGCGTTTCGACCACGCTCGATTACACGCACGTCACGGCTCTGAACACCGCGAGCTTCATCTTCAACATGGAAATCCCGATTTTCGACCGCAATCAGGGCGAGATCGCCCGCACGCAATATGCGATTACGCAGGCCGAGGAAAATCGCACGGCTGCCCAAGAGCAGGTGATGACCGACGTCTCAAACGCTTACGAACAGGTGGCATCGAACGGGCAAATCGTCCAACTCTTCCAATCAGGGTACCTGAAGCAATCCGAGGATTCGCGCGATATCAGTGAGTACGCTTACAAGCGCGGCGCGGCGAGCCTGCTGGACTATCTTGACGCCGAGCGGAGCTATCGGGCCACGCAGCTCGCCTACCGCCAGTCGCTCGCCAACTTTATGCTCTCGCTCGAGCAACTGCGCGAATCTGTTGGCACGAGGAATCTGCCATGACGAAAAAACAAATTGCGCGGGATGAGTATCGGGAGAAGTTGCGGGCGCGGCCTCGGTTGTGGATTCCCGCTTTCGCGGGAATGACCATGTCGCTGGCGCTAGCCACGCCCGGGTGCCAGACAGGGCCGTCGAATGCAAACTTACAGACAATGGGCTCCGGCAAGAGTGCCGGAGCCACGAGTGCCGGAGCTACGGCCAAGGCCGAACTGTTCACGCTCTCTGCCGGCCAGTTGTCCCACATTGCCATCGCGACCGTTGAAAAGACTCGCCTGGCGCGCACGCTCCGCCTGACCGGGGCGGTGGCTTACAACAGCTTTCAGACAACCCCCGTCATCACGCAAGTTGGCGGCCCCGTCTCGCGGATTTTGGTCTCGCCTGGCCAGATCGTGCGCAAGGGCCAGTCCATGCTTTACGTCGTGAGCCCCGACTACGCGCAGTCGCGCGCGAGCTACTTGAAGGCGCATGACGCCTTCCAGTTGGCCGACAAAAACTATCAGCGCGCCGTGGACCTCTTCGACCATCACGCCATTGCCCAAGCCGACCTCCAGCAGGCTGAATCCACACGCTCGCAAAGCCAAGCGGACCTCCAGGCCTCCGAGCAGGCGCTGAAGGTCCTGGGTGTCCGTGATCTCACACGCTTGTTCGAGGACCCGGGGACGCCGGAAATTCCGGTGCTTGCTCCGATTGGCGGGGAAGTGGTCGAACGGCTGGCTTCCCCCGGCCAAGTCGTCCAGGCGGGCCAGACGCAGGTCTTCACCATTTCCGATATGTCGAGCGTTTGGGTGCTCGCGAACGTCTACGAGCGCGACCTCGGATTTGTGCGGCTTGGCGAGCCCGTGACGATCCAGTCGGACGCTTACCCTGCGGCGTTCCATGGGAGGATTTCATATGTCGCCTCCGCACTGGACCCGACGACACGAACGCTCCAGGTGCGCGTCGTGACCGCGAATCCGGGGAAGAAGCTGAAAAAGGACATGTACGTCACGGCGCTCGTTCAGGCCGGCGTCATCGAGGCCGCACTTTCTGTGCCGGACTCCGCCGTGCTGCGCAATTCTGAGAATCAACCGTTTGTTTACCTCGAGCAGGGCTCGAACCAGTTTGCCCAGCGGCTGGTCGAGCTGGGCGAAAGCCAGAACGGCAAGACACAGATCACGGGCGGGCTCCAGGCCGGCGAGCGCGTCGTGGCCGACGGAAGCTTGTTCTTGCAGTTCGCAAATTCGTTTCAGCGTTGAACGCCATCAGCTCGTAGGGGCAATTCATGAATTGCCCCTACGGATCGCTGGATGCTGACATCCGACTTTGTTCCTATGATTCATCGCATCGTCCAGGCAGCTCTCGGCCAGCGGTTTCTGGTGGTGATGCTCTCCCTCATGATTGTCGTCGCGGGCCTCGTGGCTTTTCACCGCATGCCCGTAGACGCCTACCCCGACTTGTCGCCGCCGATGGTCGAAATTATCACGCAGTGGCCTGGACACGCCTCCGAAGAAGTTGAGCGATTGGTGTCGCTGCCCATCGAAGTCGAAATGAACGGCGCCCCTCGCCTGGACGTCTTGCGCTCTATTTCACTCTACGGCCTCTCTGAGGTTCGAATCGCTTTCGTGGAGGGGACGGACAGCTACTTTGCCCGGCAAGTGGTTTTCGAGCGCCTGTCCGGAGCCAGCCTTCCGGACGGAGTGTCGCCGCAACTGGCGCCGCTCTTCAGCCCGAGCGGCCTGGTTTACCGTTACGTGCTGGAAAGTCCGGACCGCACGCCGCAGGAGCTCAAAACCTTTGAAGACTGGGTATTGGAGCGCGCTTACAGGACCGTGCCCGGGGTCGCCGACGATTCCGGCTTCGGCGGCACGGAGATGCAGTATCAGGTGCTGCTCGACCCGGCGCGGCTCTATGGCTACCACCTGACGGTCCCGCAAGTCCTCAATTCGCTTGCCGCGAATAACAGCAACACCGGGGGAGGTTTCTATTCCCAAGGCGGCCAGTTCTATTACGTCCGAGGTCTGGGCTTGGCGCGGGGTACGAAAGACATCGAGCAGATCGTGCTCGGGAGCGGGCACGGCGCGCCCGTGCGCGTCAGCGACGTCGGCGAAGTGGTGATCGGCCACGCGCCGCGGCTGGGCGAGTTCGGCTTTGTGGACCGGTCAAAAGACAACGAGGATGCCGTCGAGGGCGTCATCCTGATGCGCCGCGGCGAGCAGACCCAAGTGGTGCTCAAGGCCGTGGAGGCGAAGACCGACGAGCTCAATCGTGAGGTTCTTCCGCCCGACGTCAAGGTCCGCCCCTTTTACGACCGCAGCGAGTTGGTCCGCTTGACCACGGATACGGTGGAGGGGAACCTCGCCCGCGGAATGATCCTGGTTTTGATCGTCCTCATCTTTTTCCTGGTCAGCGCCCGAGCTGCGATCATCGTCGCGTTGACGATTCCGCTCTCCCTGCTCTTCTCGTTTATCGTTCTGCATGCCCACGACGTCTCGGCGAACCTGCTCTCGATTGGCGCGATTGATTTTGGGATCATCATTGACGGGACTGTGGTCATGATGGAAAACATCTATCGCGAGCTCGGCTTGCGCCACGGGCAGAGCTACGACTTGCGCGACGTGATTAGTCATGCGGCGCGTGACGTGGACCGGCCTATCATCTACTCTGTCGCGGTAATCATTGCGGGCTATTTGCCCATTTATGCCTTGAGCGGGGCGTCCGGGAAGCTCTTCCATCCCATGGCAGACACCATGTCGTTTGCGCTCTTGGGCGCCCTCATCCTGACGTTGACCCTGGTGCCGGTGCTGGCCTCTGCGTGGTTCAAGCGGGGAGTCCGGGAGCGCGTGAACCGCCCCTTCGAGTGGGTCAAGGCGTTGTACGCGCGCCAGCTCGGCTTCTGCCTCAACCACCCCGCCCTGACCATGGCCGCCGCAGTCCTCATTTTCGGCGCGTCGCTCAGCCTCGCTCCTTCCATCGGCGCCGAGTTCATGCCCCACCTCGACGAGGGCGCCCTCTGGGTTCGCGCCACGATGCCCTATACGATTTCGTTTGATGAAGCCTCTAAGATTGCGCCGCAGATTCGCCACATCCTGATGGGATATCCCCAAGTGACGGAGGTCGGCTCGGAGCTCGGCCGACCCGATGACGGCACCGACCCCACTGGGTTTTTCAATTGCGAATTCTACGTCGGGCTGAAGCCTTATAAAGACCTGACGTGGCGGACCGGCTCGACCCACACCAAGGAAGAACTGGTCGAAGACCTGCGCGGCAAGCTGGCAGCCTACCCCGGCATCATCTTTATCTTTACGCAACCCGCCGAGGACGCCGTGGACGAAGCGCTGACGGGTCTGAAGAGCGCCCTGGCGGTCAAGGTTTACGGGCCGGACCTGAACGTCCTTGAAGACGCGGCGTTGCGCATTAAGGAAACGCTGGGCCGCCGGCCCGAATTCACGGATTTGACCGTGGTGCGCGAGCTCGGGCAGCCGAGCCTGTTGGTGGACGTTGACCGCGAAAAAATCGCGCGCTACGGCATCAACGTCGCCGACGTCGAAGCCGTCGTCCAGGCTGCAGTGGGAGGCCAAGCGGCAACCCAGGTGATTCAAGGCGAAAGGCTCTTCGACCTGGTCGTGCGCATGCGGCCGGAATTCCGGTCGAGCGGGACGGAAATCGGCGGTTTGCTGGTTGGCGCGCCGGACGGCGAGCAAATCCCGCTCAAGCAGCTTGCCGACATCCGCCAGGGCAATGGCGCGTCGTTCGTCTACCGCGAAAATAATTCTCGCTATATTGGAGTTCAGTACAGCATTCAGGGCCGAAACCTCGAGGGAGCGGTGACGGACGGCAGGAAGGCGATCGAGCCCATCGTGCGCTCGCTTCCCCAAGGTTACCGAGTCGAATGGGGCGGAGAATATTCGGAGCTGGTCTCGGCGGAAGAGCAGTTGAATGTCATCGGCCCGCTGACTGTTCTCCTCATTTTCATGATCCTTTTCGCGCTCTACGGCAATTTCAAATTCCCCGTTTCGATTGCGATCGGCGTGGTCTTGACGGAACCAGTCGGGGCGCTCGTGGCGCTGAGGCTGACTCATACACCCTTCAGCGTGTCGTCCGTGCTAGGACTGCTCGCTCTCATGGGCGTTTCGGTTGAGACGGCAGTCATCCTGGTCTCGTTCATCAACAAAC
>QHZO01000305.1:0-1498 GCA_003224695.1 Acidobacteriota bacterium
TGGTAACGGCGGCTAACGTGGACAGGCGGGGGTTGCCGCGAGCCGACAGCGCTCGATAAAGGCTCTCTCGCTCAATGCCGGCCGCCTTGGCGACTTTGGCAATCCCTCGCGCTTGGGCGAGGTGACGCAAGGCAATCAGCAGAACGCCAGGTTCGTCCTGATCTTCCAATGCCGCTTTGAGATACTCGCCGGCAAAGCCCGGGTCCTTCCGAAGCCGGCGAACGATGGTTTCGTCGTGCGAGACACTGGCTTTATGTTTCATGGGTTCAGGTCCTTTCCTTGTAGTCCTTGAAGTACTCTAATGCCCGGTCAATGTCTGACGACTGTCTTCGCTTGTCGCCGCCGCAAAGGAGCAATACACACCACCTGCCAAGCATCGCATAATACACGCGGTAGCCGGGTCCCCAATCAATCCGCAACTCGAACAAACCTTGGCCGAGCGCCTTCGAATCGCCAAAGTTTCCGGCGGCCAGCCGGTTGATTCGGTTTGCGATCTTTGCCTGCAGGCGAGGATCGGCGAGGCGTGACAGCCAATCGTCGAACACGTCTTTCCCGGCGCGGCTGAGGTAGTGGCGAATCTCCACCACGTTTCCCATTGTAACTTATACATCACATATTGACAAGCACGGAGTTGTGGCCCCCCGGAGCGGAGATCCACAACGAACTTCGTTGACGACACACGAATGGCTTTAGGACGACTTCAGGAGTCGTTTTCGGTGGGCATTACTACGGCGAATAACTCACGGAGCGCACGTAAAAGTAGCGGGTAACGCCGGGCGACGCGGCCCCGCCCCAGTTGGGATCGTCGGTTCCCCAATGATTCATCATGAAATAAGCGGGGGCGGTCGGGACATTCGTGGTGTGCGTCACTTCGAGCGTTCCGTCCACGTAATAATCAATGCGGCCGGGCTGCCAGACGAATTTATAGGTGTGGAAACTTGTGGCCACATTCAAGCCGGCTTCGGTGGTGAAGGTTTCGTCACTGGGGGCGGGGCTCGAGGCGGGGCTGGGATTCAGCCAGTTGACCAGATAAGGTGAATCTGCCGAGTCGGCGGGAAATTGAAAATCAATTTCTGTTTGAGAATTGTTGAAGTAAATGAATCCCGCCGAGACGCTCCCGGAAACCGCCGCGCCGGCACCCGTCGGAGCGGCGGCCGTCGAGGACATGCGCATCGTCCACGTGTAGGTCCCATAGCCGTAGGTATGGCGCGTGCGCACCTGGCCTCCGTAGGAGAGGACGCCGGCGGCGTTGTTGCCCACGGTGCCCGTCTGCTGCGTCAGCTTGAGGACGAGATATCCGCCGGAAAGGCTCACGTTGGCCGGGGTGAAGTAACCCTGGTGCTGGTTGGCGATGTAACCGGGGGCGCTGCCCTTCGAGACAGCCCAGAACCTGCTGTTGAGCTGGGTTTCTGTGAAGTCGTCGCTCCAAGCGGACGTGCTGCCGCGACCCTCGGCGACGGCAACGTTCGAGCCGGCAACGAGGAGCGCGAGGACAGAA
>QHZO01000305.1:1530-10124 GCA_003224695.1 Acidobacteriota bacterium
CTTGAGGGACCATTTTGAATCGCCTCGCGACGCCAAGGACAGACTTGACGCCGGAAAAAACTCTATGAGAGGCCCTTATAACTCAAGCAGTATACAAGCTGAAGCGTGAGGGGGTCAACCTTATGCATTCATCCTGCATACGCAGGAGGGGAGCGACTCGCGCCGATTCGAGCGGGGTAGTGATCATGAGGCGGCCTAAGCCGTGGGGGTGGCGGCGCCCGCGCCGCCGAACATCACACCGACTTCCGCGCCCCGGCCAACCTTTAAGGCTTCGGCCGCGGAGCCGCGGTTGGTGCAGATTTCCAGATACCCGGAGCTTCCGACAATCGCGAAAATTTCTGACGGCTTGCCCATGGAGTAGGCGAGGTTCAACTTGGTGATTTCCCGCTGATTGATAATGATCTTGAAGGGCGGCGGATTATCTTGAAACAGTTGCGGGACATCCTCAGGGGTCAGGTTGGTGATTATGTTGCCGAATTTATCCACTTTCAGCGTGACGCCTTTCACCAGGCTGTCGCTCACTCGCTTGGGTTGGGGCGGGATGAAGCGGGTAAAGTCCGTGATCGGGTCGCCGAACTTGTCCAACTCGACGCCCTTGCTGAGCCAGCCAACCACCGGCGCAAAAATATCCCGCGCGTGGAAGGTGTTCGAGACGGGATTCAGGAAGTAGTGATCGGCGGTGACGTGCCGCACCTCGACGTTTTCCTCGCGCTCGTAGATGAGCGAGAGCACGCCGTTATCCGGCGCGACAAATGTGTGTTCCATCGAGCGAGCCAGGATCGGCCGCCGCGCCGTGCCCACGCCCGGGTCCACCACCACCAGGTGAATCGTGTCGGAGGGGAAGAACCGGTAGCATTGGACCAGCGTGAAGGCGGCTTCGAACACGTCGTACGAGCTGACGTTGTGGTTGAGGTCCACCAGGATGGCTTCGGGATTGATATTCAGTATGACGGCTTTGATGACCCCGACGAAATGGTCTTGAAGCCCGAAGTCGGTGGTGAGGGTTACGAATCGTTTGCGCGGCAAAAGTTCCCCCGCAGGGCTCGCAAGATTGGGATGATGAACAGAACGGCAAGCTATCGGAAAGGTGAGCCGTTGTCAAGGCGGGTATGGCACGTGGATTCCAGCTTCCGCGGGAATGACCACGCCGGCGTTCGTCATGCCCTCAGCCCACGGGCATCCAGTGCGGAATTCTTGAATTGTACAGGTCGCGGAGCCACGGGAGCAGGGAAATGGGTTAAGATGCCGGCGCACGCGAGCGCGGTGAGAGGGGATTTTGGAGGGAGGCTTCCATGAAAAAATCCATTGGCGACAACATGATTCCCAAGGGCTGGAGCTTCGAGCAGGGGCTCGAGCTGATTAAAAAAGCGGGCTACGACGGCGTTGAGCTGTGGCTCGGCGACGTCCCCTGGTTCCAATTACAAACCACGGACAACGAAGTGAAGGAGCTCGGCCGCAAGGTCGCGAATTCGGGCCTCGTGGTCTCGAACGTCTCGACCGGGCTCCACTGGGAATCCCCGCTCTCGGCGCGCGACCCGAAGGTCCGCGAGAAGGCCCTGCAAATTGTTGAACGGCAGATGGAGACCGCGCAGATTCTGGGGACGGACGCGATTCTGGTGGTCGCGGGCCTGGTGACGGAGGAGGCTCCCTACAACGAAGTTTATCTCTCCACGCTAGACGCGCTGAAGCAACTGGCGCCCAAGGCCGAGCGCGCGCACGTCCGCATCGGCTGTGAGAACTGCAATTCGGAGCAGCGGTTTCTGATCAGCCCGCGGGAATTCGGGACCTTCCTCGATGAGGTGAACAGTCCCGCGGTCGGGCTTCACCTCGACCTCGGGAACATTCATGACACCGGGTACGCCGAGCAGTGGATCGAGATGCATGGGCCGCGCATCACGCGCGTGCACGCGAAGGACGTGAAGAAGCATCGCGGGCGCTCGGGCCACGAGAGCGTCTACACGAACATGTTCCTGGGAGACAACAGCTGGCCGGCGATCCGCAAAGCCTTCGATAAGGTCGGCTACGACGGCTGGCTGGTGGCGGAAATGGAAGACCGCTACCACTACGCTCTCGACCAGCAGTTTTACGACACCGCGGCGGCTCTCGACCGGATTATCGCCGGAAAGCTGTAGGGGCGGGCCTTGTGCTCGCCCATAACGGTCGGGCCGAGGTCCGCCCTGGGGCGACCACAAGGATCGCCCCTACGGCGGATCATGTGACTTTTCGGTCCTCAGGAGAAAATCGCCCGATACTCTTCGCGCGTAAGCCGGGGCACGCGGGCGGCGGCGAGGTTTTCCTCCACGTGTTCGCGCCGGCTCATCCCCACCAGCGCCGAGGTGATGCCGGGCGTCGAGCGCACGAACTGAAGCGAGCGCTGCGCATCCGTCCGAAAGCCCGGAAGCTTCTTTTGAATCCCGTCGGGCAGCCCCGCCGCCAGCCGCCCCTGCAACAGGCTGGCGCTTGAAAACACCATCAGCGCGCTCGCTCGCGCCGCCTGCAGGAAGGGCACGCGCTCGGTGCCCATCAACTGCGTCCTGGCGGCGAGCGCCTCGGGCATGGCGAGATTGAGGGGAAGCTCGACGGCTCGAAAGTGGTGGTTTGGGCCGGCCACTTCCTCGGCGGCGTGGAGGACATCGGCGAGCGAGAGAACGTCCCGCGCCTCAACGCCCGCCCGGAAGGCGTTCCAGGTGGCGGCTCCATAAGCGCGGATGGCGCCGGCGGACACAGCCTTTTCGAGCGCCGCGAAAGCCGCTTTCAACCGCCGCTCGAATTCATCGCGAGTCACCTCCGCCAGTTGGGTCTCCGGGTTGTGGAGGTAATAGAGGTCAATGGTTTCTACGCCCAAGTTCGAGCGGCTGGCCTCAATCTGGTGCTCGAGAAATCGTGGCGCGATGGCGTGGCATCCGGCGACGACCTCCTCGGCGCGCAACAAGCCCGTCCCAACAAGCGTCTGCTCGAAATAAGCTTCGGGGTCCGGAGGCTCATCCGCGTCGAAAGTCAGGAAGCCGCCTTTGGTGGCCAAGAAAATCTCGTCGCGCCGCGCCTTGCCGCTGGCGACAAGTCGGGCAAGCGCCCGGCCGACGGAGCGCTCGCTGCGCTGATGGCGGTAGTTCACCGCCGTGTCCACCACGTTCACGCCGAGCTCCACGGCGCGCTCGACGGCATCCGCGTAACGGGTGTCGCATTCGGTGGTGGGTTCGCCGAGATACGTTCCGATGCCGATCGAGGAAAGCCTCAGCCCGTGGATTTCCGAAAAGTGTCCCGGCAAGGATGGGGCGAAGCGCGCGGCAAAGCGGCCCGTCCCCTCGGCCGTCGCCCAACCTGGAATTCGTTTTCGCTCCTCGCCCATGTTATTTAATCCGGCGAAGCTTTGACGAGAAAAATCGGAATTTCAGCTTCGTGCCGGACTTTGGTGATGGTGGTGCCATAAATCAGATCGGAGAGAAACCGGTGGCCGTGCGTGGTCATGGCGATCAAGTCGCAACTTTCGGCGCGCGCGATTTTGAGGATTTCTTGCGCCGGATTGCCAGTGGCATGATGCGCGCTCGCCGTCATGCCCTGGCGGCGCACTTCCGCCTCGACGCTTTGCAAGTACTCGCGGTCTTCTTTCATCTCCGGAGAATCGGAAAGGTTCAAGTCCTTTTGCCATTGGGCCGCCCAGCCCGTGGAGACATGAAGTAGGAGCAGTTGGGCGTTGGTCAGCCGGGCGAGTTCCAGGACCTTCGGCAGGAGCACGCGGTCCGCCTTGCTGTGATCGAGCGCGACCAGGATTTTCTTGAACACGGCGCCCTCAGGTTTTCCGAAATATCTGAAACAACAGCAGAGCGTTCAAGCCGGCAATTGTCACGGCGGCCGTCCAGGCGAGGATCTTAAGCCAGCGCGGATTCACATATTTTCCCATCAGCTTTCGGTCGCTCGTGAATTGCACCAAGGGGACCACCGCGAACGAGAGCTGAAGGCTCAGGATGACCTGGCTCAGGATCAGGAGCTTGTTGGTCCCGTGCTCCCCAAAGCGGGCCACAGTGATGATGGCCGGGACGATCGCCAGGCCGCGGGTGACCAGGCGCCGCAACCAAGGGGCAAAACGCAGGTTGAGAAATCCTTCCATCACGATCTGGCCGGCCAAGGTTCCCGTGAGCGTCGAGTTCTGCCCCGAGCAGAGCAGCGCCAGCGCGAACAACAAGCTCGCCAGGGGTATTCCCAACAGCGGCGAAAGCGTGTAATAGGCGGATTGGATTTCCGCCACCTGCGTCAGGCCGCGGCGGTTGAAGGAAGCCGCCGCCATGATGAGAATGGCGGCATTGATGAGGAAGGCGAAGTTGAGCGCCAGAAAGGAATCGAGGAAGTTGAAGCGCAGAGCCGTGCGCAGGCCTTCCGGCGTCTGCTCGATGGCGCGGGTCTGCACGATCGAAGAATGGAGATAGAGATTGTGCGGCATCACTGTGGCGCCGAGAATTGAGACCGCGATATAAAGCATTTGCGGGTCCGTGACAATTTGCGGTGTCGGGAGGAGGCCCCCGAAGACGCCTCGGAGGCTGGGCCGGACCATGACGATTTCCAGTAGGTAACAGACTCCGATGATCCCGATCAGAGTGACGATAAGGATTTCTAGAAAGCGGAAGCCCCGGCGCTGGAGATAGAGAATCGCCAGGACGTCGAGCGCAGTCAGGCACACGCCCCAAATGAGCGGCAGTCCAAAGAGCAACTTGAGCGCGATCGCAGAGCCGATCACTTCCGCCAAATCGCAGGCTGTAATCGCGATTTCGCAAAGGATCCAAAGCACGAAGCTGGTGCGTCGCGAATAGTGGGCGCGACAGGCTTGGGCCAGGTCCCGCCCGGTCACGATGCCGAGACGCGTGGCGAGCGTCTGCAAGAGCAGCGCCATGAGATTCGACAACATGAGGACGGAGATGAGCTGGTAGGCGAAACGCGACCCGCCCGCGATGTCCGTGGCCCAGTTGCCAGGGTCCATGTAGCCGACCGCAACCACGAATCCGGGCCCTGAAAACACCAGCAGCTTTCTCCAGAATCCCGCATGCGTTGGGACATGAATGCTGCGATGCACTTCGGCCAAGGAAGGCAGGGCGCTGGTAGTTTCGCTCGGCGCTCGCGGAGTGGGATTCATAGCGCTAAATTCAAATGGCGGAGCCAGAAGTTGATTCCAGCTTCCGTAGCTTTCTTTCGACCTCTTCGGCCCAGGCACGGTCTTCGAGCGACTGGAGATTGATTCGCACGTTTTCCATCGCGCCTCGGCGTCCCGCCTCGGCGAGGTGCAACCCGACCGTTAAATCGGAGGCCGCCTGCGGAGCCGTGATGCCCCAGAGCGATTCGAGCGTCTCCTTGGTGGCTCTGGCTCCTTCCGCGGTGGCCAGGGGAACGAGGGCAGCGCCTTTTGTGGCTTCTTCGACGGCCCGGCGGCGCGCGTCCTGGTTGGCGGCGCTATCTTTGGGGAGCTTCATCGCCGCCATGACGGCGTTGAAACTTTCGGCGTCGCGGTCCACGCCGCGCAAAGCTTCCTCCCGCAACGCGGCGAGCCGCGCCAGCGCCGAATCGAGCGCCGGATGATGTTCGGCGAGGGAGGGGCGCTTGAGACTGATCTTGCAAACCATTTCTCCAAGCGCGGCGCCAAGCGCCACGGCGAGCGCCGAAACGCTCCCGCCGCCCGGAGTCGGCGAATCCGAGGCCACGCGCTGAACGAATCCCTCCGCCAATTTTGAAAGCGCGCCGCCCTTCGCGGACCGCTCGGACAAGACGTTATCCAACCTGTTTTCGGCAATTAAGTCCGGGCGATAATTTTCGATCTGGAGGTAGTGAGCGGCCGCGTCCTCGAGCGCCCGGCGCGCCACCAGGCCCACGATCTCGCTCCCCCGAATCGCCACGCCGTGGGCGGAGGCTTCGCGCGCCACGGCGTCAAAGACCGTGCCGAGCGAAGTCGTCTCGAAATCCGTCAGGTTCATCGAGACCTGTGCGCAGTGTTGCGCTTTCAATTCCAGGCCCATCGCTTTAACACATGGAAAGCCGCCGCTCGAGGCCCGGATCTTCTTTGCAATCTCTTTCGCGAGCGCGACGTCGGGAGAGTTCAAGTTGATATTATAAGCAATCAGAAATTTGCGCGCGCCCACCACCGTCGCGCCGGCAGTCGGGTGGAGGGCGTTTTCGCCGAAGTCGGGCCGCCGATCGGGATTCGTCTTTACCTCCTCGCGCACGCCTTCGAACTGCCCCTTGCGGATGTTCTCAAGATTTCTCCGCTCCGGCCGGCGCGCCGCGGCCTCGTAAAGAAAGGTAGGGATTTGAAAGCGCCGCCAGGCAGTTTCCGCCACTTGCTCGGCGATGCGCACGCAATCGTCAAGCGTCACGCCGAGGATCGGGACAAAGGGGACGACGTCGGTCGCTCCCAACCGCGGGTGCGCGCCCTGCTGATGATTCAGATCAATCAAGTCTCGAGCCTTGCCAATGCCGCGCAGGGCGGCCTCGCCGATGGCCTCGCGCGTCCCGGCCAGGGTGACGACCGAGCGGTTGTGGTCGGCGTCCATCTCCTGGTCGAGCAGGTAAACCTCCGACACGGCGAGCATGGCCTGGACAATCGCCTCCACTTTGGATTTGTCCCGGCCTTCGCTGAAGTTTGGAACGCATTCGACGATGGTTTGCACAATTCCAATCTAACATGACGCGGTAGGGGCGCAAGTCTGCCCGCCGGCGGATTGCGCTCCTACGGACTTTTTCGCGATTGGGTCACGACAAACTGTTTCTAGGCAACGCGCAGGACAGACAACTTCAAGCTTTCGCCCATTCTTTAAGGCCTTTGTGCTCTTTGCGTCTTTGCGTGAAACAGGCTCTCGATTTTTCTTTGAACTTCGGACTGGGGGACCGGGCGCGTTTGGGAACGTCAATTCTTGAGTTGATAAATGATTTGCCCTTTTTTGACAGTCATGACGCAATGATTCCACCCGAAAAAGTACGGAATCTCGCGGTAATCACTTACATCCATCAGGGCGAGGTCGGCGAGCTTGCCGGGTTCAAGCGAGCCGATTTGCCCGGCGCGGCGGAGCGCGTGCCCGGCATTGAGCGTGGCCGCCGAAATCGCTTCCGCGGGCGTCATGCGTAACTGCGTGGTGGCGAGAGACAGGATGAATTGCATGTTGAGCGTCGGACAGGTGCCTGGATTGAAATCCGTGGCCAGCGCGACGGCGGCGCCGGCGTCAATCAAGCGGCGAGCCGGGGGAAGCTTCGTCACGCCAAGGAAAAAATTCGAGCCGGGGACGAGCACGGCCACGACTTCGGATTGAGCCAGGGCCCGAATGTCGGCGGCGTTGGCAAAATCCAGGTGATCGGCGGAAGCGGCGCCAAGCTGGACGGCCAACTGGATGGCGCCCGTGCGGCTGAGCTGCTCGGCGTGAATGCGCGGCACCAGTCCGTGCCGGCGTGCTGCCTGGAGCACCGCGCCGCACTCGGCCGCCGTAAAGGCGCCGCGGTCCGCGAAGCAATCGGCGAACTCGGCGAGCTTCTTTTGGGCGGCCCGAGGAATCAGTTCGCGGACGACGCGGGCGAGGTAGGCCCCTCGCCGCCGCGCATATTCCGGCGGCAGGGCGTGGGCCGCGAGCAGCGTCGGGGCCAAATCGAGTGGTGTGCGTCGGCTGAGCCGGCGGACGGCCTTCAGGATTTTCAACTCCGTGGGGACGTCCAGCCCGTAACCGCTCTTCACCTCAACCGTCGTCGTGCCGTGTGCGGCGAATTGTTCCAAGAACTCCTGGGCTTGCTGGACGAGTTCCGCCTCGCGCGCCCGGCGAGTCCGAGCCGCGGTGTATTCGATCCCTCCGCCCGCGCGGGCGATTTCGAGATAAGTTCCGCCTCGAATCCGCCGCTCAAAATCGGCGATGCGATTGCCGGCAAACACCAGATGGGTGTGGCAATCCACGAAGCCGGGCATCAGCACGCGGCCGCGGCAGTCCACCTCCTGCGCCTTGGTCCGCCGCGCTTCGGCTTCCAGCGCCGCGCTCCGGCCAATGCGGGAGATGTTCTCGCCGCGGGTCAGGAGGCCGCCGCCACGGATAATTCCCAGCTCGCTGAGGCGCGGTCCACGGCGCGGGCAAGGCCCGCCTGCAAGCGTCAGGAGCTCCGCGGCGTTCCGATAGAAAAACGATTCACGGCGCATGAGTGGACTTTGGGGTGGCTAAGTCTGGTAGAATACGCGCCTCAATAAAGCCAGGAGCCAAAACAGCCATGCCCAGCTACGAATTCATCTGCAAAGAGTGCAAGAAGACTTTCGGCCGCATCATGACGCTTGCGGAATACGAGAAGGGCGGCATCACCTGCCCCCACTGCAAGAGCAAGAAGCTCGAGCAGAAGGCCGCCGCATTCTTTGCCGTCACGGCGAAGAAAAGTTGATGGGGACAGTGGCGAGTGACCCGCCGTTCTGATTGGCGGGGCAAGTGGTAAGCGGGCATAACATCTGGCGCCACCTGTCACGAATCTTACTCGTCACGCGGAACGGCTTTCATGGGAATTTTCACGCCGGCTTTTCGGGCGAACCGAATAGCCTCCTCGTAGCCCGCGTCCGCGTGGCGCGCGACGCCGATGCCGGGATCGTTGGTCAG
>QHZO01000060.1:0-4474 GCA_003224695.1 Acidobacteriota bacterium
TCCATCTTGCGCCGTTGACGCTGTTGGGGAAGGATCAGGAGGAAATAGAAAATGACTGCAACAGCGATGAACGGTACCAGGGGCCCGAGCCTTGAAGCCAAGTCTGGCCCGCCCCCCTGAAACATCGTGTTGACCAGCCCACAATCGAACAAGGCCAATGGGTGCAGATTTAAAACGGAAGATCCCGTGCTCGCCGCGCGAGATCAACATAATTTTCTCTGACGAGCCGAGCCACCCCGAGAGCCGGCGGAATGCGTCAGGTCCGCAAACCCACCTCTCGGCACAACTTATCGAATGTCCTCAACAAAATACCCTGCCTGATTTTCCGGAGAGTGTCAAGGTAAAAGTAAAGGTTATGATGCGTGGCGAGAATAGCCCCCAACATTTCCCCGGCCTGAAACAAATGGCGTAAATAAGCCCTGGAATAACGCCGGCAAACCGCGCAACCGCAATGCGGGTCGGGGGCATTGGGGTCGCTCGAGTACCGGGCGTTCTTAATGACCAACCGCCCTTCCGAAGTCCAGAGCATGCCGTTGCGCGCATTGCGCGTCGGCAAAACGCAATCAAACAAGTCCACGCCCGCCGCCACTCCGTACACCAAGTCTTCCGGCGTCCCGACGCCCATCAAGTAGCGGGGTTTATCCTCGGGAAGAGATTCCACGGCGTGCGCCGCCACGTCGTAAGTCTGGGATTTCGGCTCGCCCACCGATAGCCCGCCCAAGGCGTACCCGCTGAAGCCTATTCCCACGATTTCGTCCGCAGAAGATTTCCGAAGGGCCAGGTCGGTGCCGCCTTGGACGATGCCGAACAAAGCGGGGGCTCGAGGCTCGGGATTGGGGGCTGGGGGTTCGGGTGGCGAAAGTCGAGACTCGAAATTCGTAACTCGCGGGATTGCGATCGAATTTCGAGTTTCCATTTTCGAGTTTCGAGTTTCGAGTTTAGAATTGCGAAGGAAAAATTCCTTGGACCGCCGCGCCCAGCGGCCCGTAAGCCGCGCCGCCCGGCTCGCCGCCTCATGGCTCGCGGGATATTCGACGCACTCGTCCAGGCACATGAGTATATCTGAGCCGAGCGCCAACTGAATTTCGACGGCCTTCTCGGGTGTGAGCGCGTGGAGCGAGCCATCGAGGTGGGATCGGAAGGTGACGCCATCTTCCGTGACACGGCTCAGGCCCTTCAGGCTCATCACCTGGTAGCCGCCGCTGTCGGTCAAAATCGGGTGCGGCCAGCTCATGAACTGATGGAGTCCGCCGAGTTGGCGAATCTGTTCGTGACCCGGGCGAAGATAAAGATGGTAGGTGTTGGCCAGAAGAATCTGGACACCCAGTCCTTCGAGCTCCTCTTGCCTCATGCCCTTGACCGTCGCCGCTGTGCCGACGGGCATGAAGGCGGGTGTCTCGATGATTCCGTGCGCCGTCCGCAGGCGTCCCGCGCGGGCGCGTGTGGCGTTGTCCTTGGCCTCAACCTCGAAGAGAGATGTCACAAGGCAGGATTGTAACTGAGCCCACGCCTAACGCGAAGGTCCGTAGGGCCGGGGCTAGCCCCGGCCCTATTTGAAGGCCGCGAAGATGTTGCCGTTCCAGGCGCCGTTGTTATAGCTCATCGAGGCCGTCGCGTTGGTCTGAACGGAGGGAACAACCAGATATTGCAGGCCATGCGGAGATTCGACCCGCTCGGGGTGGAAGAGCAAGGGGCGGCGTCTGAGGAGTCCCCTCCAATGACCCAGAATATCATCGTGGCTCAGCCGGCCCTTCGTACGATTTCCACCATGAAGGTTCAAGTGGTTTCCCATCCGCGCTTAAAGCTGGTGGGGGAAGACGTATCCAGGAAGATAAGGTACACCACGGTTCCATGGACCGCGGGGCTGCTTCGGACGGGCAGTGGTTCGAGCACATTTCTATCCAGCCGCGCATGAATCCAAAAAATAAAATCGCGGATTGTAAGTCGGCACGTTGGTCGGACCCCGTTATTTGCTCGATCTCCGAGCTCGCGCGGATGGATTCATCCTTATAAGTCTTCATAAGGATGGGAAGGGACTGTACCATGTCATCGGGGATGCTCACGCGCATCGCCCCCTCCTCGGTAGAAAGGTCTATCACGTGCGCGCCTGAGATAGGCCCGACGATGCGGTCAACTATTTCGAGCCTGTCCTTAAGATAACCGGATTGGGATTTCAGCGAGTTCAGATACCAAGTTCGAAGCTCTTCCCGGTATGCGTCGAATAGCGGCTGCACGATTGTTCTTGTTTCCTCCGTCGTCGGCTTAAAGTTGGCGACAGCATCCTGTGCCGCGATGATATCCGGAAATTCCGTAGGACTAACCTCTGAAAACGCAGGGATCGTCTCTTCTGCACCTGTCACGGTTGTGTACGTTCTGAGGCCCTCATATCGAAGCCATACTCCAATGGGCAATTCGTTCGCCACACTCGGCTTAGGAAGCGTGACAAACATTGAGCCCGAATAGCGGCAGACGTCGTCATCGCAAAATCCTAGGTGTTGAAATCTGCCGTCAAAGGATCCCGCGAGGAGATAATTCGGGCTTATCCGCTGTATTACTTCGGAACGTCCCATGAACCTGAATATTTTGTCCTTTGCTATCAAATCGGAAACCGTGCGCTGCAGAGTCCCGTAGCGCGGGAACATGGAAGCCTTTATAGTCGGTTCCTTGGGAATGGCGGACTCCGTCTCTTTCATGGAGCGCGCAAACGTCGAATCCAGAGTGGACAGCTCGGTAAATGCGCACAACGGTGGATGGCCGAGAGCAGCGGCGCATGGACTGAAGTATGCCAACATCTGGGGCACCGTCCCTTCGAACGCCGCCACCTTCCCGCCGACGTAAGGAACGAACGTTGGCGCATCGGCATCCAGACCACCGCCCCAGGACGGCAGCTCGAAGGTCAATTGTTTCCATGGTCGGCAGCCGCTCTGTTCAGCGGACGAGGGACCGAACAACGTGATGGAGACGGGGGCAGCGCTCCCGCGTTCTAACAAGGACCGCTCGGCGCGAGAATCGTCAGGGGGCGCATTAGAATCCTCAAGGTCCCCCGACGGAATTGGTGAGCCGTTGATCTTGACCACGTATAGCTGCGGGGTCGATACGTGCGCAGCAGAAAGGGCTTCGAGAAATTTCGAGGACAAACCAAGCGACAGCACACGGAGCCCCGGAATCCCCACCAGTTTGTCGTCCCATTCAGAACAACCTCCGAAATATCGCATTGAGCCGAGGCTCGCTAGGTCTATTTCTACAGACCGGCCACCGCGCTCCACCGTGAGGATGTTCACGTCTCCCGCGCCCCCATACATGCTCACCGAGCGGACGCCTATTACTGGTACTCCGCTTATGGAGAGAAGCTTGTCTCCAACGCGTAGGCCTGACAAAGCAGCGGGCGTTCCTGGATCAATATGTGAGACGTAGACCGCCGACACCTTTTCGCTGGACATCTCATGCGCGAGCAGCCCGCCTGCCTTCCTCAACTTACCCGGCTTGCCATGGTCGGCCTCGGTGCAGGAGAGCCCATAGGCCGTGCGCACTTCGGTTTGTTTATCTCGCGCTGTGCACACTACTGGTACAAGCAAGGCTGCAGCGACCGTTGATTTCGCGATTGATGACATAAGATGGAACCTTGTGGCAGCTCCTCTTGCCAATGCACGCGATGCGCGGCCCGCCCGCTTTCGGGGCTACCTCGCGGCTACGCGATGTCCGCTCGCAACCAGGAGTTGCTTATTCAGAAAATCCACCACGCGTGCCCTGTCGGGCCAAATCTTGGGCCACTCGGAAAGCTCTCCTAGGCGGACAAGGTTCCACTTGAGTCTCTCAGCTCGGGCGTACGTTAACGACTCGCAGACCACTCCCTCCCCGTGCTCGCTTCCCGGGCGACGACATGGATACTCAAAGACGATCCGCCATCCCCCTGACAGCTTTTCAGGCCCTAAATGCACCCTCTTTTCCAATCTAGCCTCTTTGCCGATAACGTATAAACGCGCAATGTCCCGCGTTGCAAGGCATAGCCCGGCGCCGACGCCGCCTGTCGAACTGCAGCCCATGCGGAATCCCACAACCAATTCGCGGCCGTCGTGGTCATTCCACGGTGGTCTTCGAGCGTGCGCAAGACCTCGTCAAGAACAGCTCGATACTTGCATACGCGGGTCGGTGCCGTAACCCGTAGCTGGAGATGGAAATACAGGAGGGGCCGAAAAGCTTCGCCATCTTCTAAGTGCCCCGAAGAGCTAAGGATGCCCTCAGAGCGAAACTACAGATAGTGCATGTCGTATCATCACGCAGGAAACTTCCCGCACAAACGCACGGGCCACAGGTTTCTTGGGACGGTCGCGTTATTAGCGTTTCGTTGCAGCCGGCGCTGGTGGCGCGCTTGGGGCGTTCCCGTTGAGCGTGCGGTTGACCACGAAATTCAGTTCGGAGTTCTGGAGGAGAATGATTTCTTTTTCGTGCTCGAAGAGGTTGAACAGCAGCGCCG
>QHZO01000060.1:4527-10716 GCA_003224695.1 Acidobacteriota bacterium
GACGGTGGCGCCGGCTCCGGCGCCGATCGCGCCGCCGAGCGCCGCATCCTTGGCCGCGGTCTTCTTGCTCTTGCCACAACCTTGAATCGTACCCTCGTCATCCTTGGGAGTGTTGCCGCAAACCCCGCCCTTGCTGTCTTCGAGGGTGCTCGAAAGCGCAACTTTTTTGTCGTCGGGCGTGGTGATGGAGTCCAGAACCACGCGCATCTGGGCCTTGGCATGGAAGCGCCCGGACGGTTTGATGAACGCCACGTGGCCGTTTACCAGGCTGCCTTCCGGAACGATGGTTTTGCCGTTTGCAACCACGTCCTGGATGACTTCGCCTCGAAAGGTGTCCCCGGGTTTGTTGGTCTTTGAAGTCAACGTCGTTCCGAGCCGCACACGGAGGCTCGTCCCCGGCGGAATTTTTGGAGCCACATCCTCCGCGGAAAGGGCGCACGCAATCAAAACCACCGTGGCCAGCGTCGCGAGAAGCCGCTTCATGGGTTGTCCCTTCCCTTCAACATCTCCACCGTATTCTTACCAACATGGTAGCAGCCCGGCGGCACTTGTGTTGCACCTCGCTCTATTTCTTGAGTTGGCTCAAGCGCTTTGCGGCCTCGTCGAGTGTGGCGGCGGTCTTCGAAAAAGCGAACCGAACCTGCTGGCGGCCGAAGGCGGCGTCACTATAGAAGCTGCTGCCCGGGACAACGGCCACACCGATGGCTTTGATCAGGTATTCCGTAAATTCGATATCGCTCGCGAAGCCAAAGGAAGAGATATCCGCCATGATGTAATACGCCCCGCGCGGTTTATAGCAGGAAAACCCAGTCCCTTCGAGGACGGCCAGCATCCGGTCGCGCCGGGCAAGGTATTCTGCCGCGAGCCCGCGATAATATTCCTCCGGAAGATGGAGCGCGGTCACACCCGCTTCCTGGAGAGGCGCGGCCGCGCCCACGGTGAGGAAGTCGTGCATTTTACGAATCGCGCGGCTGATTTCCGGCGGCGCGATCGCATAGCCCACGCGCCAACCGGTGACGCTATAGGTTTTCGACAAGCCGTTGATGGTAATGGTCCGCTCGGCCATACCGGGAAGCGCCGCCATCGAGACATGCTGGCAGCCGTCGTAAACCAGGTATTGATAGATTTCATCGGTCACGACGCAAGCGTTCGAGTTCTGAACGATTCGAGCGATGGATTCGAGCTCGGCGCGCGAAAAGACTTTGCCCGTGGGATTGTGGGGCGTATTTAGAATCAGGGCGCGCGTGCGCTCGTTGAACGCGCGGGCGAGCTCCGCCGGGTCGAACGTCCAATCCGGCGGCTCGAGCCGCACGAAGCGCGGCACCGCGCCCGAGATTATGGCGTCCGGGCCGTAATTTTCATAGAACGGCTCGAAGACCACAACTTCTTCGCCCGGATTGACCACCGCCAAAAGCGAACTAATCATTGCTTCCGTGGCCCCGCAGCAGACCGTGACTTGCTGTTCAGGATCAACGGCGAGTCCGGTCGCCTCGGAAAAACGCTCTGCGATGGCGCGCCGGAAGTTTCGAGCTCCCCAGGTGATGGCGTATTGGTTGATGTCGGCGCGAATGGCGGCCACGGCCGCTTCCTTCACTTCGGCCGGAGCGGGAAAATCCGGAAACCCCTGTGCGAGGTTTACGGCGCCATGCTCCATGGCCAGGCGCGTCATTTCCCTAATGACCGACTCTGAGAATTGGCGCGCCTTCAGAGAAACGGGCAACGGGAGCTCACCCACCGGAATGGCCACGGGCGTTCGACCTCCTCGCATCGAATGGGCTTACGGGCATCTCCGGAACGCCGGGTCGCCCGCCATCAGGTCGCGATAGACGCGCGCATCGCGCAGGACATGCTCCACGTAAATCCGCGTCGCCGGAATGGGTATCGCCTCCAGGAACTCCGGAGGCTCGCGGAAAGAGTTGTTCGCCAGCCACTCGTCCACGTTGGTCTTCCCGGCGTGGTAAGCCGCTACTGCGTACTCCGGAATTCCATGATAATCCTGGAGAAGGTGCTCTAGATAGCTGCTGCCGAAGCGCACATTGAAGGAGGCGTCGGCAAGCCGCCGCGTGACCGCTTGGCGTCCGCTCCTCCGGGGGCTCGCCGTTTGCGGAAGAATTTGCATCAGCCCGCGCGCGTTCGCGACGGACCTGGCGTTAGGATTGAACGCCGACTCCTGCCGGATCAGGCCCATCACCAGGTAAGGACTGAGCCCCTTCAATCCCGCCTCTTGGCGGACTATATTCCAATACGGCCTGGGGAAGAGCAGGTCCCAAAGCTCACGCGGCGTGCGGGAAAAATCGAGTTCTTCGTATCGGGGAAAGGCCTTGCCGACCGCCAAAAGCGACCGCGCGACTTCTCCCTGCTGGGCCTCGATCCGGCCGAGTGCCATGTTAAATTCGGCCGATGCGGACTTGCCGGAAAGTAACGACCTCAAATAAGTATCTGCCAAATCACTCAACGAGAGCGATTCCAAAAGCCCCACAGCGCCAAGGGCGGCGTCCGATTCGCTCGGGCGAACGGTGCACAGCCATGGAGGAGCGGGCGGCGGAAGCGGAATGAGTTTCGGCAAGGCCGCAGCGCCTGCCCAAGCGCGGGATAGGTTCTCCGGCTCGCTCGGGAGGGTGGCCGGCAAAGCTTTCAGGCGCTTGGCCGCTTCCCCGCCAAAATAGTTGTGGGTGTAGTGAGTCGCAAGCGTCTGATAGAGGGCCTGCGCTTCGACAACCGCGCCGCCTGATTCGGCCAACCGTCCCAGCCAGTAGAGCGCGTCCGGAACATGCCGTGCCATGGGATTTTGTGAGACGTAGGCCGTCCAACCCAACTGCCATCGGGCTTCGTCCGCTTCGGCGGCATTGGCGAACGAATTCGCCAGGATTTTGTAAAAAGGCTCCGCGGATTTCCAATCGCTACGTCGGCGGTAGTAGCCGGCAACGCTCGCGAGAGCTCCAGCATAAGATTGCGATTTCGGATAGACGGCGCCAAGCTGCTCGACGATCACGCGCATGGACTCCGAGTTGCCGCGCTCGGCGTAAGCGTCCACCAGCGCCGCCAGCCGCTCCGCGTCCATGGCGGCATCGGAAGCGAAAGGCGCCTGAAGCACGTCCAGAGCCTCTTCCGACTTCCAGAGTTGGAGCAAAGATTTCGCGCGCCCCACTTTCCATCGCGGGACTTCCGGGGATTCCGGATAAATTTCAAGCGCTTTGTCGAACGCGCTCAGAGCCTCGCGAGTACGCTCGCGGACCAGAAGCGTCTCCGCGCGCGCGGTCAGCAGGCCAGGGCTCGGCTCTCGAAATAGCCCGCCTCCCAGCTCGCTCCGCAGCTTTTCGAGTTCCAGCTCCGCTTCGGCGGACTCGTGCGAGGTTGGGAACCGGCAGTAGACCTGCTCAAAGGCCACGACGGCTTGCTCGTTCCGAGCCAGACCTCGAAGCGCGCGAGCCTTGGCGAACAGGAGCGAGGGCCGGCTTTCGGCGGAAGGTTCCTTCGCGAGGACTTCGAGGGCTCGCTCCGGCTGGCCCGAATCGGTCAGGCATTGTGCGAGCAGAGCCACCGCGTCAAGCCGTAAAGCGTTTTGGGGGAATCGCGTGGAAAAGTTCGCGACGAGATCAGCCGCTTCACCCGGCTGTCCGCTGGCTCTCAAAACGGCAGCACGAAAGTATTCCGCGAAGCCAGCCAGGGGAGGCGCCCTTCGAGACGCCCTTTCAAGGTCGCGTCCGGCTTCGGCAAAGCGCTGCGCCTCGAATTCCCGGTAGCCCAGAACGAAATAGGCGAGCGCTTTCTCGCCCGGTCCCGCTTCGGTTGCCGCGTATCGCCGCAAAGCCTCCCACCCGCTCGGCTCGCGCGCCGGGGCGGCCAGCGCGCGCAACTTCGCGCTCGCAACCAAGACCGTCTGCGCCGCTCTCCCTGCGGGCGCGAAGACCGCGACGGCGAGAAACGCGAGCTGGAAAATTTTGATTGGAAATCTCACGCCGAGGGGCCCGGATCATCTCCTCCGAGAACGGAGGGATCATTCGCGGCGAGAGTCCTCACCAACTCCTCATGGAAATAATCGTGCTGCTTAGCGAGTGTCTTCCCGAAACGTTTTTCGTAGGTCTGGCGGCTGCGCTCGATGTCCGCCTTCAGGCGTTTATATAAATCCTTGTTCTTGCGCCCATCGGAGACTTTCGTCTTGTTGTAGAGCTCGATTTCAGACACCAGAAGCTTGGCAAAGCGCTTGGCGTCCTTGTGAGTCCTCTGCTCTTCTTCACTCAACTGCGATAGGTCTACGCCCGTGACCGGTGGCGGCGGTGGCGCCTCAACCGGCAGTGGCGCTTCAACCGGCGGTGGCTCAGCCGAAGCGGCTTCGACAGCAGGCTCCTCCCGTGTTACTTCCACGGGGAGCGGCTCGGCTTCGGCCACGGGCTCTTCCGCAGGCTCGACGGGCGCGGCTTCAGAGGCTGAGGGCTCAGGCGCCGACACCTCAGGCGCCACGCCGCCACTCAACGCCATCAACCGGTCGAGTTGCGCGCCGGCAAATTCCGCCAGGATTTTCAGGGCATCAACGGGCAGCTTTTCGCTCTTCCCGCCAGTGTCGAAGTAAGAGATCGCGGAAACCGAGCCGGCCGAACGGATGGGCAAGAGCATAATCACATCGCTCGGCGCGGGCTTTAACCTTTCAGCAAGATTGCGGACTTTTTTCATTTGCTCTCCGCTCAAGTCCACATGCCCGCCTGTCTCATAGGCTTGGCGAAATGGATTGTCCTGGCTGAGCGGGACCACTAGAGTGCGCAGCGCTTTAGCGGTAAGTTCCCTGCCAAACCCGCCCATAGAAGCTCCCCAGGCGGCCTTCCCTCGCACGTCGAAGACCGCAGCGCGCACGCCCATCTGCGCCCCTTCCTCGGAAAGCACCTCGAATACCTGTTCGGGCAGGGTGGCCGTGATGATGTTCCGCACCGAACCGAGCAGCTTTTCGAACGAAGAGTTTCCGGCAACAGCGGCCGACGCGGCCGTGGCCACGGCTTCGAGTTCGCTCTCAAAGGCTGCTTCGAGCTCCTTCTGCCGCGCGCGCAATTCCTCCAGTCCTTGCCCCAGCATGTCGAGCTTTTCACCTTGCGCCAGGACCTGCTCGCTCAACCGCCTGCGCGCCGCAACCACCAACGATTCCACGAAAGCCGGATTACCTTCCCCCAAGTTTCCCTCACCTCAATGCGGAGTTAACCCAATATGCCATTATCCTACAGGGTTCGGCACGAGTGTCAACTGGCATCTCGAGGGGGTGATGTCAAGCTGCCTGTGTGAAAAGGTGGAGGGTGCGATTTCTCCACTCCTGCTGCTCGTTGTAGCCATTGAAGATCGCATAGATGATTCGATCGACGCTCGCGACGTTGACGAAGCAGACCATGGGCCGAGTTCGTCGGCGCACCTCGACGAAACAGCGCTCGATGACATTGGGGGTGCGCAATTTGCGCCACAAGTGCCGCGGAAAGTCGAAGAAGGTAAGCAGCTCGGGCAAATCCTTCTCCAGCCGCTTCACCATCGCCGGGTAGTCGGCTTGCCATCGAGCCCGGAGGTGGCGGAAGGCCGTTTGGGCCCGCCACCGATCATCCGCCCGATAGATCGCCTGCGCGTCCGCCTTCACCAGCTCGTAGTCGCGCTTGCGGACGTGCTCGAGAATGTTTCGCATCTTATGCACCCAGCAGCGTTGATGCTTCGCGTGCGGGTAAACGGTCTGGAGCGCCGCCGCCAGTCCCGGGCAGCCATCGGTGACGATCAGCAGCAGGTTCTTGCCGTGCAAGCCGCGCGCATACAGATCGTTCAGAAAGCCCTCCCAAGCGGCTTGACTCTCGCCTTGGCTGCGCAAAAAGGCCAGCAACTGCCGACTGCCGTCCCGCCGCACCCCGTAGGCGACCAGCATTTGTACGCATTTTCGCCCGCTGGGTCGCCGCACCCGCAGGCTCACGCCGTCCAGAAACAAGTACGCCCACTCATCCTGCAACCGCGCCGGTTGAAAGGCCTTCACCAGACGGTCCAAGTGGCGACTCAGTTTCGAGACCGTTTGCGCGCTCACCACTTCGCCCGTCAGGATCGCCACCACCCGCCCCACCTGCCGGGTCGAGATGCCGCGCAGAAACGCTTCCCGGATCAGCAACATCACTTCGTCCGCCCGGCGCTGAAACCGCTCGATGGCGCGCGGTAAAAAGCTGCGCGTCCGCGTGCGTG
>QHZO01000061.1 GCA_003224695.1 Acidobacteriota bacterium
AAAAACTTGCTGGTTCCCGGAGTTGAGGGAGGTGTCACGCGCCATTTCCCGAGTGGCGAACAAATGTTTATCTACGACGCGGCGATGCGATATAAAGACGAGAGCGTGCCGCTGGTCGTGATTGCCGGCAAGGAATACGGCGCCGGTTCGTCGCGTGATTGGGCGGCGAAGGGGACGGCGTTGCTCGGAGTGCGCGCGGTCCTGGCCGAGTCGTACGAGCGTATTCACCGCAGCAACTTGGTGGGGATGGGCGTGCTGCCCCTGGAGTTTCAGCCCGGCCGGAACCCGGCCTCGCTGGGGTTGACCGGCCAGGAGGTTTTCGACATTTCCGGCCTCTCCGAGCCCATTAGCCCTCGCACCACAGTGAGGCTGACCCTAACCGGCCCCGATGGTCGGAAGAAATCTTTTGAGGCCGTGGCCAGGCTCGATTCGGCGGTGGAAGTGAATTATTATCGCCACGGCGGAATCCTCCCCGCTGTATTGCGTGGCTTTCTGAAGGGAAATTAGAACCGACGGCTCAATCTTCCGGGGAATCACACCCGCATGGCGCTCGAGTTCAACGGAGTTCCGGTGCCGGCCGAGGGCTCGGCGATTGACTTCAAGGGGGAAACGTTCATCGTCCCCCATCGGCCGATTATTCCCTACATCGAAGGCGACGGGACCGGCCGGGACATCTGGAAAGCTTCTCGGCGGGTCTTCGACGCCGCCGTCGAGAAGGTGTTTCGGGGCGAGCGGAAGATCGTCTGGTACGAAGTGTTCGCAGGGGAAAAGGCTTTCAAGCGCTTCGGCGAATGGCTTCCGCAGGGAACGCTCGACGCCATCAGGCAGCTTCGCGTTGCCATCAAGGGGCCGCTCACCACGCCGGTGGGGGGCGGCATCCGCAGCCTGAACGTCGCGTTGCGCCAACTCCTGAACCTCTACGCCTGCTGGCGTCCGGTGAAGTATGTTCCCGGCGTCCCCTCGCCGGTGCGCCACCCGGAACGGATGAATATCGTCATCTTCCGCGAGAATACGGAAGACGTTTACGCGGGCATTGAGTGGCGGGAGGGCTCGCCGCAGGCGAGGCGGTTGATTGATTTTGTGAACGCCTTGCTCAGCGTGGACGGCGCGAAGAAGCAAGTGCGCGCCGATTCGGGCATCGGCATCAAACCCATCTCCATCACGGGCACGAAGCAGTTGGTGCGCCGCGGCCTGCGGTTTGCGCTCGACCGGGATTTGAAGACCGTCACCTTGGTCCACAAGGGCAACATCATGAAATTCACCGAGGGCTCTTTCCGCGACTGGGGCTACCAGCTTGCCAAGGAAGAATTTCGACCGTACATTGTGACCGAACGCGAGAGCTGGATCCTCGACCACCGCGCCAAGAACCTTTCGGCGTCTCTCGAAGCGATCGCGGCCATGGTCGAGCCGGGCCTGGAGGTGGCGCCGGAGGGTGTTCGCGCGCAGGTGGCTGGGGAAGTGAAGGAATGTCTCGAGGCGATCCAGGCGACGCACGGGAACGGCCAGTGGAAGAATAAGGTGATGGTCAACGACCGCATCGCCGACTCGATGCTGCAACAAATCCAGACGCGCGCGGACGAGTACCAGGTGCTCTGCACGCCCAACTTGAACGGCGACTATCTATCCGACGCGTGCGCGGCGCAGATTGGAGGCCTGGGCGTTGCGCCCGGCGCGAACATCGGCGACGGCTACGGGATCTTCGAAGCCACCCACGGCACGGCGCCCAAGTACGCCGACCAAGACGTGATCAATCCCGGCGCGGTCATCCGTTCGGGGGCGCTGATGTTCGAATTCGTCGGCTGGCCCGAAGTCGGCGCGCTCATCGAGCGCGCGTTCGCGGCCACTATCGCCCAGCATCGCGTCACATACGACCTGGAGCGCTTGATGCGGATGGAAGGCATCACCGACGCCGTGAAGCTTGGCACCGGCGCATTCGCCGGCGCCATCATCGAAAATATGAGCTCGGTTCAGGCGCAGGCCGTTTAACAGCAGTGGCAAGTGGTGAGTGGCAAGTGGCAAGGAAACATTGACGAGTGGCAAGTGACGGGTAACAAGTGACGAGCAGAAAGGCGGCCCTGCCAGGGAGGTTTTTGCTTGCCACTTGCCACTCACCACTTGCCACTGCTGTCGGGAGGCTGAATGCGACGAAAAGTGACGGTGGTGGGCTCAGGCAACGTCGGGGCGACGGTGGCGCACCGGTTGGCGGACAAGCAGCTCGCCGACGTGGTGCTGATTGACATCCTGGAAGGCGTTCCGCAAGGCAAGGGCCTGGACCTGTTGGAGTCGGGGCCTATCGAAGGCTACGACCTCAAAATCCGCGGCACCAACGATTATGAAGACACCGGAAACTCCGACCTCGTGGTGATGACGGCCGGCTTCCCGCGCAAGCCCGGGATGAGCCGCGACGACTTGCTGAAAGCCAACGCCGAAATCGTACGAGGCGCCATCGAGAAGGTGGTGAAGTATTCCCCCGATTGCTTCTTGATCGTGGTCACGAATCCCTTGGATGCCATGGCGCAGACGGCGTACCGGGTCAGCGGATTTTCGCGCAATCGCGTGATCGGCATGGCGGGAGTTCTCGACACGGCGCGCTATCGCGCCTTCATCGCGGAAGCGCTCGGCGTCTCCGTCCAAAACGTGCAGGGATTCGTGCTCGGCGGCCATGGCGATGCGATGGTCCCCGTGCCGCGCTATACCACAGTGGCGGGGATTCCGGTGACCGAGCTGATGCCGAAGGAGCAGCTCGAGACCATCATCCAGCGCACGCGGAACGGCGGCGCGGAAATCGTCAACCTCCTCAAGGCGGGAAGCGCCTTCTACGCTCCTTCGGCGGCGGTGGTCGAAATGATTGACGCGATTTTTAACGACCGCAAAAAAATTCTCCCTTGCGCGGTGTTCCTCGAAGGCGAGTACGGCATCCAGGGACTCTTCGTGGGCGTTCCGGTCAAGCTCGGGGCGCGCGGCATGGAGCAGATCATCGAAATTACCCTGACCGACGAGGAAAGGGCGGCGCTCGAAAAGTCCGCCGCCGGCGTCAAAGAGCTCGTCGGCGTCATCGGCGTTTAAACCTATGCTGAAGTCTAAAGTATGAGGTGTGAAGTATGAATTATGAAGTCTGAAAAGCTAAGAACGTCCGTTTGGAGGACCGCAGTCACATTTGTTCGGGCCTCTTTCTTTTGGATTTCACAATAATCGCTGTGATTATGGAAACCAGCTCGTCGGTTTCTCGAATCAATGGATCTAAGCGGGCACAGGGCAACAGCTTAGATTCAGCCATGAGTAACAGCCAGTAAAGACTCTCCCTCGCTTCCTTCTGCGCCAGTCCATATTTGTGAATGAAGTCAGGGCGGCTCTCCGCAGACTTGGCCTCTTGAAGGTTTGCGCCGATAGAGGTAGTCGAGCGCAGGTATTGCTTTCCGAGTATCCAGCCAACTTGGTCCTTCTTTCCCTGAAGATGGCGGTAGAGGTTGATCGCCCGTAGAGCATACTTGAACGCGCGTACCCGGATATCGGGTGGCGATTGATTAAATTTTTCGTTCATACTTCATACTTCATACTTCAGACTTCGCACTTCACGTCGCTCTTACTTCACTTCTACAATTTCCAATTTTCTCAGGGCGACAGGGGTGCGAGGCCGGTCGCCGGAGTCTCTCGCGGTCTTGCTGATGGCGACGACCACGTCCTGCCCTTCGACGGTCTCGCCAAAAATCGTGTGGTGATTGGTGAGCCAATCGGTCGCCGCGACGGTGATGAAGAACTGGCTGCCGTTGGTGTTCGGCCCGGAGTTGGCCATGGCGAGCTTGCCCGGCTGGTCGAAGCGCAGCGCGTTCGAGAATTCATCTTCGAATTGATACCCCGGCCCGCCCGTTCCGGTGCCGAGCGGGCATCCGCCTTGAATCATGAAATTCGGGATCACGCGGTGGAACGCCAAGCCGTCGTAGAAGCGGCGCTTCGAGCGCGCCCGCGTTTTAGGATCGGCGGACTCTTTGGTTCCGTTCGCCAGCGCGACAAAATTTTCCACGGTCTTCGGCGCGTGCTCGGGAAACAGCCGGCAGGTGATCTTGCCGAGAGATGTTTCAAAGACGGCGTAAAGTCCGGGCTTCAATTCGCTCATAGGTCATCCTTTCCTCCATCCTGAAGGTGTAAAGAATGTGAAGCCTCACGCCAAGTCGCGAAGGAACGCCCCGACAAATCGCCATAGCCCGAAGCTGAACAGGAACGCCAGGAATACCTCGCTGGTCTGTTCTGTGAAACCTTGCGACTCTGCGCCTTTGCGTGAGGCCGGCTCCTCTTCGGTCAGACTCCGCACGCCCCCGCACGGGGAGGCCTGCGAAATCGGCGGAAGCGAGGTTATGGCACGATCTTTGCTAACTTAATACTATCGAGCTTGGGGAAATTTTTGTCCAGGTAAGCCTTGCCTTCGTTGGTCACCTTGTCCTGGCTCGGCCCGTTGCCCTGCGGCGCGCCTTCGCCGTAGCCGCTATAAAGTTTGTCCACCACATCCATGCCTTCGATCACTTTGCCGAAGGGCGCAAAGCCCTGGCCGTCCAGGCCGCTATTGTCCCCAAAACTGATGAAGACCTGCGTGGTGCGCGTATTCGGGCCGGCCGTCGCAAAGGTGATGAAGCCGCGCTGATTGTGTTGCGTGACGGGATCATCCTTGATATTCTCTTTCGCCCAGGCGCGCGCCACCGCGGGCCGCGCGGAGATGCCGAACTGCACCATGAAGCGCGGGATGACGCGGAAAAAGCTCGCGTTCGTATAAAAGCCATACTTCACGAGGTTATAGAAGCGGTCGGCGCCGAGCGGCGCCCAATCGCGGTGCACCTCGACCACGAAGTCGCCCTGCGTCGTGGTGAACTTTGCCTTGAAGAGATCGGGGGCCTTATCGTGAAGCGAGCTCGGCCGCAAGAGCGAGTGGCTAGCCGCCGCCGTGTGCGTGGCGGTGCGGTGCGGCGCGGACTTGCGGGTGGCCTGCGCCGCGAGCGATGGCGCCCAGAGGGCCGAAACAACTACAACTAACGAGATGCATTTCTTCATGGGGCTAATCCTTTCTGCCTGCCGAAGCCCTTGGCCTCGCCTCTCGGTGGTCTTAAGGAGAATTGAAAGAATACAAGACTTCACGCAAAGTCGCCAAGACGCAAAGTCGCCCCGGTGCAAAGGGCCGCAGGGAGGAACTCCGTGTTCTTAAACACATCGTTCCCGCCCGCTGGTCATTCTGGCGCCCAGGCTAATCCCGCGCCCTCGTCATTCCCGCGAAGGCGGGAATCCACAACGCTGGTGATCGAACCACGAGCCTGGCGTCTTTGCGCCTTGGCGTGAGATGTTTTTCGCTCTCCCGTATTTTCTTCACAGGCTTTAATCAGATTGCATCTGGCGCGAGACTTCCTCCGCCCGCCGCATGACGCGCAGCACGTTCCCACCCAAAATCTTGATCAAGTCCTCTTCACTGTATTGCGTCCACGCCGTCGAAGTCCGACCCCAGCCCCACGTGGTCCGCCCCCGCGACCTTCACCGCATGGTCAATATGGTCCGCGATGACCCTGTAACTCGGCTTGACAAGTTCGGCTTCCATCTTCACGCGGATTTCGTTCTCCTTAGGGTAAGACAAGCGCTGGCCTTGCTTGGCAAGTCTATCGCGCTCGGCGCTGACCGCCGCCTCAATCTTGGGGAGGATCTTAGCCTGCGCTTCCCGGAACTGCGGGTCTAAAAAAGCGGAGTAGAAATTGATATCCACCACGCCGCCGTTTCGAGCCAGTTGTCGGAGCATGTCGTCGGTCAGGTCGCGAGGCGCGGGGCAAAGCGCGCGGCAGGAGGAGTGCGAGGCGATAATCGGCGCCTTCGAGACCTCCACGGCGTCCTCAAACGTTTTGTCCGCGACGTGCGAAATGTCCACCATCATGCCCAAGCGGTTCATGCGCAAGACGACCTGCTTGCCGAAATCCGTCAGGCCGTTCCAACGCGGGTGGTCGCCGGAGGAATCCGCCCATGCGGTGTTCTTGGTGTGCGTCAGCGTCATGTAGCGGACGCCGAGGCGATAATACATATCGAGCACGCGCAAGTCGTTTTCGATGATGTGTCCGCCTTCCACGCCCATGAGGGCCGCGATTTTGCCTGCGCGGTGGATGCGGACGACATCGTCGGCGGTGGAGGCGAACTCCAGGGAATCGGAATGTCTCACAACTTGCTCGTCCACGACGTCCATCAAGTCGAGCGCGCGGTGAATCAGGTCTTCGGCGGGCCAGTCCACGGGTACCCAGATGGAAAAAAATTGCGCGCCTTCGTGCCCCGCGCGCATCTTGGGAATGCTGATCATGTAAGGGCTCGAAGGATCGCCGAGGTCGTAGCCTTCGTCGAGCATCATCTGCGGTGTGTCGGCGTGGGTGTCAATGACGATCGCCTCGGCCAAGACTTTCTTGGTCAGCGATTCGGCCTCGGCGCGCGTCCGCTCGGCGGCGAGGAGCGGGGAAGTCATGGTAAGGACGAGGAGCAACAACGTGGAGCGCCGAATTGAAGCCATGCAGGACATTCCGAAGTCGAGTCCGGTAATTATCACGAGCCGACGGACTACTTGTCAAACCAAATTGTGGCAGTAGGCAGAAAGCAGTAGGCAGTAGGCCGCGCGCCGTAGGCAGTGGGCGGTCGGCAGAAGATAGCAGGCGGGATAAGTCAGTCTAGTCCTTCGCGAGTCAGCCGAACCTTGCGAGTTCCTTGCGTGACATTCGCCTGGATTGCCGCCCGTTTTGTGCGTACCGCCTACTGCCTCCTGCCCCCTGCCTTCTGCCCACTGCCTTCTGTCAATCGTAGTACTCCAGCCCCAAGTGCGTGATCATCTCTTCGCCGCGCAAGTTGCGCAGGGTGTTCTTGAGCTTCATAAGCTGGATGAAGAGGTCGTGCTCGGGATAGAGCTCGGGGGCGTGCATGGGGCTCTTGAAGTAAAAAGAGAGCCATTCTTGGATGCCGCGGCTCGCCATCGCGGGGGTCCGTTGCGCGAGGTCGAGGAAGAGAACCAAATCGAGGACGATGGGCGCGGCGAGGATCGAGTCTCGGCAAAGAAAATCAATCTTGATTTGCATGGGGTATCCGAGCCAGCCGAATATGTCGAGGTTGTCCCAACCTTCCTTGTTGTCGCCACGGGGCGGGTAGTAGTTGATGCGGACCTTGTGGCAATTGCCTTTGTACAATTCCGGATAGAGGTCGGGCTGGAGGATGTATTCGAGCACCGAGAGTTTGCTCTCCTCTTTGGTCCGGAACGACTCCGGGTCGTCGAGCACCTCACCGTCGCGGTTGCCCAGGATGTTGGTGGAAAACCAGCCGTGCAATCCCAGTTGGCGCGCTTTGAGCCCGGGCGCGAGGATGGTTTTGAGCAGCGTCTGGCCGGTCTTAAAGTCTTTACCGCAAACCGGCACGCGGCTCTTGCGCGCGAGCTCAAGTAGCGCCGGCGTGTCCACCGTGAGGTTCGGGGCGCCGTTGGCGTAGGGCACGCGGCTCTTCAATGCGGCATAGGCGTAGATCATGCTCGGGGCGATATCCGGATGGTTCGACCTCAAGCCCTTTTCGAACGCGGCCAGGGTCTTATGGACGGAGCCGGGCTCGAGAAAAGCTTCAGTCGAACCGCACCAGACCATCACCAGGCGCTCGGCGCCGGAGGACTTGCGGAAATTGCGGATGTCCTCCATGACCTGCTCAGCCAGGTCCATCTTCGTTTTGCCCTTCTTGATATTCTCTCCCTTCAAGTTTTTGACAAACCGTTGCTCGAAAACGGCGGGCATCGGCTGGATCCCCTCGAGAAAATCCTGGATGGGGCTGAGGTGCTTGGATTCGAGCACCCCGGCTTTGACGGCCGCTTCGTAAGTGTCATCGTGGAACAAGTCCCAACCGCCAAACTCCAAGTCTTCGAGCCTCGCCAGGGGCACGAAATCACGGACCAGAGGGGTGCGGCCTTCCGTCCGCTTGCCCAAACGGATCGTGCCCATCTGGGTGAGGGAGCCGATGGGGCGCGCCAGTTGTCGGCGAATGGCCTCAACCCCTGCAATGAAAGTCGTCGCCACGGCGCCCATGCCCGGCAACAGGACACCCAGTTTCCCCTTGGGCTCAGCGATTTCCGGCCCCTTTTTGGTCACAGGTCTTGATCCTCCCAGGTTCAGCAGGCATTTAAGATGCCAAGGAAGCCAGCCATCATGGAGCAAGCATAAGGTTTTATCAATCAGATTCGACGTGGCCCTGGACAGGCAAGAGTGCCTGTGCCACGGGTCAAATGAGTCTGGTATACTGAGGGCGTAAGTTCCTGCGAGTGAGAATTCTGAATGGCTGGTTCCGTACCGCGTTTAGTTGTCCGGGACGCTTCCGGCAATGACCGTGAAGTGGAAGTGACGCGGACTCCCTTCACGCTCGGCCGGCAGAGCGAAAACGACTTAGTGTTGCTGGACAGCCGCATTTCCCGGCGGCACGCGCAAATTATTCAAAACGAAAACGGCTACGCCATCGAAGACGCGGGAAGCCGCCACGGAACCTTCGTCAACGGCGAGCGCGTCACCGCCACGCCCCTCAAGAGCGGAGATCAAATCAGCCTGGGAGTGACGGACTCCTACCAGTTGACTTTTGTCGCTGGCCAGGTGGTGCTGCCCAAGCTGCTCGAGGAATTCGGCAAGGCCAGCGAAAGCCGCGTTCCACAGCTCCAGCACCTGGGCTTGCTGCTCCAGATGGCGCAGATGCTGAA
>QHZO01000062.1:0-4885 GCA_003224695.1 Acidobacteriota bacterium
TCAGGCGGTTTTCGACCAGTCCCCACGTTTGGAAGTCCCAGAGCGCCGGGTCAAATCGAGGCAGGCTCCCGGTATGAAGCACCGGCCACTTGAGCGTCGCCGATTGCCCTTGCGGCAGACGCCCGGCCTCTTTCATCTTTGCTTCGAGCGCTTTGCGCTCCGTGACGTTTGAAAACAGACCCATCGGACCTTTTACTTTCTTTCAGCCGAATTTCAAATCCCGTGCGTTCGCGCGCCTCTCCGAGCGTTGAGGCAAAGGAACTTTCAGCTTGGCGTTGACTTGCGTCTTGGCGCCTTGGCGCGAGGCCCGAGTCCTCATTCCCTCTTCCTTGTGAACTCCGCGAAAGCGACCGCGGTTACGGGGACGCCGGGGTAACGACGATCTTCCCTTTCATTTTCAGGTGGCCCAAGCCGCAGAAGTGCGAGCAGTGAAATGGGAACGTTCCGGCATGGTCGGCAGTGAACTCGATCGTGGCGGCGTCACCCTTTTTCAGCAACTGATTGATGTGGAGATCACCGCACTCAAAACCATGGTCGTGGTCGGTGGCGGTAATGATGAGCTTGATGTGTTCGCCCTGCTTGACCTCGACGACGGACGGGTTGAATTCGTACTTCTTGGCCGTCACCTGGATCGTGCGCGCCTCCGCTTGAGCTGCCTGGGCTTCCTGCCCGCCTGCCGGTCGGGAAGGCACATCCACGAGACTGTTCGCGGGCTGACGGATCGCAGGCGATACGGCCCAGGTGAAGACCGCTCCCACGAAAAGAATCAGAATGCATGGCCTCAAGTTAATTCGCGTCATAATAATTTCCTCTCAAGAGGTTCTTGATTCAAATCACTTGCTTCACGCGCGTCGAGTTGCCTTGCACCCTTTGCCGCTGGCCTCTCGGCGCTGGTTCTCTCGCCGTTGGATGCGGCATTCCGCCAGCGAGTCCGGGCCTCAAGCCGCGGACCGAGCCACGGGAGCGACGCCGCCACCGATTCCTGCAACCAGCTCGGAGCCCGAACGAGCGCCCGCAACAAGCCGGCGAGCCGGTAACTCCTTCCCACGGCCTCCGTGAGCTTGCCGCGATAAACCGGAGGCGCCTGAGCCATTTCTTCCGAGTCGCGCTTTCCATTCAAACTTTCCGCCAAACAACGCGCTGCGAGCCTGCCACTCTGAAGCGCGATCGAAATGCCGTCGCCGGTAAACGGGTCGAGAAAGCCCGCGGCATCGCCCGCCATCAGCGCGCCGTGATGGTCCGCGCGCCGCCGCGCCGGCTCGACCGGGGCGGTGGTTACAGTCATAGAAATTTGTGACCCGGCCCGCAGCCGGTCCGCGAGTGCGCCGTGGCCGGATACCCGCGCAATCCAGCTCGCAAAATCCGCAATCTCCGGCCGAGAAGCGTCCCGAGCGAGGCCGCGCTCGACCAGACAACACGCGTTGTAGAGGCCGTCTTCGATGGGCGCCAAACCGCAATATCCGCCGGGAAAGTAATACATCTCCACCGCATCGCTCGCAGAAATTTTCGCGAAGTGCGCCTTGGCGCCAAACCATTCTCCGCCATGAGCCCCGCCACTTTTGGCAGGCCCGGGAATTCCCTCGAGCGACCACCAACGCCCTGCACAGATGGCCAAGGCGAGGCTTCGCCCTTTAATCCCGCTGACTGACCTTAGTTCCCACTCAATCGGGCGCCCGTTGACTGGAGGGATGCGTTCCACACTTCTCGCACCTTCGCCCTCGTGCATTTCCGCTCCCCGCGCGGCGGCGGCGCGCCAAAGCGCTCGGTCGAGCAGGCGCCGCGAAAGGCCGCGCGCCGCATGCGGCAGCGCGAAACCGTGGACCCGGCCTCGCGGAGAAATAAATTCGCTTCGACGGATGACCGCGGGGCGATAGGCAGCGAAAGAAATTTCCTCTTCGAGAATCATCAAGGACTCGGCGGAGATAAACTCCCCGCAGACCTTATGGCGCGGAAAGCGGTCGCGCTCCCAAATCGAAACCGTGAGGCCCCGGCGACGCGCCTCGAGCGCCGCGGCCGTGCCCGCCGGGCCTCCGCCGATAACGATCAGATCCTTCACCGATTGTAGGGGCGCCAGGCCTTGCGCCCCTACAGCGCGGTTTCCTACGTCTTCCATATGATGAGTCCCAATCGAAACGGCCGCAGGCGGCGGGTTTCATAGTGTGTGAACCCGGCGTCGCGCGCCAGCGCCTCCAGCTCCGACTTCGTGTAGGCCTGGCGGACGCTCGCCGGTCCGTCGTGGCGCGTGATGCGGCCGCGCGTGAACGGCAGCGCCGAGCGGATGAATAGGTACCGCGCCACAGCGGCCATGCGGCGAAGCAACTCTCGGGCGCCTTCTCCTGAAAAATGGTGAAAAAAGAGGTTCGACATCACCACGTCAAACGCGCCGTCGGGGAATGGCAGGGCGAACACATCGGCCGCGACACAGGGGAGCGGGCCGGTGCTCGCTCCATTGCCGAGGTGGCTCGGACGGCGGTCGAGCGCCACAAACTCCGCGCGGATGTCTCGGGCGGCAAGCGATTCGCGAAGCCGGCGGGCAAGGCGAGCGTCTCCGGCGCCCACATCGAGGATGCGGACCGAGCGCCGTCCAGTCTTCTCGAAGAACCTCTCGAGCAGTTTGAGATTGCTCGACACCCCGCCCAGCCTGCGGTTGATTTGCCACAGGTCGTCGAGGCTGGCGCGAATCTCGGCAGGCGTGCCGAGGTCGTGGTCCAGCAATTCCTCGCTCGTCGCGCGGAGCATATCGGTCCATCGCCTGGCCGTCAGGCCACGGCAGAAACCACCAATGCCGAGTTTTTGGAGCCGAAGGCGATGCAATTGCAAATGGCGTGTTCAATCTCGACCTCGCGCTTCTCGTGAGGGATGTAATCGAGATCGCACTCGGGGTCTGGCACGTCGAGGTTGAGCGTCGGCGGCAGACGCTTGTCGCGCATGGCGAGCAGCGTCGCCGCCAGCCCCGCCGCCCCGCAGGCTCCCTGCGGATGCCCGATGATGGACTTCAGCGCCGAGGTGGGGACCTGGTAAGCGCGCCGGCCCAGCGTCAGCTTGAGCGCCCGCGTTTCGATGCGGTCGTTCAGCACGGTCGAGGTGCCGTGCAGGTTGACGTAATCCACCTGGGCGGGGCCGATTCCTGCTTCGGCCATCGCCAGGGTCATCGCGCGCGCGGGCTCTTCGCCGTCTTCGCCAAGCCGCACGCGGTGAAACGCTTCACAGGTCGAGCCATAGCCGCGGATTTCGCCATAAATATGCGCCCCACGGGCCCGCGCGTGTTCGAGGCTTTCGAGCACGAACATCCAGGAACCTTCGCCCAGGACAAAGCCGTCTCGATCGGCGGAAAAGGGGCGCGAGCCGCGCTCCGGCGCATGATTCCAGGAAGCGGTCATGATGCGCAGTAGGGTGAAGCCTTTCAGGATCAGCGGAGCCAGTGGAGCGTCCGCGCCGCCGGCGACCACCACGTCCGCCCAGCCCGCCCGGATATTTTGGGCCGCGTAACCGACGGCGTCGGTCGAAGACGTGCACCCGGTCGAAATCACGTGGCTGAACCCGCGAAAGCCGAAATGCATCGAGATCTCGCTTGCCAGCGTCCCGATGGTCGCCGACGGAATGGTATAGACGCTGCACTGCTTAAGATGACCGGAGTAATAAAGTGAAAATTGGCGCTCGACGAATTCCTGGCCGCCACCTCCCGAGCCCAGCAGGACAGCAAAGCGTCGGCGTTCTTCGAGACTCATATTCGCCGGGTCGAATCCCGCGTCCGCCACCGCTTCCTTCGCCGCCGCGACGGCGAGCGGGACCACGCGGCTGACGTTGGAGGCATCTTTTTCGCTGATGTAAAGGCCGGGGTCGAATCCGACGATCTCGCCGGCAATCTGCACGGCGTACGGAGAGGCGTCGAAGGATTGAATGCGCCGGATGCCGCTTTGACCGCGCCAGGTGGCGTTCCAAAAAGCCTCGCGGCCAATTCCGTTCGGGCTGACGGCTCCGATGCCGGTCACCACAACTCGCCGCTCCAATCCATGCCTCCGTGCCGCGGGCCCCTTCTACTGTAGCGGCGAGCTGTGTCTCGCCGTGGGAACTATAGCGGCGAGCTATGTCTCGTCGCGGGAACTGTAGCGGCGATGTCCCCATCGTCGCGGCTACCCTCAACGGCGACGGCGACGACGCCGCCGCTACTGACCGATTTCGGCGAGACTCAGCTCGCCGCTACAGCGCACTTCAATCGTGCCGGCTCAGCCGAATGTCATAAACTACATCAAAATCGTTTCTGACCTGAATCGTTCCGAAGAATTTTCGAATCGGTTGGATATCAAAATCGCGCAACAGAAGCTTTTTTGTGCCTTGGGCGTGCAAGCCCTTTGCGTCTTCGGTCCAATTGATGGGAAATTCGACGGGGCGGGTTACGCCGTGGAGCGTCAGGTCGGCCTCAAGAAGCAAGCTTCCAGCGGCCTTGCCGGGGGCTACTGACCGGCTCTTAATCTCGATCTCGGGAAAGCGCGCCACATCGAGCTGAGTGGGCCCGAGCATCGTCCCCTGAACTTCGCCGCGCGAGGATACCGAAAGGCCCGGGTCGAGCACGGTCAGAGACGCCGATTCACCGACCACATGAACTTGCCAAGGGCCACCCGTGGCTCGCGACGCGGTGCCGGAGAACCGCCGGAGCTCGATCGTGTGGTCATCTCCCAGCCCGGAAAACGTCCCGGCGCGAAAAACGTGTATTTCCACTCGGCTGGCCTTGGGGTCAATCTCATAAGCGCCGATCGCCTGCGAGTGGCCAAGGTTCGCTCCTAGAATGCCTGACGCCGCGAGAGCGACCAGTATGCATATTGCGGCCTTATGGTTGAACGGTTGCATCGCGCCAGGCATCGCCGCAGGCATTCGGAAAACTCGC
>QHZO01000062.1:4946-5511 GCA_003224695.1 Acidobacteriota bacterium
GGAAGGGGCGCCTGCCTCAGGCAGGCGCGCCTCGCGTCTCGTGTGTTGCCCGAAAGCGGGTGGCGACACCTGTTCCGCATACCGCTCTGGGAAGCAATGCATGAGCCATTCCTCGCTTCTTCCCCCAAGCCAGGAGCCCAGGGGGAATGCCTAAGCTGATTGCGGCCGGCTCATGCAAATCGTCTATAGGTTAGTTCCTTCTCCCGCATTGGCAGTTTGCGGCGGACAAGGTCCATCATCCTTAAGGAGCTTTTGCACGTGAAAGGAATTCTTTCGCGAAGCGTCCTGGCTCTTCCTTCCCGTGAGTTCCACTCGCTCCCCCGGCTTCACGTCTTTACTGAGCGAAGTCAAAGAATAGGTGGTCTTGGTCCTGTCGTCAATCAAGGTTGTCGCACCGTTGGCATGCGTGGTGCATCCCACGACGGTCGCTTCTTCACCCTTTGTCGCATGGTGACGGTGTATCGCATAGAAGCCAACAGCTACGACCGCAGCCGCCCCTGCCGCAATTCCAATGGCAGGTCCGGAGCTATAACTCTTTCGGGCCGGGGAATAGTTGCTAGGGTAT
>QHZO01000062.1:5598-9145 GCA_003224695.1 Acidobacteriota bacterium
CTCGAACTAACCACCGAATTGCCATTTCGCGCCTCCCTTTAGGCCAAGAACGACAACTTCGATGGCGCATCCACAACCAACATGGTGGCCTCATTCCGAGCGTCGCGACCCGGCCCTGCCCTCACGTCAGCATTGTGACCCTTTTTTACTGGTAAATCTAGCAGGAGACGCGGAAAGCAAGAAACGTCGAAGGCGGGCAGGTCCTGCAAGTTCGCGCCGGTTCGCGTCGCAGTGCATGAGCCGTTCCCGCTTTCGCGCCGGGGAATCAGGCCCCGGGGGGATACGGTCGAAGCTTAATGGGAGCGGCTCACACAATTCTACTATTGGCCGGAACCGGATCCGTTTGCCGCGGATTGCGGGTTACAGGGCCCCTCGTCCTTAACGAGCTTTTGCACGTGAAAGGAATTCTTTCCCGAAGCGTCCTGGCTCTTCCTTCCCGTGAGCTCCACTCGCTCTCCCGGCTTCACGTCCTTGCTAAGCGAAGTCAGTGAAAAAGTGGTCTTCGTGTTGTCATCCACCAAGGTCGTGGCGCCGTTGGCCTGCGTAGTGCAGCCCACGACGGATGCTTCCTCGCCCTGGTTGGCATGGTGACGGTGCATCGCGTAGAGGCCGATCCCCAGCGCCGCGGCAGCCCCCGCCGCAATCCCGATGGCGGCTCCAGAGCCGTAACTTTTGCCCGAGCTGGAGTAGGTCCCGGTACCGCCCGTTGTCCCTCCCCCAGGGTACTGGGCCAGCGCCATAGATGCCATTCCCACCGAAAGCAAAATCCCAAGAGTCGTTCGAACAAACCACTTCATTGACATTTCCCGCCTCCTTTTACATCAAATACCATTGGTAGGATGCCAGCTTTTGAATCGATGTGCGTCAGTAGTTTGTAAAGAATATGTAACTTATCCAACCGATTTGAGATTTGAGGTTGGGCCGGCTAATATGCTGCGGGGCAAAAACCTGGATGAAACCGATACTCGAGACCAAAACCGAAAATTACATTTACAATTTGCTTCCCCCCCGGGACGTCGTTCGCCGCGAAATGGAACGCTACGCAGCAAGACACGATGTACCGATCATCGGCCCGGCCTGCGGGCGGTTGTTATATCAACTCGCGCGGCTGATCCGGGCGCGACGAGTTTTCGAGATGGGCTCGGCCATCGGCTATTCAACGCTATGGCTGGCGGAAGCCGTCGGACCGCAAGGAGAAGTTTTCTACACCGACGGCGACCCGGCAAACGCGCGCCGCGCCGAAAAACATTTCCGCCGCTCCGGGGTCCGCCACCGAATTCGAATTCTCGTCGGTGATGCGCTGGGAATGCTCGCCAAGACCGGGGGACAATTCGACTTGATCTTTAACGACGTTAACAAATTCCAATACCCCGAAGTGTTTCGGTTGGCCGTGCCGCGCATCCGCGTTGGAGGGCTTTTCATCACGGACAACGTCCTTTGGTCCGGGCGCGCGGCGCGCCCTGCCGCCTCCAGTGACCGGGACACTCGGGCCGTCCAGAAATTCAACCGCCTCATTTACCGTTCCCCAATGCACGGGTTCGCCATCTGCGAAAAGATCGCCAAATGACAGCAAGGTGTTAGGTGTCGAAGGGATTCAGGATTCAGGACCGAGGATCCGGGATAGAGGAGCAATGACTCTGAATCCCAGCACCTGACACCTAGCACCTCAGACCTTACACCCGACACCTGCTTTTAGTGCTCTCGTTCCAGGAACTTCTCCGCATCCATCGCCGCCATACACCCGGAGCCGGACGCCGTAATCGCCTGGCGATAAATATGGTCTTGGACGTCGCCAGCGGCAAAGACCCCGGGAACGCTGGTCTTCGCACCTTCATGTGTCTGGATGTAACCCACCTCATTCATTTCGAGTTGTCCGCGGAAAAGCGCGGTGTTCGGCGAATGCCCGATGCCGATAAAGACGCCGTGAAGGGGCTTCAGGGATACCGCGCCGTTTTTTGTGTCCTGGACTTTGACAGCCGTGACTTCGCCCTTGCCGGGATCGAGGATGTCCACAACCACCGAGTTCCAAAGCGGCTTGATCTTTTCGTTTCGAGACAGGCGATCCTGCATGATCTTCGAAGCGCGGAACTGGTCGCGGCGATGAATCAGTGTGACTTGGTTCGCAAAGCGCGTCAAGAACAGCGCTTCCTCGGCGGCCGTGTCCCCGCCGCCTACCACGGCGACGTCCTTGCCGCGGAAGAAGTAGCCGTCGCAGGTCGCGCAGGTCGAGACGCCGTGCCCAATGAGCTTGCGCTCGGACTCAAGTCCCAGAAGCTTCGCCGAGGCCCCGGAAGCAATGATTAAGGCGCGCGTCTCGAGGCGTTGCTCCCCGATTTCGAGAGTGAAGGGGCGACGGCTGAGATTGACGCGGGTTACGTCCCCTTCCATAAACTCCGCCCCGAATACCTCCGCTTGCTTTTTCATCAGCTCAATCAGCTCCGGCCCCTGAACGCCTTTAGGAAATCCTGGAAAATTCTCGACAAGGGTGGTCAGGCTTAATTGTCCGCCGGCTTCCACGCCCCGAATCACCAGCGGACTGAGGTTGGCGCGGGCAGTGTAAATGGCCGCCGTAAGCCCCGCGCATCCGGAACCAATAATCACCGCATTTCGCATAGGACCAGCCTCCCCGGCCCGCCTGGGCCACGGGTGCGGGCAACATCTTACCGAATGCGCGCCCAATCGTCGAGCCTCGGATCGCCCGCCGACATTTCCTCATTGCGCCCTTCAACAATTTGATGTTACAAAATCAGTTCGGCCACATTTGAAGAAACAGACCATTCGAAGAAAGAGCCCACCCGCCTATGGACGCGGTAAGGTTAGAGGGAGTCACCAAGCGTTTCAACATGCTGACGGCGGTCGAGAAGCTGAGCTTTTCGATTCCCGAACGCCAGGTGTTCGGCTTGCTCGGCCCAAACGGCGCAGGCAAGACGACCTCTCTGCGGATGTTGATGCGTGTCCTGATTCCCGACGAGGGCCGGATCGAAGTTCTCGGGGAGCCCGCAAACGACGACACCCCCGACCGGATCGGTTACCTGCCGGAAGAGCGAGGCTTGTACCCTCGCATGAAGATCCTTGAGGTCCTGGTCTTTTTCGGGGCCTTGAAGGGCCTGGCGGAGGCGGAAGCGAACCGCCGCGCCCGGGAGTGGCTGGAGAGGCTCGAGTTGGGCGAATGGGCCGAGAAGAAAATCAACGACCTTTCCAAGGGCATGCAGCAGAAGGTCCAATTCATTGCCGCCGTGCTCCATCGTCCGCCCATATTGATTCTCGACGAGCCCTTCACGGGCCTTGATCCGGTCAACGCGGCGCTGATCAAAGACATTATGTTGGATCTCCGCAGCCAGGGCTCAACCATCGTCCTCTCCACCCACCGCATGGAGCAGGTCGAGATGATGTGCGACTCCATTTGCCTGATTCACCACGGGCGCCCGATTCTGAGCGGCGAGCTCAAGGCCATCAAGAAGTCGTTCGGAAAGAATACGGTACGGATCGAATACGCGGGGAATGGCCGCTTCCTCGAATTGCCCAACGTCATCGAAAGCGTCAACCG
>QHZO01000062.1:9220-14181 GCA_003224695.1 Acidobacteriota bacterium
ATATTTTCATCGAGAAGGTCTCCGCAACGAATGCGTAAACTGTGGCTAATCTGGAAGCGCGAATATCTGGCTCGGGTGCGGACGAAAACATTCGTGTTTTCAACCGTTCTGCTTCCCTTGCTTTTCGTCGGCATCGTGGGCGTTTCAGTTCTGCTGGCCGGACGCCAACAAGGGCGCACGCCTCGGATCGCCATTGCGGACTGGACTGGCAGCCTGGCGCCGGCGGTTCGCGACCATCTTCGTCCCCAGAAACCAGGGTCGAAACCGGTCTGCGAAGTTACCAAGACTCTCGAAGGCCCCAGCCTTACACCCGACTCTGATTCCCGGATGCGCGTGGAAGTCCGCCAGGGTGAGTTGGAGGGCTTTCTGATTATCCCCGCCGACGCCCTTACCGGCGGCACGGCGGAATTCCACACACGGAACGCGGGCAATTTTTTGCTCACCAATTCCATCCATCGGGCGGTCAACGAGGCCGTGCTGGAGAACCGACTGACTCGGCGCGGGATCCAGGTCCAGGATTTCAACGAGCTGATCCGGGATGTGGATCTCAAACTGGTGAGGATCACAGCCGGCGGAGAGTCCGAAGAGAAAGGCCAGACGTTCGTCGCCGCGGTCATCATGGCTGGGATCCTTTACATCACACTGCTTATGTACGGGGTCTTTACCATGCGATCGGTTCTGGAAGAGAAGATGACGCGGGTCATGGAAGTTCTGGTCTCTTCAGCCCGGCCTTCGCAAATTCTGGCCGGAAAAATTCTGGCGATGGCAGGCGTGGCCTTCACGCAGTACCTGATTTGGGCCGTTTCGGCGGGTTTGTTCGCCGCCTACAGCCGGGCCATCGTGGCCAGGGTCGGCCCGGCCGCGAGGATGCCGCCGATCGAGGTCCCCACCTCCACGCTGGTCTATTTGGTGGTCTTCTTCCTGACCGGCTACCTGCTTTACGCCTCGATGTTTGCCGCCGTGGGCTCCGCGGTCTCCAGTGAAGAAGACGCCCAACAATTGCAGTGGCCAGTTACGCTGCCCCTCATCGCCAGTTTCCTTCTGTTTAACGTGGTCATTCAGAATCCCAACTCCCATCTTTCGGTGGCGCTCTCTATGGTTCCCTTTTTTTCGCCGGTCCTGATGGTCTTCCGAATCGCCTTGCAGACCCCGCCGCTCTGGCAGATTTTGCTCTCTTGGGTCCTGCTCGCTGGCACTGCGGCTGCGATCGTTTACGGTTCGGCCAAGATCTATCGCGTAGGGATTCTGATGTACGGGAAACGCCCCTCTCTGATCGAGGTCTTGCGCTGGCTCCGTTACGCCTAGCTGAGACCATGGGAACCCGGCAAACGACCGCCGGATGAGATAACCAATGTGGTGTTAAATTCCTTTGAATTCCGCCTACAATTGTGTATGATGCACGTAAGGATTCTCTGTACTGAGGAGGTATGGATGGGGTTAAATTGGACTATCGCGTGTCTCATTTTCATTACAGGGATGACAGCGTACTTCCCTGTAGTTTACATTCGCAAGACCAATAAGCTCATGGAACTACTCAAGCAAATCGAACAGAACACTAAAAAGCCCTAGAGGGCGCGCACTCGAGCGCTGGCTGGGTTTCGAGGACGAAAGCCGAGCCAGGAGCGCTTTGCGAAGAATTCTATAGGCCCAAGCCGGGAACCTCCGATCGCGGCACGCGTTCACGGCTCCACGGACCGGGGGGATTCTTGCTCCCTCGCACCTTGGCGAGCGCGCCGGAGTGTCCCTGACTCACGGAACGGTCCGAATATATAAGTTGTACGATGTGAAAAGGGGGAGGGAACGCTTCTCCGCGGCGAGCGTGTGGTCCCCCGTCTGCCTTCGGACCACCTTTCGCCCGGCCTTCGACCTGCCTCACCCGCAAACAATCAAGCGCACCGGGTTGCGAAGAACTACCTCAGGCAAGTGCCCGTTCTAAGCATGGGCTCAGATTGAGGAAGTGCTGGAGCTGGGCCCACTTGATCGGTCGGAAAGGCGATGGCAGACAACTCAGGCCGCGCCCTTCGTTCGGGTTCAAGGGCCGGCGACAACCTTCTGGATGCCGTTCAGCTTCGCCGGTTCTTTGTGGAGTTCACCGTCGGATTCGGCCATGGAATCGGAGGAAGAAATCTGCAGTTGGTCGCCGACCTCCGTGCGGCTCTTGAAAATCGTGTGACTCGGCAGCTCCAAAACGCTTTCCGCTTGAAGGTTGATCGGAGTCATCCAGAAAGGGGGGACGAGCTCGTGCACACCCACAACCTTCAAGTCGCGGTTGAGGTAGATGACATCAATATCGAATAGCATCCCCAAGGTGTGAATCCCGCAGGAGGGAACGATCCAGAGCCCGCTGTGGGGCTCGAGCGACCGTTTCCCGATCAAGCCAACGAGCCGGGTAAGTATCGAGTCCGCCACTTTCGCTCGATAGGCGAGGAAAGTTTCTTTGGTCAAGTTATAAACGAAGACGCTGCCATCTTCTTGGGACATGAAGTCCTCCGCCCCAACCGCGAACTCATCACCGTCGCTCCCAACTCCCTTAATGTGAGGTGCGCTTTTTTCTCCGCTGCACCAGGATAAACAGCACGATGACGAAGAGGACTCCCGCAACCACCTTCGTGGTATTGAGAACAAAAAACATTCCCGTGAGTAGGCTGGTCAGGTTCATCTGCTCCCCCTTCTAATTTTTCGAGTACGTTCAAACTTGCTACAAGCTCGGACAGAGATTACAAACCATTTCCGGGTATGACTCTCGCCCGCCGACTTTTTCCCATTGGGCCTTGGGCCGCTATTGGCCCGCAAACGCCGCGGCCAAGTTGCGACCGATCATCAATATGGCCGGACCCAAGAGGACGATAAACAAGCTGGGGAAAATGAACAGGACCAAAGGCGGGATCAGCTTGATGGTCGTCTTGGCCGCCATCTCCTCGGCCTGCTGTCTGCGACGCAAGCGGAGGTTATCCGCAAAAGCGCCTAGGGCTTTTGAAATGGGCGTTCCGAAGCGCTCGGTTTGGACGAGCATCTGGACAAACGAGCGGACGTTCTCGACCCCCGTTCGGTCGGCCATGTGCCGCCACGCCTCCAGACGAGGTTTGCCGGCGCGCTGCTCCAGGCTCACGATCAGAAACTCATCGCTCAGTTCCGGATGGCTGATCTTCAATTCATTACCGACGCGCACGATGGCCTGATCCAATCCTAAGCCGGCTTCCATGCAAATGACCATTAGATCCAGCGCGTCCGGAAGGCTCAAGCGGATGCGATGGCTGCGCCGGGACATGGCGGAGGACAACCAGAGGTCCGGAAGCAGGAATCCCGTGGCCGCTGCAATGACCACGAATAAAAAGGTTTTGATTATCACCAAAAGGGCGACCGCGAGCACATCGGGCAGGACAAGCTTCACGGCAGCATAAATCTAGGCGTGAGAGGCTTTCCGAAACCGTCGGACGACGTCGGAATCATCACGCTTCCCGAGCAGACCCGAGATGGGGCCAAGGACGTCGGCGATCCGCTCGGCGCTGAAGCCAGTCTCTCCCCCGGGCCTCCCCAGCAATCGGGTGGAGGGCAAATCGGTGCCGGCGACTTCCGCTAGACGCGCCGATTCCGCCGACCCGCGCCCGAGCACCACGAAGACCAGGATGAAGATAACGCAGAACGCGACTCCGAAACCCGCGACTAAATAAGGTGTGGTGGGCATGTTGTGTTAAACCTCGATATTGATGACCCTTCGTATGATGAAGGCACCTGCCGCCATCATTCCCAAACCCGCAAAAATGAGCTTTCGCCCTACGGGATCAGCGATCAATAGATGCTCGTATTTGGGGTCCAACATGGCCAGGGCAAAGAAAAGAAAAAAGGGAAGCCCCGCCAGGATCCAGCCGGTCAAGCGGCCCTGGGCGGTATAGACGCGCAATTGGCCTCTCAGCCGGAAACGATCGCGAATGACCACGGCCGTCTTGTCGAGGACTTCCGCCAGGTTGCCTCCGGTTTCTTTCTGAACCAGAATGGCGGTTACCAGAAACCGAACGTCCGGGATGGGCATGCGATCGGTCAGGTTCAGCATTGCCTCGCGCAGGGGCAGCCCAAAGTTCTGCTCCTCAAAAACCCGGCGAAATTCCGAAGAGATCGGATCGCCAGATTCTTCGGAAACCATTTCGATGGCGGAGCTGATCGCGTGCCCTGCCCGCAGCGCGCGTGACATTAAGTCGATCGCCTCGGGCAGCAGCTCCTCAAAATGTGAAAACCTCCGGGCGCGCATAACCGCGAGATAAATGAAGGGCACGGCCGCGAGCCCCACGCCCGTCAGCAAGGCCAGCCCCAGGGTGGGAAGCCAGATATTGGAAACCCAGGCGCCGCCGATTCCCAACAGCAGCGACATGGTCACAATCTCGCCCACCGACCTTTGGCTGTCGGCTTGCGCGATGAAATGGTGGAGCCTGGTAAAAGCCGGGAACTGGTGCAAGAGGGAATCGAGCGACGCAACATCGCTGAGCGCTTCCCTTTTCAGCAAGTCGGGGGGAAGCTCGACGTCGCCGCTGGCAATGCCTTCGATCATCCTCAGCCGTTGTTGCATGGCCTCCTCAGATTTCGTCGGACGCATCGTAAAAACGATGACCGCGAAACTGAGAATCAGAATAATGATGAATATCGTTGCTATGCTCATAACTCGATCCTTTCCCCGGACGGACCTAAGAGTCGACTCGCATCTCAAACAAGCTGGCGGGTACGGGAATCCCGGAGACCTTCAGTTTCTCCGCAAACTTCGGCCGGATCCCGGTTGCTACGAACTGGCCCACCACACGGCCGCCGGGGCCGACCCCCTGCTTTTCAAACAAGAAGATGTCTTGCATACTCACGACATCCTCGTCCATGCCGGATATTTCCGTAATGTGCGTGACGCGCCGCGTGCCGTCACTCAAGCGGGAGACCTGAATGACCACCGCGACGGCCGAGGCAATCTGCTGCCGGACCGC
>QHZO01000306.1 GCA_003224695.1 Acidobacteriota bacterium
GGGACAAAAACATAGCGAAGACCCTGGACAACATTCTCTACAAGACCCAGTTCCCTTTTGCCGAGCAATTTCCGGAAGCTCCTCCCGGTCTCTGGCTGGTCCTGACCAAGTGCCTGGCCAAAGAACCGGACAAGAGATACGGGAGCATGTCGGAATTCAGTCGCGGCTGCCGGAACCTTTTGGACGATTTAAACGAAGCCTCCCTGGAAATGAGCAAGGAATTGCAGGGAATCCTGCCACGTCTGGGACTGGCCGCAGGCCGGCCGGCCGCATCGCCCCGGCTCGCGCGGCTGCTGCAGGAATTCGAGGAGTTGCTCCGCAGGGACGAAAGACCGGACTATCTTTCTCTGAAACGACTCCTGGGAGAGCTCTCGGCCGAATCTGCGGCGCTGGAGGCCGTGGACCCCGCAACGATTTCCAAAATCCCCGTTTCAGCCCATCCGGTCAACCGGTGGGACGAGCCTAAAAGCGCCGGAAGCCCGAATCCCGTTCCAGGGACACGGGGGGCGTCCGAACCTCCCGGCGTCTCCGGCACTACGGTGCCCGTCCACGTTCCTCCTCCGCTTACACCCGATCAAGTGCGGGGTCGCGAGTTGCTCGGGTCCGGCCAGGTTTTGATGACCGAGGGGCGGCTGGAGGAAGCGCTGGAGAAGTTGAGGGAAGCTCTACGGCTTCTAGGCCCCGAGGAAGAGCTCGTCAACGCACTGACGCAAACCCGGCAGCGGATCGAGGAGCGCAAGCGCCGGCGCGTCGCACAACTCCTGGAATCGGCTCGCCAGGCGCTGTCAGCCAGGAACTTCGATGCGGCAATCCGGCAGTCAGACGAGATCTTGGAGCTCGAGCCTAATCGCCCCGAAGCGGTCGAAGTGCTGCGGCAGGCAGTGTCCGAGCGGGATGCAGAAAGGGTGCGCCAGGCAAAACGGGACCAGGGAGAGGGAGAAAGATCGGCCGCGCTCAAGCTTCTGGCCGAGAAGAGCTTTCGGGAAAGTCTGGCTGCCTTCCGCCGAGCCAGAGAACTGCTGGGCGAAGATACGGCAATTCGAAAGGCGATGGAGGAAGCGGAGCAGGGCATCCGACTGAAGGAGCTCCGCGCGAAGCTGGAGGCGGAACTTGCGGAAGCGCGGAAATTGCTTCGCACGGAGGCGTTCGACGACGCGCGCGCTCGTGCGCGCCGCGCGCAGGAGCTGGATCCGGAAAATGCGGAAGCGGCGGATCTGCTCCGGCGGATCGATCGGGCGCAACAGGCCAAGCGGCAGCAACTCGGCGAGCGCGAAAAGGCTGCGGGCTTCAAGCTGCTGGCGGAAAAGAAATTTCGGAAAAGCCTGGACGCCCTCTGGCGCGCGAGCGAGATTCTAGGGGACGATGCAACCCTGCGATTCGGCATTGTAGAAGCGGAGGAAGCCATTCGCGCGGAGGAGCTTCGCGCCCAGGCTCAGGCGGAGCTCGCGGAGGCCCGGACAGCGCTGGGCTCCGGGTCGTTCGATAAGGCGCGCGCACACGTCCAGCGGGCGCTGGAACTGGCCCCTAAGGAGAACGAAGCCGGCGATCTTCTTGCCCAAATAGAGCGGGCTCAGGAGGAGAAGCGCAGGGAGGACGAAATAGCCGAGCTCATCGCTCGTGGAACGCAGGCTCTGCTCCGCGAGGAGTACGAAGAAGCGGGACTCCGGGCGCAAGAGATCTTGCCCCTGGATCCCGATAACGCGGCGGCCCAGGACCTTCTGAGACGGATCGCTGCCCTTCGCGGCAAAGAGGTGTTCCTTCTGGAGCCCAAAGCGCTCGCGCCGAGCAGTTGTTGAAGCGCATCGACGAAGCCGAGGCGCTGAAGCACAGGCAAGATCAGGTCAGGGTTCTGCTCACCCAGGGACAGAACGCCCTGACCTCGGACAACCTCACCGAGGCCGCCAACCACGCGCGCGAAGCCCTGCGCCTGGACCCCGGCAATGTGGAAGCCGCGAACCTGCTCCAAGGAATCGACCAGTTGCGCGAGCAGCGCAAGAAAGCCCAGGTCAACGCACTGCTTTCCAAAGGCCGGCAGGCGTTAAGCCGCGACGACTTTGAGGAAGCGGGGCGCCTGGGCCAGGAAGCCCTATCCGTCGATTCCGCGAATGCCGATGTCGCAAATCTCCTCCAAGCGATTGAAGAAACCA
>QHZO01000307.1:0-8450 GCA_003224695.1 Acidobacteriota bacterium
CCAGGTTGAGCCGAAGAGCAAAGATAGCTCTGTGACCCCTTTCGTCTCCAGGAGCATGAATCCCGCGCCCAGGAAGAAGAGATGCAGGCCCTCGCGGTCTGCAAGACGCCGGAGCGAAAAGTGCCGTTGCAGCAGGCCGGTGACGAAGTACAGAAAGAGAACTAGAATGCCCAGGATAGAGAGAGGGACGGTCCGCGATTTCAGGTATATGAATGGCCAGTGGTCGGTAGCGACAAGGGTGCTGCCCTGACGCGCCTCCAGTTGCTTACTGGAGTCGGGAAAATCCACAATGGCACTTGACTCCCGGCCTGCCCCTTCTACAAATACCACGCCGTCAGTGTCGTAACCGGTGAAGTAGGCGCGAGGCGCCACCCCAAAGGCTTTGGCCAGAGTTGCAAAAAGCCGGTCGCTGAGAAAAGTGCGGCCGCCCGTAAAGGCTAATACCACAGTGCCGTTCTCCCCAAGAAGCTTCCGAGCTTCGCGGAAGCTTTCGAGCGTGTACACGTAGTTGTCAAGCCGGACGGAGGACATGCTTGTCAGCAAGGTGTGAGAATCGAGATAGCCGAATACGATGAGATCGTACCTCCGGCTGGTCCTCTTAAAAAACGCGCGGGCGTCGTTGCAATACACCGTGACTCGCGCTGAATCGTAAGGGCGCTCCGGGTGATATTTTTTGCCGAGACTAAGTATGGTCGGATCAATCTCCACCGCGTCAACGTGCGAGGCTCCGTGCCGGAGCGCCGCCGCGACGTCGTTACCTGTTCCGGCGCCCACCACGAGCACTTGCTCTGGGCGAGGGACCAGCCGGTAAGGCAGCTCGTACGTCGGAAGGCCGGACCTGTTGGGCTCGACTTCGGGAAAGCGCGCCACGAACTCGGGCGACAGGTCGAGCATTTTCTGATGGTAGTCGTGGTTGACATCTACGAAATAGGCTGCGGGATGCGGCCAGCCAGCCGGAGGCGCCACTTCTTCTAAGGTCACCCGGTAATACGGCGACCAGTAAGTGTGGGGCTGCGGGATAGCCATCACACACACGATCAAGGCGAAGGCGGCGATAGCCCAGCGGTCATGGATGAAGAAAGGAAGGGCGGCCACGAGCCCTAGAAGTACCCAGACGAACGGAGGTGACCCGGAAACGGAAAGAAGCGTGAATATCAGGATGCCTGCCAGGCTTCCGGCGAGGTTGACACCGTAGCCCTGAAGCGGAGGCAGGGTGGCAAGGCGTTCGCCAACGATTCCTCCGAGCACCGTGAAGAATGCCACAACCAGGTACATGATGCCGGGAATTATGGCGAAATATTCCAATGTCCTCAGAATGACCCAAAGGGCGACCAAGTGCCCTCCGGTGGGCTGAGAAAATTCTGCCCCCCACATCTGGTAGCTGCCGCCCGGAGGAATCACGTGAGTGAGCCCGAGCGGAGACGCGAACGTGATCAGCAATAAAAGACTCGCCGCAATCAGCGGGAATAATCGCTTTATGACGATTGAGGGTTTTCCCAGGACCATCCCAAATCCGATTCCAAAAAAACTGGCGATCAAGGCCAAGTTCTTGAGATAGGCAAAGACCCGGATTTCAGTCGAGAGATACCGGATAATGACGAGCTCGAAGTAGAGTGCCAGGGAGCTCGCAAGGAACAGCAGTAATACATCCCTTGGGGAGGCCTCGGCGGGCGGAGGCTTGGGTCCCGCAGACTGGCGCACCTCAGTGGTTGTCATGGGCTCCTCTACACTCACCTTGCGTCCTGGTCTTGGACTTTTCGCCCTTTCGGCGGGGACGGTGCAGGGCCTTCGCGCACCAGCAGGACGGCGATCGAATCCTTATACATGATCTTCCATTCCGGCCGGTGTTCGAGCATGTAGCAAATCGGGTAGTCGGGTGGGAGAAAGACCGAGCGAATCTGATACTTATCCAGCAGCGCGTACGTATCCTCGATCCGCGCGATGCCAAAGTAATCTTTGAAAACCCCGGCGTATTCAAAAATGTCCGTGCGGCTGTCAATGAAGACCTTGGTTTCGGGCCGATACCACTCCAAATACCCGCCCCAACTGTAAAGATTGAAAACGTTCTCGGGCAGGCCATGAAGCTGAATGTAGCCCATCGCATTCACGGGAAAAGCGTGGCCCATTTGCCCGCGCAGTTTCTTTTCCGAGGGCACATGCCAAACAAAGAACCCTGCAATAAATAGCAAGAGAACCGCGTTCAAGACTGGCTTATCATTTCCCGGCCGATAAGGCGGCAAGAAGTCGAGGAACCGGGCCAGCACCGGCGCGATCAGCAACGCGGCAAGAAACAGGAATCGGACGTAGGTGATCCCGCAATAGAGGCCGAAGACCGCGAGCGCCAAGTCGGGAAGCGTCCAATTTCGCCGGTCAACGAGCGCCCCGACCAGCAGCACGATGACGAGGAAAAAGACGACCTTCCCGCGCCCGGTGTGGAAATCCACGGAAGCCCACTCCTCGATATTGGCGATGTTGAGTTTCTGGGTGTACGCCAAGTCGAAAGGATAATAGACCAGGCGATAGCCGTAGGGATTGATGAACAGCGCCGCGACTGACGCCAGGCCGACCTTGACGAGGTGACGCAATTGGTCAGGTGACCATTTCTGCGCCGCGATGCGGCCCCACTGGCCTCCCACGAGTCCCGAGGCTCCGACGATTCCGAAAATCACCATCCCCAGCAGCCACGACCCGTGCGTGTTGACCCAGAACAAAAAGAGCACCGGCAACGCCCAGAGGTTTTTGGACAGACCGTTGCGGTAGCGCCAAAGCAATATCAACAGAATCTCGAGGTCAACGTAGCCGAACAGAATCGTCCGCGGTCCGAACGAAACACCCATCAATAAAATGCAGAAGAAGGCAGCGAGGAAGGCGCCCTTGGGGTTTCCACTGGTGCGCCGGATCCAAAAGAACAGCCCCGCAACCATGGCGTCCAACACGCCAAGAAAAACCACCCAAATGCCGGGCAAGCCGAAGGCCCGCCACGCCAGGTAATAAGGGACTTCCGCCAGCCACTCATGATTCATCCACGGTTGACCGGCGACCGTGTAGGAATACATGTCCAGGGAAGGAATCTTGCCTGTATTGAAAAGGTATTGGGCGTTTTTAAGGTGCCACCAGATGTCCGGGTCGCCGACACCGCTGCCCCCGACCATATAAACGACAATGAGTAGCACCGCCGCCAGGAGCAGGTGGAAAGGAAAAAAAGAGCGAAGTTTCTCGTGCGCCTCCGGTCCCAGGTTAGGGAAGGTCATGGGTCAGGTGCTTGGCCGAACATCGCCCGCCAGGGTTGGCGTAGGGCAATTCACGAATTGCCCCTACAGGTCCGCGATACGCTCGGCGGGCTCGGCAGCCTGTTCCTCCTCGGTTCGGATATCGAGCTGGTTCAACAAGCGGTGCAAGTACGATCGGCTGATGGAGAGTTCTTTGGCCGACTTAAGTTTATTCCCACCATGGGCCCGCAGGGCCGCCAGGATCAGCTCGCGCTTGAAGGCGCGAATGGTGTCGTGGAAGGACCCGTGCACGATCTCCGTCGAAACCGCCAACCGTTGGAGCTCGTGCGGTAGGTCGCGCACCGAGATCTCACGTCCATCCGACAGGATTAAGCTTCGCTCAATGACGTTCTGGAGCTCGCGCACGTTGCCCGGCCAGTCGTAGCTGGCCAGCGCGCTCACAAACCCTGGACTCATGCCGTGCACGTCTTTCTTGTGCAGGCTCGCGAAGTGGCGGCAGAAAAATTCCGCGAGTAAGGGGATATCATCGCGGCGCTGGCGGAGCGGCGGCAGGGCCAGCTTGAAAACCGAAACTCGGAAATAGAGATCCTGCCGGAACGTCCCCGCATCCACCATCTGGCTCAAGTCTTTGTTGGTCGCGCAAATCAACCGGATATCCACCGGCACGGCCGCGGACGAACCCAAACGCTCCAAACACCGCTCCTGAACAACGCGCAGAAGTTTCACCTGCATCGGCAGGGCCAAGTCGCCGATTTCATCCAGAAAAACCGTTCCCCCTTTCGCCTCCTCGAAACGCCCACGTCGCATGTGAGCGGCGCCCGTGAAAGCGCCAGCCTCATGGCCGAACAGCTCGTCTTCGATCAGGGATTCGGGGAGCGCGGATGGCGAAAAGGCCATGAACGCTTTCTCGGCGCGCGGGCTCATGCGGTGAATGGCCCGCGCCACCACCTCTTTCCCCGTACCGCTCTCCCCGCTGATGAGCACGGTGGTCGAAACGCCGGCGACCTTCTGGATCAGGTCGTAAACGCGCTGCATCGGCTTGCTGTTGCCGACGATCCCGGCGACATGCCCGAACGCCGTGCCGCGCGCTTCCGCCAGAGCCCGCGTCAGCGTGACCAAACCATGCGCCCGGTCAATGACGTGTTTCAGCTCGAAGACGTTCAGGGGCTGCGTGAAAATATCGTAGGCGCCCTGGGCGATGATTTGCATCGCGGTCTCGCGCCTTTCATCCGAGGTCAGGCCCACCACCGGGACGACCGCGGGGAGGCTGGCTGCTTGCTTCAACAAGTCTTGGCACGACTCTCCAGCCTTCTTCGCATCTTTTTTCTGCCAGTCCCAATTGAGTAACACAACATCCACGCTGCTGCTCAGGCGTTCGGCGCCTTCCTGTATTGTCGCCACCTGCTCGATGGCATAGCCCTTTCCCAAGACGCTCCGGAGCATGACGCTGAACCGTGCGTTGGGGTCAATAATGAGAACGCGCTTAATCGGGTCTCTCGCCGCAGCAGCGGAATTCATCTCCATTTAACCTCTGGGTCGTGCCTACCTGTAGGTCCTCCCGATGAGCGGCGAAAGTCGCCTGTCCCGATTCGGCGTTGCCCATCGAGTCCCGCCCTGTGCCCTTGCTTCAGCTTTGCTCGGAGACGCTGAAGCCTTTCATACAAAGTGTGCAATTCTGTGGCGTTTGATTCTACATGATTGTCCTTAAATCGTCACATATTTTCCAAAATGGCCTGCTCGGGGCCAGCAAAATGGGCGTGGAATCCCGCCGGTTCGTGGTCGTTATGTGTCCACAGCTATATCAATCAAAAAGGGTTAACCAATAGCGAGGCGTTTCATTCAATTACTCGTCCTGTTAAGGCACTCTTTTTTCTGGGGGCCGGGTGGCAGGAAAATTCCCTTCGCGATTGTTGCACGACTTAGTATTTTTTGGCGGTTCAGATCTGAAGTCAAAATTCAACTACATGGTGGCGATTTGCCCCCTTATCGGGTGCAGATTGACGCTAAGTGATTGTAATAAAGCAAGATAATATGCTTGGACCCGGCGATGGCCACACAACTGGACTGTGAACCTGGCACTCTATCTACTGGATCGAGGGCGGAAGGTGTGAAACTTCTTTGCGCCCCGAGCTAAAGGATATAATCAAAAACTAATTATCAAGGGAGTCATATCACCCAAAAGGTGGCTTGACAGGCGCGGTTACTCGTTCTAGAATTCAAGGTCAGCGGGTAAGGCAAAGGGTTGCAAGGTTTATGCAATTTCCTTCCTCGTGCGAGGCGAGCCATGGGTCGAAGCGTCAGATTGCATATCCTGTCCGATTTTCGGCGAGCAGGCGAGCCCGAACCGTCTGCCGATGGCCAGGCCGGCCAAAGCCTGATTGAAACCGCTCTGATTCTCCCCTTACTTTTGTTTCTGGCCTTCGACGCCATCAATTTCGGGTATTTCTTTTACACGGCAGTCAACGTGGCTTCGGCGCCGCGCGAGGGAGTGGAGTGGTCCATTCAAGGTCCCACCACGCCCACGGCCCCTGCAACTTATCCGCCCGCCGGGCCCACGACAGACAAAACATCAGTGAGCTTCTTAACATACGAGGATATGCGGGGCGCAATACCTTCTTCCTCGAACGCGCGGGTCCAGGTCTGCAGCTCCTCCTTGGGGATTGCCGCGTCAGGATTAGGGACCTCGACTCAAGTCCCAAATTGCGCCACGTACGGGAGCGGTTCGGGAAGCTGGGCCCCAGTGCCGGATCCCGAGGCTCCTCTATTCGTGCTCCAGCGCGTGGACGTGTCCTATAAGATTACGCCGATTATTCCGCAATTCACAATCCCGACGAACGGCGGAACTCTGACCCTCACCCTGTTGCCTGGTCTAACCGTCCATCGCCAGGTCTCGATGCGGGCCATGTGACTTAAGAGCAGGTGCTAGGGGCTGGGGGCTAGGAAAAAATGATGATGAAGTTGCGAGCCAAATCGAGAAGTTCGATGTTCGGAGTTCGAAGTTCGGAGTTCGAAACTCCGAACCGACAACTCCGAACCCCGAACGCACAACTCCGAACTGACAAACGCGTGGCCCGCGGCGCGGTGCAGATCGAATTCGCTCTGACGATTATCATCGTGATGTTCGTCATGTTCTGGATGTGGGAACTCATCATGCTCACCTACACGATGAACGTGATGGGCGACGCCGCCAAGGAAGGTGTGCGCACCGCCATCGTGCGGGGTGCGGGCACAGCCTCCGGCACGTGCCCGACTGCCGCCGTGACCAGCCGTGTCCAAGAGTTCGCGGCCATGTCGCTGCATGACACGTCCGCGATGACCGTCAACGTCACTTACCCGGACGGTGGTACAACCCCTTGCTCCGCCACCAATCGGGTGCGCGTGGAAGTTTTTTATCCCTACGTTCCTTATATTAAATTGCCTTTGAACTACGCCTTGCATACGTCCGCGGAGGGTCGCTTCATATTCAACCGCTCGTAGGGGCAATTCACGGTTCGACAGGCTCACCGTCCTCCTTTCGACTTCGCTCAGGGACGCTGGGCGAAGTCGAAGCTTGAACGAAGTCGAAGGATGAATTGCCCTACCGAATGAAAGGTAAAGAAGAGGAAAATCGCACCATGATGAAATTCGAGAACCCACAAGGCCATTGCGGATCCAGAGCCACCGAGCATGGCCAAGTCAGCATCTTCGTCATTGTGGCTCTGGGCATCTTTCTATTGGGCCTTGTCGGCTTTGGGGTGGACATGACCAACATGTGGTTCCACCGGCAGACGGCTCAAGCCGCTTCGGACGCCGCTTGCCAAGCAGGGATAATGGATGAGTTCGACATCGTGGGAAAGGTAACGCTTCCGGCTCCCGGCGCCGGATTCACCCCGGGGACAGCTTTCCAGTGCTCCGACCCCAAATTCGCCGCGGCAACGCCTTGCTGGTACGCCTCGCATAACGGGTATACCGCCGGGACCGGCTTAGCGCCCAACGCGGATTCAAACGATGAGTGGATTACGTTCCCGGGAGCTAATGCCGCTCTTCCCCCTTGCTGCCCGGGTTGCACCCCGCCGTTGATTACGAGTTGCCTCCCGACCTCCATAGCGCCTTACCCGCTGTTGCAAGTTGATTTAACCGACCGCTTCAAGTTGACCTTCGCCTCGCTCGTTAGCGGCCAGAGGACAATGGATGTTAAGGCAAAGTCCATTTGCGCGTTGGTGCTGGAGCAACAACCCGTCCCGATTGTCGTCATGAACCAAGTATGTCCTTATACCCTCAACTCGCAAGGCTCCGGCGGCTTTGCTGTCCTGGGCGGCCCTCCTTTGAGCGTCCAGGTCAACTCGAGTAATCCCACGGCTATCCCAGCGACAACGGGCACCATTGACTTGAGCAAGGGTGGTCCGAATTTCTCAGGGAGCAATTTGGGAGTCCTCGGGGGGGTAGGGACCGCGCCTATAACTTTCCTTCCCGGCACCACGGGCGGCTGGGTGTTCCCACATCAGCCCATCACTGATCCGTTTTATAACCTGCCGGTGCCCGCGAGGCCGACGACGGTGCCTGCGTCTCCACCGGACGATGCGGCATACAACATATGTATGTCCGCGCAGCTGCCGCTGCCACCAGGGCTCCCCTTCTCCTGCGTGGGCAAGCCTCTTCCTTGTGCGGTCCCTGGGCCCTACGTAGTTAGCGGTGTAAAAAAGTGCTCCGGGTTTAATGGCTGCCCTGACCAGACGCAAGCCTGCGTCGAGTACACACCAGGCCTTTACACAACCCCGATTGAAGTAAAGGCCCAGACAGCGATCTTCGACCCAGGCGTGTACTACATAACTGGAACGAATACTGACGGCAACTGCCCAGGCATGCCCAGCGCGGGTTGTTTTAAGCCCGCCACCTGTAGGGCTTCACTGGTTCTCCTAGACAAATCGATTATCCGCCCAAGCACAGTCATTGGCACGCCCCCCAATAATATCGGGGGAACGATGTTCTACTTCACCTCGGATTTAGGAGCGGGCCATTACGGATCAATTTTCATCGGCTCGAACTCGGGGAAAACGGGCGGAGCCAGAAAAGTTGATGACTATGGAGTGACACCCGCCGGGAGTACCGCCTCACTCGTGCAGTGCCCTGGAGGCGCTGCGATTGACCCCAAAGTTGGACTGCCCCCGACTATGAGCGGAAACATCTTTCTTGCGCCTTGCACCGGCCCGTATGGAACTAACGACACAGCCGGACTGGCAG
>QHZO01000307.1:8483-15445 GCA_003224695.1 Acidobacteriota bacterium
TCTTTTCTGGGACGACCGGGATAACGCAGACCTCGGGGGCCAGCCGAGCACGCAAGGCGGCGGTTCGATGGTGCTCGCTGGGGCCATGTATTTCCACAACTGCGCCTCCAAAGACAATGCGCACCTGGGCACGAATTGCTCCCCGGCCACCAATCCTCCCACGGTTGGCAGCGGCTACCAGGGGTTCTTCCAGCTCCAGGGTAGCTCGGGTTCGACCTCATACGTCCTCGGGTTCCTGGTTACCGACGCGCTGGCCACCGGGGGTGGCGGGGCCTTCAATATGGCGCTCAACGGGAACATCTATTATGATATACTGAAAGCAACAATGGTGCAGTAGGGGCAATTCATGAATTGCCCTTTCCGGTGCGGATGTCGGTGATTGGGGCAATTCGTAAACTGCCCGTACAAAATAACGATACAGGAAATAACGCTCGGCGTTCGATTTGATTACGCAGCTAAGATTATTCAGCACCAGGCGCATGTTTCGTAACGACTAGCGCGCACAATAAACGAGGCGTATTGGGGCGCGCGTAGAAGTTGTCTTTCCCTCACGTTCTTTTTATTAATTTGCGGTTGAACTGCACCTTCCATAAGTCTCGGGAGGGGCACTTCGTATTTAACCGGCCGTAGGGGCGCAAGGCCTTGTGCCCCTACCGAATGCGCGGTAAAGAGGGTGATCGTACCATGATGAAATTCGAGAAACCACAGGATGGTTGCACATCAAGAGCCACCGAGCGTGGCCAGGTCAGCGTCTTCGTGCTTTTGGCCCTGGGGCTGTTTCTTTTGGGCTTTGTCGGCTTTGCGGTGGATATGACCAACTTGTGGTTCCACCGGCAAACGGCTCAAGCCGCTTCCGACGCGGCCTGCCAAGCAGGGATAATGGACGTGCTCGAGAAGGATCTGGGGGTTCCGCTTCCGAATGGCGGCGCCGGATTCACCCCGGGGACAGCCTTCGACTGCTCCGGCGCCGCCGCGGCCACACCTTGCTGGTACGCTTCGCATAACGGGTACCCCGCCACAGGTTTGCTGGCCAACGCGGATTCAACGGCCGTGGCGGTCTCGTTCCCGGCATCTAATCCCGCTGTTCCCCCTTGCTCCGGGACGGTGATTACGAATTGCCTCCCGCCGCCGACCATCGCGCCTTTCCCCCTATTGCAAGTTGATTTAACCGACCGCTTCAAATTAACCTTCGCCTCGCTCATCAGCGGCCAAAGGACATTGGATGTTAAAGCCAAGTCCGTTTGCGCGGTTGTGCTGAGCAACGTCCCGGTCCCGATTATCATCATGAACCAAGTATGCCCTTACACGCTCAACTCGAGCGGCTCCGGCGGGATTGCTGTCCTGGGCGGCCCTCCTTTAAGCATCCAGGTCAACTCAAGCGATCCTAATGCCGTCCCATTCACAACGGGCACCATTGACTTGAGCAAGGGTGGTCCGAATTTCGACGGAAGCGATTTGGGGACGCTCGGCGGGTACTTTGACGAGCCTAATAGTTTCCTGCCCCAAGGCACCCCGAGCCATTGGATTTACCCTCATCTGCCCATCAGCGATCCGTTTTATGCCCTGCCGGTGCCCGCGAGGCCCGGCGCACCGCCTATCCCCGCGGTGGACCTCACCGTGAGCCCCCTGTACGTGCCTACCCCAATTGGCATAGGGATGGGATGGCAGGTTCCCTACAAGGCATGGGGCTGCCCTGATAGAGCAGGATGCGCCGAGTACACACCTGGGCTTTACACAACTGCGATCACCGTAAAGCAAAAGACAGTGATCTTCGACCCAGGCGTGTACTACATCACGGGAACAACCACGACTGGAGGCAACTGTCCAAACATGCCCAACGCGGGCTGCTTCAAACCTAGCGGTTGCAGGTTCTCAATGGTTCTCGACACCCAGTCAATTGTCCGACCAAGCACGTATCCCGGCGTCGGTAGCAATGCCATCGGCGGAGCGATGTTCTACTTCACCTCGGACTCAGGGCTTGGCCACTATGGATCAATTTTCGTCGGCTCGAGTTCCGGATCGCCTGGGGCCAGGACAGTTGATGAATATGGAGTGACACCCCCAGGGAATGCCTCCTCTCTCGTGAAGTGCTTTGGAGGCGGTGCAATAGACCCCAACGTTCCCCTGCCCAGTACCATGAGCGGAAACGTCTTTCTTGCGCCTTGCACCGGCCCGTATGGAACTAACGACACAGCCGGACTGGCAGCGCGCGGGATGCTTTTCTGGGACGACCGGGATAACGGAGACCTTGGGGGCCAGCCAAGCATGCAAGGCGGCGGTTCGATGGTGCTGGGCGGCGCGATGTATTTCCACCACTGTGCCTCAAAAGATGGCGCGCACCTCGGCACAAATTGTAAATCGGCAACAAATCCCCCCGGCAGTGGCGGCTACCAGGGGTTCTTTCAGCTCCAGGGTAGCTCGGGTTCGACTTCCTACGTCATCGGATTGCTGATTACCGACGCGCTGGCCACCGGGGGAGGCGGCAGCTTCAAGTTGGCACTCAACCCTAGCCTCGCCTATCAAATATTGAAAGCGGAGATGGTTCAGTAGGGGCGCCCCTCGTGGGTGCCCGTCAAACGGGCAGGCATCCGTCGGCTGACGGGCCTGCCCCACGTTCACCAATATGCCGACACGTTACTCCATGTTCCGGCCGCTCACCCCGCGCTCGCGCTGGAGCGAGTTCTTCTCAAACTGCGCGGCCCTGATGGGCATTGGACGGGGTCCAGAGATACCGTTGAAATCCAGACCCAGCGATGCCTGTTACACTGACCTTCCCAAAGGACACTATCCCGGACGAGGGCTGCTCTATTCTTTCCTCGCGCATGAAATCGCCATCTTCGCCATGCTCACCGTGGCAACCGCCACTCAGCTCTCACGGGAATATCGCCGCGCGCAGGAAATTTGGAAGGCGCCGGAAAAGAGGCTGACTTACCTTTTGCCCGAGCTTGGCGGAGGGTCGTCCGGAGAAGAGCCCGCGCCCGCGATACCCGCGACAAAGTCCGTAGGGGCGCAAGGCCTTGCGCCCCTACGCGAAGAACCAGCTGCGCCTGCGGCTCCGGCAAAACCCGGCCTGGTTTATCCCGCTCCGCAACCAATTGTTTCGAACCCTCCGAATCCGACGAACCGTATTCAGACTATCCTGCAGCCGGAGCTAGTGAACCCGCCGACGCTCCAACTTCCGCTGGCGCTCCCCAATATGGTGACGATCGCGCGCGCGCGCGAGCCTCGGCCGGTCTTCGCGCCTAAGGTCACAGCGCCGCCGCCCGCGCCAGCCCAGACGCCGAGCGCGCCAACGCTTGGACCCGAAAGCCATCCATTGGGCTGGCACTTTGTCAACGTGCAACCGATGGCGCCGCTTCCAACGCCCCCTCAACTGAGTTTGCCCGAGACCAGCTCGAACAAGTTCACTCCGCTCCCGCAGAACCCGGCCACACAGGTGCCGAACGTCGCTAAAGCTCCGGCGCCCGCGACGCCCGAGGCCGGCGCTCTCAAGCCCGAAGTGGCCGAGAACGTTGCGCCGGCGCTTCCAGGAAACCGAGAGCGCGTTGACACCGCCCCGAAAGTTTCACCATCAGTACCCCCTTCCGGGGCGCCCGCGAGCCCCGAAGCCGCAGCGCTCAAGCCGGAAATCGGCGGAGGCACAGACGCCCACAGCGTCCTGGTCCTAAGTCCGACTCCGGGCGCTCCCGCGCCGAATCTAACTATTCTACCGGGTGAAGCGAGAGGCCATTTCGCGATGGGGCCCGAACCAAACCTTAATGCGCCGCCGGGGGCGGGTGTGGGCCTGGGCGTCGCAGGCGGCACAGGAACAGCTTCAGCGGGCAGCGCCACACCCGAAAGCGGTGCGACTCCTGCGACCGCCGGTGGAACAGGTGCGGCGCAAAGTGCCGCTTCACGGGATCTCGAAAATCGGAACCTTGCGCCCCTAACGCAAGGCAAAGGTTCAGGGAGTCTTGGGGGAACCGGAACGAGCCCTGGAACTGGAACCGGCACAACGGAAGGCAAAGGAACAGGGACGGGCGGCGACGTGAGCACCGGAACGGCGCTCGCAACCGGCGCCGGGGGAAGTGGCACAAGCCCAGCCGCAGTGAAAGGCAAAGGCTCTGGGACCGGACCGAGCGTGAGCACGGGACCCGGGACAGGCGCGGGGACCGGGCCGGGGACAAATCCGTTTTCAGGAATTACCATCGAGGGCGAGGGCGGAAGCCGCCGGGCCGCGGCGATTGAGCCAGAGGGAGACCCCACCAAGCCTCATCCGCTCGCGCAAACTTCCTACGGGGTGAAAATCGTCGCCACGGCTTCGAGCGGCGGCGGTCTGAGAGACTACGGCATCTTTCGCAACGAGACGGCCTTTACCGTTTACCTTGACCGGAGCCAGGACCAGTCCCCTTCCTGGATACTGGAATACGCCGAAGGGGTGACCCCTGCGCCCGATCCCATGGTCTCGTCGCTGACGCTCACTACTTCAGGCGATCCGCAAGAGCAACTCACGCCTCCTTACCCGATAGACGAGGAGGACCCGAAGTTCCCGCCCGATGTGCTGGCTCGAAATCCGGGACGGATGGTGGTGGTCGCCGGCATCATGACGACCGAGTGGACTTTCCGCCCGGCCGAACGCACGGGCCAGCCGGTCGCCTTAAAAATTCTGCTCGGCATTCCTCTGTCCTCGCCGCCCCAATGACGACTGTCGTAGGGGCGATTCATGAATTACCCCTACTATCGCCAAAGCTCTTGCTTCCAGGCGGCATCTCTAGTAATCTGTTGCAGCAGACAATTCCCGGTACAGTTTGGCGCGCGGGCTTTCCAGGTTCAAAACATGCCTTTGGCCATTTCAACTGAGAAAGTGGATTCGGTTGTGGTGGCAACGCTCAAGGGGACGATCCTCGCAGGGAGCGACACGGACACCCTTATGAAGCGGGTGACGGAGTTGCTGGACGCCGGGGAAACCCGGATTGTTTTCGACCTGGGCCAGCTAAATTATGCGGACTCGACGGGCATTGGGACACTGCTCCGGCTGGCTTCCGCCGCGGCTCGCAAGGGCGCGGCCATCAAGCTCGCCAACCTTACCCAGCGGATTCACGACGTGCTTCAAACCACGCGACTGTGCGAGGTGTTTGCCATTTTCGACGGCGCGGATAAAGCCATGGCTTCCTTCGCCTCCGGACCTTAGCGCAGTCTTGCCAGGGCCGCGGCCCGGAGGTTTGATTTCCATATGAAATCTTATTTCGATGAAGGAGAGGAATTCGACGACAAGAGAAAAGAGCGCCGCTGGAACCTCCCCATTCCCGTTCGAGTGAAAGGCACACTCCGAGACGGCGCGGCCTTCGAAGAAGAAAGCATCACCACGGAAGTGGGCCCCTTTGGGATGTGCGTCCTGATTTCAAAAGATGTCCACGTTAACGATACGCTCGTGATCGTCGCCCCCGAGGAGCGCTTCGAGTCGCCGGCGAAGGTTGTCAGCGTGCACGCGGTCGGCGCGAACAAGCACCGAATCCGCGTCCACTTCACTCCGCCCGCGACCTTCAAACGCGAGGCGGCCGCCAAGAAGTATATTTACGATCTCGAAGAGAACAATTGGGTCGGCTACATGGAGGCGGAGACTTATTACAACAGCAAGCTCGAGCCTTTCGGGAGAATCCAGGGCACGACCATCGTGCGGATGGATTCGGACCAAGTCCTCTTCCATGTGAAAGGCGAACGCGTCTACGACACGCGGGGCAACTGCATTGGACACATCATGTGAGGCGCGGCGGAAAGCGGTCCCGAACGGCGCCCCTGCTTATTTCTTGTGGCCTTTGCGCGGTTTGGCTCGCGAGGCGTAGGCAGCCGGGCGGCCGGCGGTTTTGGGCCGGGCGGTGGGGTCGACGGGCTTGCCAATTCGCACGCCTACGCCCAGCGTCTCCGCGACTCCTTCTTCACTCCCTGTCACGTTTTCCACGCGCACCACTTCACCTTCGAACCGGATGGAGACGCGGCCTTCCGGCCCAACGGCCCAGGGCGGCGAGAAGTCAAGGTAAAAGGTTTTCTCGGCCGCCATGGCGCGCGGCGCGACAAAATAAACGCCCGTGCGCGAAACGTTGTAAGCCTGAACGACTGCTTCCCGCAAACTTCCTTCTTGGGTCATCCAGGCCACTTTCATGGGGAGGGAAACGGCGTGACGCTCGTCCTGGCGGCGCTCGAAGCTCTCGGCAATGCCCGGCGGGGTCTTCGAGGGAATTCCAATGACCATCCCTTCGGCGGCGGCGATGGAATTCGGAAAACGCTCCCGTGCTTGGCTCAAAAGGCTGTCAACGTTGGTGTCGTCGTGGTCAGGGTCGTGATGGAAAAGCACGAACTGCCGCGCCCCCACCTCGCGCGCGATCTTCACGCCCTCTTCCCAGCAACTGTGTCCCCAACCCTTCTTTTCGCCGCGAAGCTGCTCCCGGGTGTACTGCGAATCGTAAATGAAGACGTCAGCGCCGCGCGCGAGGTCGCGGACGTTCCGGTCGTGCTCGGGCGAGCCAGGTTCGGTATCGGTCGCGTAGACCGCCGAGCCGCCGTCCGCCTCCACCCGGTAGGCCACACTGCCTTGGGGGTGGTTCATCGTCGTCGAAGTGATGACGGCGTTCGACACCGTGATGGGGTTGGTTCCGATGTCGTAAAAGCTTCGCGCGCCGCCCATGATGCTCATGTCTACGGGAAAATACGGGCTCACCATCTGCCCTTCCACCGCGTTCTCGAGTTCCAAGCCCTTCGTGGAAACCGAGTGGAAGAAGAACCGGTTGCCCTTGCGATAAAGCGGCAAAAAAAATGGAATTCCCTGGATGTGGTCCCAATGAAAGTGCGTCAAGAAAAGGAAGGCGGTGATCGGCCGGGCGCCGAACTCACGGATAAGGCTTTTGCCCAGTGCCCGCATCCCGCTGCCGCAATCGAGGATGATGAGCGTTCCGTCGTTCAGGCGGATTTCCAGGCACGGCGTATTT
>QHZO01000307.1:15472-18390 GCA_003224695.1 Acidobacteriota bacterium
AGGGGAGGGCGTCAGCGGAACAGGGAGCGCCCCGCCTCCCTTCCCCAAACCTGCCTACTGTTTTAGCTTATTCCCCACTGAGTTGGCAAGATCTAATCCGCTCCGAAATTCTCGCCGCGAGCCGCGTCAATGGGACGGAATGTAAATTTGCCGGACGTGGCCGGTCGAGTCCTTCTCGACCACGATCTGGTGAGACGGATGAAGGTCCGTAGCCGCCGACCCGCGCTGGCTTACCGTGGTCGTGGTCGTTGTCCGGTTCTTCCCAGTCGTTTCAATCGTGTTCTTTTCTTTCACCATTTCCGGATGCGATGACTTGAGGTTGCTTGACGCCCCGCCGTTCACGAGGTCCGACTCCGTGGTGCTCTGCGTGACCACATCCCCGGCCGGCAAGTGCTTTTCTTGAGTGACAGTGTGTTCGACGACCACGGGGACCGTAGAATCGGTATCCGAGAGATCGCGCCGAGTAATTGTCACTTCGCGGGTTTCGCCGTCCGGACCTTTCGTCGTGTTCTCGGTGTGAACCTCGTAATTGGAAAGTTCGCCGTTCGCATCCGGCGCTTCGGTGACGGATTGCTGGGTCTCCCCGGCCGCGGTTTTCTTTTTCGATTGGAATTCCCGGATGACGGGCTTCCAGTCTCCATTCACGGTCGGCTGTTCGACTTCCCGCGTTGCCTGGCGAGAAGTTTTGTCGCCGGTTTCATGCACCGTCTCGCGTTGAACCGTCCGCCAGCCGCCGTTCGAATCGGGCTTCGAGACTTCGCGTTCGGTTGTCGAGCCGCCCTCGGCCGGCCGAATCTTTTCCCGGGTGATTTCAATGGCCTGCATCCCGCCGTTCCCATCGGGGTTTTTCAAAATCGTTTCGCGCTCGACGGTCCCGTCGGGAAGCTTTTTGGTGTGGATTTCCCGCTCGAGCAGCACGCGGTCGTCGCCGCCATAGGCGGGCATCCGCACGCGCTCGGTGACCACCTCCCCATCGGCGGTCTTCTTCCGGTCCCTCTCCTCGATGCGGGAATAAGTTTGGGTGCCATTCACCGTGTCGTAACTCTTCACGGTCTTCGAAGGGCCCGTGTCTTCCTCGGTCTTCGTGGTCTTCGCGGGGCCGGCGTCTTCCTTCTTCTTTTCGCCTTCGCTCGGAGATTGGGCGCGCGCGGCGGAGAACGGCCACCCGAGAAGGACCAGCGCACAGATGGCAAGCGGCCACGCAATTCTCGGTGCGGATCTTTTCGATGTTTCCATCAAGCCCACCCCTCCAGCCGAGTATGCGCCACTCGAGCGGTTGAATCAAGTTCTCCAAGTTGTTAACGGCAGAATCGCCGCTCGGCGTGAGATGAAGTAGGGGCGCGGCGCCCCCGGGTAGCTTGAGGCTGCCCCTAATATCGTGTACACTTTTTACGTATGAAGAACGTGACCCTCAGCGCAGACGATGACCTCATCGAGCAAGCGAGGCAGGTGGCGCGGTCCGAGCGCAAGACGCTGAACGCGGCCTTCCGGGAATGGCTCGAGCATCTTCACTCGCGACGAGATGAATGAACGGTAGGTTTTTCCTCGACACCAAAATTTTCGTTTATTCCTTCGATTCGGCCGCGCCGGCAAAGGCGCACAGGGCCCGACAGCTCATCCGGCAGGCGATCGCGACGCGGAAGGGGATTATCAGCTTTCAAGTGGCCCAAGAATTCTTCAACGTCGCTTTGCAGCACTTTCGTACGCCAATGAGCTTCTCGGAGGCCCACCAGTACCTGACGACTGTATTCCGGCCGCTCCTGGCCGTTCACTCCACCCTGGGACTCTACGGCGACGCCCTCCAGCTCAAGGAACGGTATCGGTTTTCCTGGTGTGACGCGCTGATCGTGGCTGCGGCTATCGAAGCGCAATGTGACATCCTCTACAGCGAGGATCTGCGGCACGGCCAGCGGATCGGCGACATGCAGGTTGAGAATCCATTTCTGTAAGAGACCAACCCAACTCGCCAAATGCCGCGCTTCGCTTCTCGTGGATGGCGAAGGTCGGCGTCGGCCTGACCAGGGCAAAGCCTCAGCGTGGCGGGCAGCAGGCTCCGGCGGGGATAGGGGAGCCGTGGGGGCAAGTGCGCGGGTGCTTCAGGAAGACGCAGACCTTTTCGACCACTTCCGGGCTGAGGGTATGTTCGACGCGGCAAGCGTGATCGTCCACGATGTCGGGATCGATCCCGAACGTTTCGCAAAACAGCCGCTCGGCCAGCCGATGCCGCCGGATGACGCGGCTGGCGCGCTGTTCGCCGAGAGGCGTGAAGGTGAGCCGGCCGTCGCCGAGCCGGACGAGCTCCTCGGCGGCCATCAGCAAAAACGTGGCGCGGTTCTCGACGAAAGCGGCGAATCTTTCCGACTCGAACTCGCGCGCGCCCGTATCCTCCTGCGCGTGCCAGACTTCTTTCAATAAATTGTCAATCAGCTCCACCTCGACTTTCGGGAAGACGGAAACCTCACTGAGGTGGCCGTGATGCAGCTCGATGCACCGCTCGGCCATGCGGCCAATTTCCGGGTCGTGGGTCACCAGCACCATGGTGTGCCCGGCGCGGTGCAGCTCGGTGAACAGGCTTATGACGAGGGCCTCGTTCATCTCGTCGAGGTTGCCCGCGGGCTCGTCGGCCAGGATGAGGCTCGGCTGGTTGATGAGCGCGCGCGCCACGCAAACGCGCTGCTGTTCACCGCCCGAAAGCTCGGACGGCAGGGAGCGCAGCCGGTCGCCCAAGCCCACGCGCGTCAGGGCATCGGAAGCTTCCTGCTCATCCGCCAGGCTGTGGAAGTATTGCGCCAGCATGACGTTCTCGACCGCCGTGAGGTAAGGCACCAGGTGGTACTGCTGGAAGACGAAGCCCACGCGCTCGGCGCGATAGCGCGCGCGCTCCCGCGGCCCGAGCCGCGCCAAGTCCTGGCCGTCAA
>QHZO01000006.1 GCA_003224695.1 Acidobacteriota bacterium
GCTTCCCCGAAGCGGTCCACCTCGCCGGCGTGCCAGTGCAAAACACCTTGATCAATCGTCCCTACCCAGAAGCTCGACTCATCACCCGCCAGCGCGGTGACCCGCACGGCGGCAAGCGCTGGATGGAACAGGGCGAGATGCTTGCCGTCATAAACGAGCACGCCGTTTCTCTCCGTGCCCAGAAGCAAGCGGCCGTTGGGGAGCGCCAGGACCGCCGTCAATCGGCGGAGGGTTTCTTTTTCAGGAATCACTTGCCGCAGGCCTTGCTCGCCGAGCGCCAACAGCCCGGCGCCCGCCGTGGCTACGTAGAGTTCCGGCTCCGTTGCATCCGCAGCCATCCCCGCGGCGAGGGCGACCATCGGCGCGGAAGGTAATTCCAATCCGACGCAGTATCGCGCGACAATCTTGCCGTCGGTCGAATAAGCTAAAAGCTTCGCCGGCCCGCCCAGGTAGAGCCGGTCATGAAAGAAGGCAGCGTCCTTGAAACCTGCTGAAGTGCCGAGCGGCTCGACACCCGCGGGGAGCACCGGCGTGAGGCGGCGGGTCACGAACCGAAGTTCGTTTTCATCGGCTAGGCTGGCGCGGGCGCGCTCGAACGCCCGGCGCGCGCTCCAGAATGCCAGCCCGACGAACGCGCCGAGCAGGAGGCCCGCCGCGGCCAGCATCAGGCCCAATTTCTTCTTCCGGGGGAACGTCATTAAATTGCGTCCTGATGAACCACAAGACTCTCTCCATTGCGAACGGCGTGTTCCACGGCAACGTGCCGCGTCGAAAAACCGGTTGACTGGGATCCGTCCAGGATTTCCGTTTTGGCATCCCGAGAGAAAGCAGTATATATCCACGGGCTCGCTCGCAAACCACAATTTTGTACCCTCCCGAGGTTCGTTTACTTCGAGAAGGCTGGCGACTCGGGCTGGCGCAGCGACCTCCGGAGTGTTTTCATCAAACCCTTCGGCGCTGATGGGGGGCGGTCCCCGATGAAATATTCTCATAGTGCGATCCGACTGGAGATACCGCCGGGTGGCGCAGATGTCGCCGTTGGACGTCTGCGATCCACCGCAAAGGGTCAATTAGCCTATCGCAGACATTACAAATCAATGTCTGCGCCACCCGCGTCGCCTCAGTTCACTTTTGTCTCGGCACGGCATAACGCGTATATTGTTCGTATGTCCAGAGCGAGGTAACTCCGCCTCGACGGCCGTTATGTTTTCGGAGGGTAAAGTTGGTGTCATGGGGTGGCAACCCGGCCGAAAGGGATCGCTCGGGGTCGGCGACTGCGCTGCCGGGGTGCGGCAAAAGAGAGCTTTGATTTTCTCGGCCCCGAATGCCGGGGAGGACCTCTGATATCATGGACCCATGCACCATTTCTGAATCGGGTCGGCACTTTTTTCGCGCGTAATTTCGCGGGGCAATCGCGGCACGCGATGCTCTGATCGGAGCGTCTTCGCCGGAGGTCTTATTCCAGGTAATCCGGGAGATCCGCTGTCGGCCCCTGCGAAAACCAATTCCCCCGTGTCTCCTCAACTGCGGCGAAATTCGTTGGGCCTTTCGGAATTGGTGTTCCAGGGCATTACCCACATCGCTCCGGCGACCAGCATTGTATTCACGTTCCCGCTGATCGCGCGCCAGGCGGGACCGGACATGCCGATCTCGTTGCTGCTGGCGACGATCGTGTGCTTCTTTATCGCGAATACGGTCGCGGAATTCTGCAAGTACATGCCATCGAGCGGTGGTTACTATTCATTCTCCACCCGGGGGCTGGGAAGTCGCAGCGGCTTCATGGCGACCTGGAACTATCTGCTCTACGACCTGCTGGGGCCGGCGGGTTCGCTGGGGTTTCTTGGCTACCTGCTCTCGGAAATTCTCGGGACCGAACTCGGCGTGAACATCCCGTGGTGGCTCGTCGCGGGCGCGTCATTTGCCCTCATTGGGGTCCTCACTCATTACGGGATCAGGCTCTCGATGCACACCACCGCGTTATTGGGCAGCCTGGAGATGGGGATCATATTGGCGCTCGCGATCACTCTCCTGTTCCATCCGGGGCCCGGTTCGAGTTATGTCGCGCCCTTGAGGCTCTCGTCGTCGCCGCACCGGTTCGGCGGCATCCTGGGCGGTATGGTCTTCTCGATCCTGGCGCTCAGCGGCTTTGAGGCTCCGGCGCCGCTCGCCCAGGAAAGCCGCCGGCCGGGAAGGTTCATCGGGCTGGCGGTTAACCTCTCGCTGCTGGTTACCGGGATCTTCTACGTCTTGACGTCGTACGCCAGCGCAATCGGCTGGGGCACCGGCGACATGGCAGCTTTCGCCTCCAGCCCGATGTCCTGGCTCTCATCAACAGCGCGATCGGGACCGGCATGGCCTCGACGAATGCCGCGTCGCGGGTGATGTACACGATGGGTCAGGCGGGCACTCTCCCGGCCTGTTTCGGCCGGATTCATCCCCTTCACCAGACGCCGACGTTCGCCATTGCCTTTATCCAGCTCTTCGGCCTGGCGGCGGTTCTGATCGTCGGCCTGCTGTTCAGGCCCGAAGACATCCTCGCCTTTCTCGGCACCCTCGCTACACTGGCGGTGATCGTCCTTTATTCCATGGCGAACTTTGCCCTGACCTGTTACATCCGCCGTGAGCATCGGGATGACTTCCGCGTCTCCAGGCACGTGCTGATCCCTTCGATCGGGACCCTGGCACTGCTGCCCGTCCTTTTTGTGACCGTCTATCCAGTCCTTGCCTGGCCATACAACCTCTTGCCGTATCTATTCCTTGTTGCACTCCTCGTCGGCTTTGGCTACATGCAGTGGCGTGAGTCGCGCTATCCAGGCGCGCTCCGTCGGGGAGCGACCGTGCTCGTCGGACACCGCACCGACGCCCAAGGCGATGTCGACTGGGACTCACCCAGCTCCCCGAATGAGCAGCGCAAAGTTGCTCCCTAACCCCAGGCTGCCGTCTACTATTCTCGGTCACCTTAGCGAGGCTTGTGCTTGCCCAGTCAATCCAATTCCCGTTGTTCGATCATCTGCTCGTGGTCCAATTCCGCCTGCTCTCCCGCCAAATTCAGCGGATCCATTTCGTCGGCAAAGCGTGGAATCTTACGATCGTCGAGGCCATCCAGAATCTGCAGAGCCATTTCATTCAGCTTTTAGGATGAGCGCTCGAATTCCCGGGCTCCCGTTGCAGCACTCGCAAACCGAGGAGCGCCGAAGTAGCCGGGCCATCCCTCGGCTTTTGCGATCCGCACGGGGTCGGCGCAGTTGCCTGCAGTGAGTGATGGCGCTTCGCGATAGTCTGCTGCGAGCAGATCTGGGCGCAAAAAGAAAAGCTGGCTGTGCTCGTCCGCCCCCGCATCATTTCTTGACCCCTCCGATGGGATAGCCATGCCAAACATATTCGAGAGCTTCGGGCAGGGTCTGTTGTTTCACCGCGTGGTCAACGTGCCCGGCGTTACGGGCGAAAGCAAATTGGTAATGATAGCCCCGGGCAGCGAGCGCTTTGGCCATGTCTTCATTGGCGACCACCCAATCGTGCATCCCGTCGCGCATGATATTCGGATTGAGAAGGTCTCTGTCACCCACTTCCATCCAGATTCGCAGAGGTTTGGGTGGATTGTTCGGGATAAGGTTTTCATGAAATTCCCAAGCGCCGTGCGGAGTCTCGGCGTTATGCGGCCATTGCTGATTCACGAAGGTGCCCGAATAGGACAGAACACGGTGGTATAGCTCGGGGTGGTACCAGGCCATGATCAATGCGCAAGCGCCGCCGGAACTGCCGCCCATCGTCGCCCGGCCATCCGGATCTCTGGTGAGTTTGACGTGGTATTTCGCCTCCACCAGAGGCAGCACTTCTTTCTCGACAAACTCTGCATACCGGCCTGACATCGTGTCGTATTCGAGGCCGCGTTCGCTGCCTTGGGCGTCGCCCCCGCCATTGCCTATGGAAATGGCGATCATGACAGGCACTCGGTGCTCGGCGATCAGATTATCCAGGGCGGTGACACGATGAATGGTGCGACTCTGCCCGAGACATATTGTTCGGGAACATAAACCGCCACCCGGCGAGTGTATGGAGCGGGATGGCTGGTGGTCACCACCAGTTTGGCGGGATCGCTGGGATCCGGCGTACCAAACGTATGCGCACCCCGTGCGACGCCGGGATAAATTTTGCTCTCAGCCGAGTTCATGGTGAATTCATACACCGTTCCCTGCGGCACGCCTGGGTGCAGAGACATCTCTGGCGCGGGGTTGTGAGTGGGCCCGATGATAAAGTTTCCGTCCGCATTCGCCGGAGGATTGCCGCCATCGGGTAACTCACTTGCCGTGACATAGCCAAGGGTGTGGGGATCGCGCGTAGGCGGGGTCGGCCGCGTCGACGGCAGTGTCTGGGCTAATGCCAAGCCTGAGCCAACGAGCAGCTCCATCAAGAGCGCGATGCTCTGCAGACGGAACAACGGGATTCCTCGCAATCTCAGTGATGTTTGATTCCCGCTGCCAGGGAGTGAAGCTTGGGTTGGTTTCTTACGCCATTGCACGCAAGCGTCGAGCCCCGAAGCTAGCGAGGGAAATATAACACTGATGCTGGCGCGAGAAAAGGCGCGCCCGCACGATCGAAAGGGTACACGACGTGATCAAGAACGATCTGGCGGCGGGCGTTCTGCCGTGCGGACGATCTCGGTCCAATGCCGCCTTGCTCCGACTGGCCGCCTTGACGCACAATGTGCTGAGCGCGCTGAAGCGGCTGGCCTTGCCGCTGGAGCTGCCGGCGCCGCCACCGAAACGCCTGCGATTACTGACCTTCGTCGCCCCCGGACCTGCTTGCTCTCAGCGCCGCTATCGTCCGATTGGGGTTGAGGGTAGTGGGTCAGTTTGGCTGATGGAGAGGCGAGTTTATCTCGTCCGTCAGCCGACGGACGGCATAAAGCCGCCTCTACCTCAAACTGACCCACTACCTCGTGGAAAGCATGGCTGACTTTCGGGTTCTTTAAGTGTTCAATCTCGGCGGCTAAACGCTATGGCGATCTTCTCGGTAACTGCCCCACCAGCAAACACGAAGATTGAGCGAGAAATTCAGGCCCAATTCCCAGGCGACTACATTGAAGCGTGGCCGGGGCATTGGTTTATCTCAGCTTCTGGAACAGCCCAAGAAATCGCGGCGAAGATCAGTATTCCCGGCGGAACGGTTGGAGCTGCGATTGTCGTATCAGTGGCCAACTATTGGGGCCGGGCGAATCCTGAAGTTTGGGAATGGCTGCGATCGAGGCTGGAAAGTTAAATCTAATGGCTGCAAAGGAAGACAGAGAACGGGGACGGGAGACCACTACTCCACGTCTACCCGACATCGAACCGCAAGTTTTTCCTTCGGGAGACTATACCTATATCCTCGAAATCGTGATGGGGATGCAGGGTACTATGGGAAAGCTCATCGAAGCGGTGGAATCCCTCAAGAGGCAGTCCGAGCGTCAAGGCGACAAGTTAGACAGCATTGGACGTGATGTTCATGCTGCCAAGGTGGTTATAAGTGTCGTCGGCGCTCTAATTGTCTTGGCGGGAGCCCTCGCAGGCTGGATGATCACCACGTATATTTCCATGCATCCAGGTAAATAAGCTTCCACAGGCAGACCGTTTCCTATTTCTCAAATGACGCCACTACCGGGTTGAGCGGCGGCTTGCCTTTCCTAAGTATCGAAGCGTAAAATCAACTCTGTACATTTGGTTCCGGAGGGGCGAGTGCGTCGGGCATTTGCGGCTGTATGTATCGTGGCGCTAGGGGTGATCGCAGCCGCCGCGCAATCCTCGAATTCTCTCTTTCAATCTTCGCATACCGCCATTCAGTCTTCGAACTCCACGGGGAGCTTTGCCCCCAGCACGGTGGTCAATCAGTACTGTATTTTCTGCCACAGCAAAGAGCTGAAAACCGCTGGCGTAGTGCTTGAAGGCTTGGATTTCTCGCAAGTTGGCCCTAATGCCCCGGTGCTCGAGCGCGTGCTGCGCAAGGTGCGCACGGGTGAGATGCCCCCTGCGGGCATGCCGCGGCCCGACGCTGCGCTACGAGGTCGCTTCACGAACTGGTTAGTAGCCGCGCTAGACCGTGACGCCGCCGCGCATCCGAATCCCGGCCGGCCCGTCATCCACCGCTTAAATCGCGCCGAATACAGCAATGCCATTCGCGACCTCCTGGCGCTGGATATTCATCCTGGCAACTTACTGCCGGTGGATGACTCAGGGTATGGCTTTGACAACGTCGGCGCCGTGCTATCGGTTTCTCCAACGCTGCTCGAACGCTATCTGTATGTGTCACGGTTGGTCAGCCGCCTGGCAGTGGGCGATCCCGCCACCAAGCCTGATGAGGAAGGCTTCACTCCCGCCGAGGCCAGCCGCGTGGGCGGCGAGCGCAAGCCGCGTAATGAGCGCGTGGGGGATAACCTGCCATTCGACTCGAGTGGCGGCATGGAGTTTACTTACTACTTCCCGCTGGATGCCGATTATTCATTGCGCGTGAAGCTGGGCGGCGGAGCCGGCGACAATGGCGCGGCCCCACGCTATGAAGTCCGTGTGCCGGTGAAAGCCGGGCTGCGCACAGTCGGCGTCACCTATCTTCGGGAATCCGCGGAGCCGGAAATCGCGGCCCCACCCTTGCCCGATCGCTTGGCGCCGCCACCTGCACCGATTCCGTCGCTGCCCGCGGAGATGGATGTGCGCCTGGATGGCGTCCGACTGAAACGTTTCGAGGTGCCGCACTCAGGCGACCTGCCGCCGCAGGTGAACGACGTCTTTGTCGCGGGGCCCTACAACCCCACCGGCCGCGGCGAAACCCCCAGCCGCGACCGCCTGTTTGTGTGCCGCCCGGCCACCCTCCGGGCCGAAGAGCCGTGCGCGCGCAAGGTTCTGGCCACCGTAGGCCGCCGCGCCTTCCGCCGCCCGGTGACTGATGCGGACATCCGGCCGCTCATGGCCTTCTATCGCGCCGGCCGCCGTAGAGGCGATTTCGATGAGGGCATTGAAAAGGCGTTGCGCGCCATCCTGGTTTCCCCGGATTTCCTTTTCCGCATCGAGCGCGATCCGGCAAGGGATGCGCCCGGCGCGGTCTATCGCATCAACGATTTCGAGCTCGCCTCGCGTCTCTCGTTCTTTCTGTGGAGCAGCATCCCCGAAGACGAGTTGCTCACCCTGGCCGGGCAGCATCGTTTGCGCTCTCCCGTGGTCCTCCACCAGCAGGTGCGGCGGATGCTCGCCGATCCGCGTTCAGAGGCGCTGGTCTCGAACTTCGCCGGCCAGTGGTTGGACCTTCGCAACCTGGCGCTTCTCCGGCCTGACCCGGACGTTTTCCCCGAATTCGATGAGTCCCTGCGCGAGTCGTTGCTTGAGGAAACGGACCTGTTCTTCGCGAGCGTGCTGCGCGAGGACCGTAGCGTGCTCGATCTGGTCGGCGCCCATTACACTTTTCTCAACCAACGGCTGGCCGAGCACTACGGCATCCCGAACATCTACGGATCGCAGTTCCGCCGCGTCACGCTTACCGATCCGAACCGAGGCGGACTGCTGGGGCAGGGCAGCATTCTTACTGTCACGTCCTACCCCAATCGGACTTCGATAGTCCAGCGCGGCAAGTGGATCCTGGAAAACCTGCTGGGGACGCCGCCCCCGCCGCCCCCGCCCGGGGTTGCCGCATTGCAGCCGCAGAACCATGATGGTAAGCTACTGACCAGCCGCGAGCAGATGGAGCAGCATCGAACCGATCCCGTGTGCGCTTCCTGCCACGCCCGCATGGATCCGCTGG
>QHZO01000308.1 GCA_003224695.1 Acidobacteriota bacterium
AACAATGCCGCGTCTTCCACTCCGGCATAAACGGTGTCGGGATCGTGGAGCGAGGGCTCCAAATGCCACACGCGCTTGAACTCCCACGCGTGTTGCGTGCCGTCATACCATTGGTGCGTGGTAAGCGGCTTGCCCGTAGCGGCTGAAGCGTCGTACACAAACTTGTTGCTCTCGCCTTTGGGCATGCCCTGGGGCGTCATCGTCACGCCGCCACCAGGCGCCTCCCAAGTCTTTCCGCCGTCGCTTGAGCGTTGGATGACCTGGCCGAACCAGCCGCTCGATTGCGACGCATAGATGCGGTTCGGGTCGGCGGGCGAACCCTTCATATGGAAAATTTCCCAGCCCGCAAAGTCCGGCCCGCTCATCTCCCAGTTTTGGCGCTTTCCGTCCGAGGTCAGAATGAACGCGCCCTTGCGTGTGCCCACCAGTACGCGTACTTTGTTCATACCCTGCTCCTCCTTCAAAATGGGCCAGGCGATTCCAGCTGCGATCGCCTGTCCTTCAAACCACCGCCTGATTCCCCACTTTCGATGCTTGCCACTGACGTAATCTCCCGCCGGCCCACGCGCATGGCATCGCGGTGACGATGAGCGCGAGGGGATACCAGTGGGGCCCGAGGGCCGGCCCCCGGTTCCGCGTCTCCACGGCCCCCACAACGCTCAAAACAATGCCGACGCCGCCGCCTGCCAGGGCGTGCGCCATGGGGCGATAGGGTGCGAGCCGCGCCGTAACATAGCTGCCCGCGACAGAGTAAACGGTGCGATAGGTTGTCGCAAGCAAGAAGAGCGCGTCACTCATGGCGTCGCCCAACCGCGGGAAGATACCGATTGCATGCATGGCCACATCAGTGCCGAGAGAAAGAGCGACGACCACTGCGAAGCCCGCGAGTACGGCGACCACGCTTCGACCCATGCGTCGAGGACGCCCGGCTTCGCTTGTCATCCGCTTGCGTTCCTTTCCCTCGAACCATGAAACGATTCATAGATGTTTACAGAAATTTAATGATGACGGGCGACTTTTGCCCCGATGCTTCGAGGCGCACCAGGATGCGCACCCTTGATGAGATCTACGGCCAGACCCATCGTCTCCGATCTTGCAGGGGTGTGAGGTCCCTCTCCTGCCATCGCCGCCGGAATTCGGCGAGGAGTTGTTGGCGATTCTAAGCCATTTTCTCGATGATCGCGCACGCGAGTCCCGTCTCCTCGTGCCGCGCGCGTTCCCTTGCCCGCGTCCTTATTCATAAAACTCGCTGCGGTGGGCTATCCTCACGACGAGGACCTCGTTCACGTTGTCGTCCACCACATAGCCTACCCGCCAGTCTCCAGCGCGAATTCGCCAAACAGCTTATTCGCTTTTTACCTTCAAACACCCATGGGGACGCGGGTCTGAGGCGAGCGCCATGATGGCAGATACAATGCGATTTTTGACCGGCCGGTCGAGGCGCTTCAGCTCGCGCTCGGCGCGAGTGGTGATACTGATTTTATACATCAATCTCGCCGGCTGAACGCAGTTCCTTCACGACCTCCTCGAACGTCCGGCGTGGCTCGCCTTTCGCCTCGCGGGCCGCGCGGCCCATGTGCAGGTCCTCCATCATTTCTTCGTACTCTTCGATGGGAAGAATCACCGCGGTCTTGCGCCCCTCGGCGTCGGTCACAAACTGAACGTTGGTAGGCATAGCCAGCTCCTTGTGGAGCATTCTATCACGACCGCTTCCTTGCAGCTCCGCGCTGCACCGGCTGGCGACGCCGCTCGCAGGCCGGGGCTAAACCCCTCGTCCATCGAATTTGGGCAGCAATGGTCTCGGGTCGTGTTTCCGCCATCGCCGCCGGAATTCGGCGAGGAGTTGTTGGCGATTCTTAGCCATTTTCTCGATGGTCGCGCACGCGAGTCCCGTCTCCTCATGCCGCGCGCCCCAAATAAACAGTTCCAAGAGCACCGGCGCCAAATCAATACCTTTCTCCGTCAGCCGGTAGTTTACCCTTCGGCGGTCTACTTTTTCCATCTCTGCGGCAATGATCCCTGAACCTTCGAGCTTCCGCAAGCGGTCCGTCAGGATGTTCGTCGAAATCCCTTCGCCGGATTCCTGGAACTCCCGAAATGTTCGAAAGCCGCGAATCATCAGATCTCGGATAATCAGCAGCGACCAGCGATCTCCGAATGCCTCGAGCGAAACACTGACCGGGCACCCGGACCGGCGTTTTAACTTAACCTCGCCAGGCACGCGCCGCACACTAACAACTTCGCTTGCACACCGCAAGTTATTTTTCGAAAGTCCCTACTGGGCCGGGACTGGTGTCATTTGGCATCGGATCCCTTTCGAAGCGCCGGTCATTCCCGCGAAAGAGGGAATCCACTTCTCAAGTCTTTGCAAAAGCGCTGAGGGCAAGCTGGATTCCCGCTTT
>QHZO01000309.1 GCA_003224695.1 Acidobacteriota bacterium
TGCTTGATAATTCCAATCACCGGGGCATAATGAAGTTATGCGCAAAGATAAGAAGTCGTATTCCTACCAGATCAACCTGATCCCTGAAAAAGCGGGCGGTTATACGGTCCTTGTCCCCTTACTCCCGGGCTGCGTTTCCTACGGCAACCCCATCGAAGAAGCCACCAAAAATGCCGAGGAGGCAATCGAGCTCCAGCTTGAGAACCTCGTCGCTCACGACCAACCGATCCCGGGAGAAAGCGAATGGGTCTCGATCTAAACTACTACGGTCCATCGCAAGATTCCGATCCAGTCCGAACCCATCAGCCCCCTATGACACTTCAGATACCGTCACATCGGTTGTACCCCGCGATCCAAATTTCCCATAGCCTTGTGAGTGGAGGCTGAAATGGGGCACGGGAAGCGGACATTTCGCAACCGGCGGCGGGGCGTTCGGAGTCTCGAACAGGCCGAGCGACATTACCAGCGGCTTCCGCATATCGGTGCCCGACGCGCATGAGCTCTCGATTTGGAATGTCACAAGCGCCCGCCAGCGCATCGGCGAGCTGCTCGACGCCGCCGGCGCCAGCCTACCCCGGACTCTGCGAGTTCGGGGTTTCATCCTCCAAGGACCCAACCCGTCTCGAGCCACCGCCCGCGGGCTTTCGCGCGATGAAGGTGCCAGGCTGGCCATGGAATTACCGGACCACAGCAGCCCATGCGGCCGCATTGGCCCAAGCGACAAAGTCGCGACCTCATCGCACAAGGACCATGCCCAGCGTCTTTTCGCGCGCCTCACAGAATTCTCTAAGATCCCCGGCCCGTTCCAGTCCAGCCAGGAACTCGAAAGCGACCTGGGTTTGGACTCGCTCGCCATGCTGGAATTGCGAATCGTGCTCGAAACGGAGTTCGGCGTGAGCGTCCCGGACTCGGAATTCTGGAGGCTCCAGACCGTCGGCGACCTCGTCGAGCGTCTGGAAGGCGCGCGCGATCTCGGAGACGTGCGCGCTGATTCGTCCTGGGGGCGGATTATTGCCCGGTCGCCGCGCCCTTCGGGCGAGCAAGCATATGAGCCGGAGAGCGGGTTCCTTCACTGGTTGTTTTTGCGGGCCTTGATGGCGATGGCCTGGGTCGTCACCAGAATCTGCTTCCGAATCAAAATTGAAGGCCGAGAGAAACTCTCGCTCGACGGCGCGGTGGTCATTGCTCCGAACCACGTCGGCTACCTCGACCCGTTGTTCATCTACGCGGCGTTTCCCGCGCGCCTCATCGAACGCACGCACTTCATCGCCTTCGCGGAGATTTTGTCGAAACCGCACCTGGCTTGGGTGGCTCGATTCAGCCGCCTGATCCTCACGGGCAACGCCGAGACGACTGTGGATTCTCTCCGCCATGCGCAACACGCGCTGAGGATTGGGCAGGCTGTCTGCATTTTTCCCGAAGGCAGCCGATCGCCGACCAGCCGCCTCATGCCACCGCGCCCAGGCGCCGGCTTGCTCTCGGCGGAAACTCAGGCGCCCATCGTTCCAGTCTTTATCGAGGGCGGCGAGCGCGTCACGTCGCCGCGCTTTCCGGGACTCCATTTTCCGAGGATCCGTCTGGTGATCGGCGATCCAATCGCTCCGCCGCGCGCGCCGCAGCCGACGCAAGCGGAAACGTTCGTGCGCGCGGACTACCAGGCCGTAGTCGAGCGCTGGCGCGACGCCATCCTGCGCCTTCAAGAGACGGCGCGGCGGAAGAGGGGCAGAGGACTATGAAAGCGATGGAAGAGCGTAGTTGGCTTCGAACAGCCGCGAGTGAGACGCAATTCGACGTGGCGATCATCGGAGGCGGCATCAACGGCGCCTGCCTATATCACCAGCTCGCGCACGCGGGGTTTCGCACCTTGCTCGTGGATCAAGGTGACTTTGCCAGTGGCACTTCACAGGCTTCCGCCATGATGATTTGGGGCGGGCTGCTGTATCTTCAAAACCTTCGTTTACCGACGGTTTTCAAATTCTGCTTATCGCGCGAGCGGATGATCCGGGAGATGAAGGGCTGGGTCCAACCGCGCGAGTTTCGGTACGTGCCGAACCGCGGGAAGACCGGGCGAGGTGCGCTCGTGCGCGCCGCGCTCGAACTCTATTGGCTGCTCGGCCTCTGCCGGCGGGCGCGACCGAAAACCGAAATCGAATTCTCCGAACAAGCCTTTCTGGCGGGCGCTGACAGCAAAAAATCATTGGTCTACGAAGAGGCCGTGGTTTCGCCTTCGGATGCGAGCTTCGTTTGCCGGTGGATTCTGCCGCATCGGAATGAAGACCAAGTTCCCCTCAACTACTGCCGGCTCGAAGGCGGCGCCCGTGACCCCGCACGCGGCGAATGGCGGCTGGACCTCACCGACGTCCTCGGCCGGAAGGAATTCACAGCCCGCGCCAAGCTGGCGGTGAACGCCGCGGGCGTTTGGACCGACAAAGTCAACGAAAGATTCCGAATCCGCTCGCCTTTCCGGCACATCTTGAGCAAAGGCGTCTTCATCGGCCTGGAGCGCCCCGCCGAATTAAGGACCTCTCTGATTTTCGACATTCGCTCCGGGACAGACTGCATGGCGCTGATCCCCTGGGGACCCGCGGCGCTTTGGGGGCCGACGGAAACACTCGTCGAAGATCTGGAAGAAGGATTCAAAGTATGTCCGAGCGACGTTCGCTACTTGCTTGAGGAGCTCAACCGCCATCTCGCGCGCAAGGTCGGAGCTGGCGAAATCGTTTCCCTGCGCGCGGGAGTCCGCCCGCTCGCGGTCCCGCGAGACTATCGGCTGAAAGGCGGAACCCTGGCGCTTTCCCGTCGCACGGAAATCCACGAGGATGCCGCCGTGCCCTGGTTAAGTATTTACGGTGGCAAGATTACGGGCTGTATCGAAGTGGCGGAATCCGTGAAGCGGTGCATTGAGGCGCGCCTTGGGCCCTCCGGCAAGATTCCGTCGGATGCCACGTCCGAGTCGGGTGCGCAAACCTGGGAGAGTTTCCCCGGCCTGCCCGACAAAGTTCCCACGGCTGCGGGCTGCGTCGAACGTGAGATGTGTTATACGCTCGAAGACTACCTGCGCCGCCGGACCAATATTTCGCAATGGGTGCCGCGCGGCGGGCTCGGCCGCGAGAACCAGAATCTGCCGCACCTCGAGCGCCTGGCCGCGCTCTTGCCCGGCCGCGACGCCTCGAGCCCTTCCTCGGCCATAACGGCCTACCGCCAACACATCGAGCGCGAATTTGATGCCGTGCTGGCGAGCTGCTGAATGGGGAGGCAGGCTCCACGCTCGCCGCTCCGTCTCAGTCAAGGATGCTTAACACGCTGTATACAATTTTGCCCGGGAACGTAGCGGACCGTTAGCCACTCTTAGGATTTCTCATAAGCGTTTAGAAAGTCCTCTCGCGGAATCCCTGCTTGCGTGCAGATTGCCCTGAGTGTCGAACTTTTCAGGTGCTGATGATTGGGGATCGTGAGCGGCGTATTGGTTCCATCGGGATTCTCGCGAATCATCGCAATGTGCTCTTTCTCCCGCATCAACCTGAAGCCCAGAGTCTCCAAGGTACGGATGACCTTGCGCTAGGGCGCATCGACGGGAAATTTGGGCATTAGGAATCCACGCCGGCTTCGGCTACAAATGCCTCAAGAACAGGGGGATCGAAATTGAGGACTTCACTACCAAAGGTCGCAATGTGGAATTTAATTGCAGATTTGACGTCGGCCAAGGCTTCATCATAAGTACTGCCTTCGCCCACGACCGCCCCCTTCACGCCGAGCGGATATGCGACATATCCCGCTAACGTGCGGCGGGCTAAGCCAGGGGGGACGTAACTGCCACTACCCCAACCACTTCGGGTTCTGCCACGTGCCGTCGAAATTGTGTGTGGTCTTGAAGAGCTCAAACTCGCCTTTCGCGCCGGCCTGCGCGGTTTTCGAGAGCAGCGCGGAAAGCTCCGCCTCGCTCAAAGGATGGAAAGTCCGCGCCGCCTCAAGGCCCTGCTTGAGCCGCTCCATGGAATCGCAGCCGTTGATGACCACTGACGTTCTGAGGTTCATGGCGTAATGCAGGCACTCGATGGGCGTCACCGTTTTGCTGTTCAGCACAATCCCGCCGCCGAGCGGCTTCATCCCGAGAACTCCAATCCCATGTTCGACGAGCACCGGCACGACTTTGTGCGCGAAGCTCTTGAAATGCGCGTCCATCACGTTGAGCGGCATCTGCACGGCGTCGAACGTGAAGCCGTGCGTGAAGCCCGTATGGAGCATCTTCAAGTGGATGTCCGGATCCTTGTGTCCGGTGAATCCGATGTAGCGGATTTTACCGGCCTTGCGCGCCGCGAGCGCCGCTTCGAACGCGCCTCCCGGGCCAAAGATGCGATCAGGGTCCGCGGGGCGGATGACTTCGTGGAACTGCACGAGGTCAATGTGGTCGGTCTGCATGCGCTTGAGGCAATCATCGAGCTGCCGGTTATAGGCGTCTTTCACTTGCCCATCCGTTTTGGTCATCAGAAAAACTTTTTGGCGGTAACCGTCGCGCAAAGCCTTCCCCATGCGAACTTCGCTCTCACCGTCGTTATAATCCCAACAGTTGTCGAGGAAATGGACGCCGTGGTCCACGGCGGCGCGAATGATGCGAATGCTCTCCGCTTCATCTTTCTGGACTCCGATGTGATAGCCGCCCAGTCCGAGAAGCGAAACCTTCTCGCCGCTCCGGCCGAGCGTGCGAAAGGGCATGCCCCCAACCATGGTTGTTTCGGAAGGCGCGGCCATCATCGGATGCGCGGCGCCGGCCGTGGCTGTCAGCTTCGTTCCCGCAACCCCCATCGCGACTTTTTCGATGAACCCTCTCCGGCTTGTTTTCGAATCGCTCATCATCGCTCTCCTGTTAGAAATAATTCACTATTGTAAGATACTGCTGCCACACGTGGCGCAGTTTTTCTCCCAGGCTGATAAGACGGGACCACCGCCGGACGCGCATACCCTCCCACCGTCGCCCTCGAACAATTCCTAAACTGATTTCGAGCCCGATTTGGGGCGGCCTGTCTCATATGGGGTAGAATTTTCATATGGTCACCACTGCCTGCCGCACACCGCTAACAAATAAACTACTGAAAAGAGATGGGTTGTGGACTCAATGCCTTGAGTCATCGCCTTTGGTACGTCTATTGCCTGCCCTCTCGGGGAGGGATTCCTTATGAGAAAACGAATATTGCAAAAGGCTTTTGGAAGAATCACTCCAGTTTTTCTTCTTGGTTTGGTTATGCTCGCGTTGACGGCGGCACCGTCTGCTCAAGCATCCATCGGTATCGTGGTCACAATCGCACCTGAACCGTTGCCCGTGTACGAGCAGCCCTACTGCCCCGGCCCGAGTTATATCTGGGCGCCGGGTTATTGGGCTTGGGGGCCGGACGGTTACTTCTGGGTTCCAGGCACCTGGGTACTTGCGCCATTTCAGGGGGCACTCTGGACTCCCGGCTATTGGGCGTGGGATCCGGATGACGGTGGATACATCTGGCGCGAAGGCTACTGGGGTCCGGTGGTAGGTTTCTACGGCGGGATCAACTACGGCTACGGATACACCGGTCGGGGCTATGAAGGCGGCTACTGGCGGAATGGAGCCTTCTTCTACAACCGGGCGGTAAATAACGTCAATACGACGAACATTACAAACGTCTACAACAAAACCGTGATCAACAACGTGACAGTGAACAACGTCAGCTACAACGGCGGCAACCGCGGAACCACCGCACGAGCGACGGGCGCAGAAATGGCCGCGGAGCATGGGCGGCGAGTTCCACCCACGGCGGAGCAAAGACGCCACGTCGAGGTAGCTCGTGCCGAACCGGCCCAATTGGCCTCCAGAAACCATGGTCGGCCCCAAATCGCCGCGACCCCACAGCCCGGAGTCTTAAGAGGTCAAGGAGTGGTTCGAGCCAGCGGCGGAGGGATTCCTGCCGGAGGG
>QHZO01000063.1:0-871 GCA_003224695.1 Acidobacteriota bacterium
CGCTACGTTGGCGCAAGCGATGAGCAGCACCGGGCCAACCACGCCGAGCAACGTGAGCATCGCCGGGCGCAGATTCCCCGCCAAATGCTCCCCCAGTGCAACCACTTTGAGCTGCGACTCAGGCCGCCCGCCAATCGGACGGTTTCCAGGGCCCGAGCCAGCTACATGTTCGCCCAGCTGGCGGCCGCCGCCCGGACCTGCCTGAGGTAGGGCAGGCCCGCCCCCCGGCGGACGACTTTGCGCGCGACTGGGGCCCGGCGCAGGAGCGGCCATCGGGCCCACGCCCGGCTGCTCCCCGGCAGACTCGGCCCGCTTGCGGATGGCATCAAGATCGGTGAGGGCACGGGCCACATTCGCGCCTGGTTTCAAGCGGCCGATGATGCTCACCAGATTGACCATCATGCGCAGCCTTTGTTGCGCCTCATTGAGGGCCAGCGGCGTGAGCATTTGAATGTCGGCTTCGCCCGGGAATCGGAAGCTTGGGGGCATCACAGCCACCACAGAGTAGGGTGCTCCGTTCAGAGTAATGGCCTTGCCGAGAACGCTCGGGTCGGAGCCGAAATATTGTTCCCAAAACGAGTGCATCAGGATGACGGCATTCGGGCCGTTGGGGCGGTCTTCTTCGGCGGTAAATCCACGTCCGAGCTGAGGGCTGACACCCAAAGTAGCAAAGAAGTTAGCGCTCACTCCGGCGGCGTGCACGCGAGCTGGCGTGCCGCGGCCCGTCATGTTGAAGCTCGCCATCGCGTCGTAGGCCGTGATGTTATCGAGCGTCTTGTTTTGGTCGCGCCAGTCAAGGTAGTCGGCCGCGCCGGCAAGTTCCGCCTTAAGTGCCGGAACCTTCTCGGTGATCCACAGCAGCCGTTCGCTT
>QHZO01000063.1:920-6032 GCA_003224695.1 Acidobacteriota bacterium
GCGCGAGCGTTAGCACCGCGACAGCCGTGAAGCCGGGGCTCCGGCGAAGCTGGCGCAAGCCGTAGCGAACGTCCTGAAGGAACGTCTCGAAGAATGCGCCGGTGCGCGCTTCCCGCACTTGCTCTTTCACCTGTTCCGTTCCGCCGGTCTCGACCATGGCTTGCCTCCTCGCCTCGTTCGCGCTCATGCCGGACTTGATTTTTTCAGCCGTCAACAATTCCACGTAGCCGCGAACCTCTTCATCGAGATCGCGCTCTACGCGGTCTTTTCGAACCAGGTTCCGCCAGAGGCCTGCGAGTCGTGGAGCAACGGGCATGATACAAATCTCCTACGTCGCCTCGAGCGCGCGCGCAATTGCCACCGCGACCCTTTTCCACTCTCCCGTTTCCGTTCCCAGTTGGCGGCGGCCCGCCTGCGTGAGCCGGTAATACTTGGCGCGGCGGCGGTTTTCGGATTCCCCCCAAGCGGAAGCGAGCCAGCCGGCTTCCTCCATGCGGTGCAGAGCCGGAAAAAGCGAACCCGCCTTCACTTGGAACGTTCCGTGCGTCACCTGTTCAATGCGGCGTGAGATGCCGAGACCGTGCATCTGGCCGAGCGCCAGCGATTTCAGGATCAGCAGGTCGAGGGTCCCTTGCAACAGCGGCGTCTGCCTTCGAGACATGCGGCTGCTCCTATAGAAAGTCTATACAATGCTCCGGCGACCTATCGAATGTCAATAGGAAACTGAATGATGGAGCGATTGTGTGATTGAGTCATTGAGTGATGGGGCGATTGAGGGAACGCTGCCTTTCAAATATGAAGGCCAACCCGCACATCCTCACCTCGGGCGCGTGCGTGACCGGATTGTAGGATTGACGATTGCCGATTTTCGCTTGAAGAAGCGCTCAGCGCTCAGCCGTCAGCAAAAGGGCGGAAGGGTTCTGACTGACGGCTGAAAGCTGAGAGCTGATAGCTTCATTCATGCCGCAGCGCCACCATCGGGTCCACCTTCGTCGCCCGGCGCGCGGGAATGTAGCTAGCCGCCAGCGCCACGCCCGCGAGAATCAGCGTCACCACAACAAACGTAAGCGGGTCGGTCGGCTTCACATCGAAGAGGAGCTTGGACATGAAACGCATCAGGGCGAAAGCCGCAACGATTCCCATTGAGACGCCAATCGCCGCCACTTTGAACGCCTGCCCAATGACCAACCTCACCACATCAGCCTTTTGGGCGCCAATGGCCAAGCGAATTCCGAACTCGTGCGTGCGCCGCGTGACCCAGAACGCGGTGACGCCATAGATCCCAACCGCGGCGAGCAAGAGCGCGGTTCCGGCAAAGACGCCAACCAGCAGCAGATTGAACTTCCGGACATCGAGCGAGGCGGAGAAGACCTGCTGAAAGGTGCGAAAGCGCGGGGCGACATCGGGGGCCATCTCGTGGACGATTTTCCCAGCCGCCGCGAGCACTCCGCCGGAAGCAGCGTCCGAGCGCATCACCACCGTGAAATCTCGGCCGGCGCGCAGCCTTTGGCGGTAGTTCACGTACACGGCACTTCGCCGACCACGCCCACGATGGTGAGCAGGCGCAGATCGCCATCCATGTTTCCGTACTCGATGGTTCTGCCGATCGAATCCTGGTTGGGCCACACTGCGCGCGCCAGCGAGTCGCTGATAAGAGCAACCGGCGGCGCGTCCATGGTGTCGCGATGGTTAAAGAGCCGCCCGCGAAGCAATGGAATGCCGAGAGTCTTGAAATACCCCTCGCTCGCCACGCAGTAATCGGCGTCCGCGCCAGGTGAAGTAATCCAAAGTTGCTCCAGGCGCGCATTGTCCTCGGCTTTATTCATGCTGAGCTCGGGCTGGCGATCCAGAAGCAAGAACTCGCCATCGCTAGGACCTCCGTCGGCTAGGGGCAGATCAGAAGAGCCGCCGACATCCCGAACGCCCGGAATGTTTCGCAGGCGATCGAACAAGCTGTCAATAAATGCGGCTGGCCGCCTGCTGCCGGCGGAATTGATCCAGGAACTAAAATCACCGGACGGAGCGGAGCCTGGTACTTCGAGCTCCATCGTCACGATGTTTTCGGTCCGAAAGCCTGGGTCCACCGCGAGCAGACGAAACAAGCTGCGGCCAAGCAGCCCCGCGCCCGCGAGCAGTGCGAGTGTCACCGCCATCTGTCCAGCAACTAGACTCGCGCCGAGGCGGCTTGAGGCCACGGAGCCGCCGACTCCGCGGCCGCCCTCGGCCAGCGCCGCCTGCGGGTCCACCGCCGTGGCGCGCAGCGCGGTCAACACGCCCAAGCCCACAGCCACGAGGACCGACACGGCGAGCGCGAAGGCGAGAACGGGCAAATTCACCGAGACGTTTTCGATGCGCGGCAAATTGGTGGGAGCCAGCCTCAGCAGGCCATCCACGCCCCAGACGGCCAAAAGCGCGCCCATTCCGCCGCCGAGGAGGGACAAAAGCGACGACTCCACAAGGAACTGACTCACCAGCCGGCCGCGGCCCGCTCCCAGAGCTGCGCGGATGGCCAGCTCGCGTTCGCGCGTCGCCGCACGCGCGAGCATGAGGTTAGCCACATTTGCGCATCCGACCAGTAGAAGGAAGCCGACCGCGCCCAACAGCATCACGAGAGCCGGCCGAACATTGGCCGTCAGCGAGCTGCGCAATGGCACCACGCTCGCGTCCGTCATGGAAATATCGGGTTTGTATTGCTGGTAGAGGCGCTCGGCGATATTCGAGAGATCAGCTCGCGCTTCGGCCAGCGCTACGCCGTCGCGCAGCCGAGCCACTGCCAACCCGTTATGGGCGGTGCGGGACGGCGTCTCACCGAAAACCTCCCTGGGAACCCAGAGCTCGGTGCCCGCCGGAAAGCTGAAGGCCGGCGGCATAATGCCGACCACGGAAAGAGCGTGGCCGACCGCTTGGAGCTTGAAGGATGAAAAGTCGGCTGAGCCGTTCAGGTACTGCTGCCAATACCCGTAACTCGCAATCGCCACCAGCGCCGCGCCCTGGCGCTGATCTTCAGCGGCGAACCCGCGGCCGACGATGGGCGCTACACCCATGACACGGAAGAAATCGCGCGTGACCGACGACATTCCAATGCGCGCCGGGCCGTTCGGGCCAACCACCGTTTCCACGTCGCCGTCATCGTATTCGGCTATGCCGGCGAGCGTATGATTGGCCGCCCGGAGGTCGTCGAAATTGGGATCCGCGAAATGCATCTGGTGGCCGTCGGATGCAACCTCCGCGACGCTGACAATCTGGTCGGGCTTGGGATAGGGCAGCGGGCGCAAGAGCACGCCGTAAACGACGCTGAAGATGGCCGTGGTCGCGCCGATGCCCAGCGCGAGAGTGATCACCGCGACGGCCGTGAAGCCGGGGTTCTTCACCAGCATCCGGAGTCCGTACTTCAAATCCTGGATAAGTGTGGACATCGTTCCTTCTCCTATGCCGAGTTATTGCCGATTTTCGATTGACGATTGGCGATTGAAATCAAGGAAGTTTTCTCTTCCGTATGGTCAGGCGATTTGGAGGTTTTCCGAGAGGCGATAACAATGGAGAGGAGTTCGTTGGCCTCCTTGCGCAGTTCAGCCAATCGTCCGTGCTTGAACATGCCGGAATCCTCCAGCAGCTCGAGCCAGTAAAGGGTTTCGTCGGCTTCTTCGACAACGATCGAAAGTTTTGCCGCAAATTCGGCCCGAGATTGCGCACGACACGCCGCTCGATAATTAGCTCCCACCGAAGTCGCCGAACGAAGGAGTTGCCTGCCGAGGACTTGGCCGGCCAGCCCCCGAGGCATGGCATCCACGACCTTCATCACCCGCAGCGCAAATCCTTTCGTTCGGCCCTTCAATTCGTCAGGCGTCATCTCGCGCTGCCCCCTGAAATCGTCAATCGTCAATCGAAAATCGTCAATCACTCGTACCGCAGCGCCTTCATGGGCTCTACCTTGGCGGCGCGGCGAGCGGGAAGGTAACTCGAGACCAGCGCCACGACGGCCAGCAAGAGTGAAACGGCGACAAAGGTCATCGGGTCGGCGGGACGAACATCAAAGAGCATGCTGGTCATCAGGCGCGTCAGCCCCAAGGCGGCGACAACTCCGATGGCGACGCCGGCGCCCGTGAGCACCAGTCCCTCCTTGCCAATCATGCGTAGCACGTCTTCACGCCTCGCGCCGAGCGCCATCCGGAGGCCGATCTCCTGCGTACGCCGTGATACCGAATAGGCCAGGACGCCGTAAGTGCCAACCGCGGCCAGCAATACGGCGAGTCCGGCGAAGATGGCGAGCAGTATCATGGCCAAGCGGCGCTCCGCAACGGAGTCTGCCATCAACTCCTGCATGGTCGCCACGCGATACACGGGCTGGTCGGAGTCAATCGCCTGCACCAGCTTTTCGACCTCGGGCGCCACATTCATCGGATTCCCGGAAGTGCGGATCGCCACACCCAAGCTCGAATCAGGGTTCTGAGCTTCCGGCCAGTAGACCTCGACGGACCACGCCGACCACGGTCATCCAGGGCGCTTTCGACATCATGCCGCCGCGTCTCAGGCGCTTGCCGATGGGATCGTCGTTTGGCCAGTAAGTTTGCGCGAGCGTTTCGTCTACCACCGCCACCGGCGCGGAGGTCTCCGTGTCAGCTTCGTTCAAGAACCGCCCGCGGATGAGGGGAATGTGGAGAGCTTTGAAGAAGCCCGGCGTGGCGGGTCGCCAATCGGCTTCCGGGGTCGTTTTGTCGGGCGGAAGAGCGCGCGTATCCACGGTGACAGTTCCCGATTGGCCACCGCCGCTCAGGGGAAGAATGTTGACGCCGCCCGCCGCCTCAACGCCCGGCAGGCTCTGGATTCGCGCGAACAGGTCGCGATAGAACGTGCGGACTTGTTCGGGCTTACCGTATTTCTGGTCGGGCAGGGCAATGCGCATGGTCAGGACGCCCTCGGCCTCGAAGCCGGGCCTGACTTCAAGGATCCGGACAAAACTTTTGAGCAGAAGACCCGCTCCAACCAATAAAATCAGGGAAACAGCGGCTTCGCCAACTACCAACAACTTCAGCAGGCGATGCGAGCCGCCGGCGCTGGCTCGTCCGCCTTCTTTGAGCGTCGAATAGCGCGCGCCACCCAGGCTCTGGAGCG
>QHZO01000063.1:6161-17642 GCA_003224695.1 Acidobacteriota bacterium
GCAAGCAAGACGCTTTCCGTGAGCAGTTGGCGGACGATGCGCGGCGGACCCGCGCCGAGCGAAATGCGAATCGCCGTCTCCTTGCCACGCGCCGCAGCGCGGGCAAGCAGGAGCCCTGCAACGTTGGCGCAGGCGATCAGTAGGACAAAGCCCGCGGCGCCCATCAGCACCCAGAGCGGCTTTCTCACATCGCCGACCGTCTCCTCGAGAAGCGGGCTCAGGATGACGCTGAAATTGAATCGCCGGTAGGGATAATCCGGGCTTTGCCCGATGATGGTCTGGCTGACCGTTTCCATGTCCGCCCGGGCCTGGGCAAGTGAAAGATCAGGCTTGATGCGGGCCAGCACTTGGTATCCGTGGTTGCCGCGATTGTCAGGGGCGAGGTCCTGCGGACCAAACGCCAGCGGCGCCCACATTTCGGATTGCAGGGGGAAGTCGAACCCCGGCGGCATGACGCCCACCACCTGCGTCGGCGAGCCGTTAATGCTGATGGTGCGGCCGACAACGCTTGGGTCTCCGCCAAATGCCCGCTTCCAAATCGCATCGCTGAGCAAAACGACGTGGTTCCGACCCGGTTGTCCTTCTTCGTTAAGGAACGTTCTTCCCATGTGCGGTTGAACGCCCAAGGCGGAGAAGAGACTGGGGGAAACGTCCGCTCCGGTTATGCGCTCGGGCGTTCCGCGCACGCCCAGGTTGAAGACGTCGCTTCCCATCGCCGCGACATCCGCGAAGCTGCGGCTGTACTGGACGAGGTCGTGAAATTCGGGCGCCGAGACGTAGTTGCGGTCGTTGGGAATTCCGATGCCCGTGAAACGCATCCAGACGATCACGAGGCGGCCCGGATCCCGGTAAGGCAGCGGACGGAAGAGCACGCCATTCACCACGCTGAAGATCGCTGTGTTCGCGCCGATGCCGAGCGCGAGCGTCAGCACCGCAACGGCGGTGAAGCCGGGGTTCTTCGCCAGCATCCGTATTCCGTACCGCAAATCCTGGAGAAGTGTCGTCATTGTTTGCCTCCTAGCTTCGGCTTGCCCGGTCAGCAAAAGGTTAAAGTGTAAAGGCTGAAGGATAAAGGTAGGACGTCTTTGTTTCTTTAACCTTTAACTTTCGACTTTTGACCTTATGACTTTTACCCTTTACCCTTCATCCTTCACACTTCAACCTTCGCTATTCGTAGCGCAGCGCCGCCATCGGGTCCACCTTAGTCGCCCGCCGGGCGGGCACATAACACGCGAGCAGGGCCACGGCCACGAGCAGGGCCGACACGGAGCCGAAAACCACCGGGTCAATCGGCCTGACATCAAACAGCAGATTACCAAGCAGGCGCGTGACCAGGGCTGCGCCCCCCAGTCCCGCGCCGAGGCCTGCGAACACCCAAAGCATGCTCCGCCCGACGATCAGCCCCAGCACATCGGCGCTCCTCGCCCCGAGCGCCATGCGGATGCCGACTTCGTGCGTGCGCTGGGTCACGGAATAACTCACCACCCCGACGATGCCCACCGACGTGAGCACCAGCGCCAGCAATGCAAAGGCTGAAAGCAGGAACATCGGGAATCGTCTCGAGCCCGTCGAGTCACGCACGATCTGGTCCATAGTCTCGACGTCGGAAACGGGACGGTCCGGCAGGGCTTCGGCCAAGGCCTTCTTGATGGAGGCGGCGTACGTGCCTGGCGCGTTCGTCGTGCGGACGGCGACCGCCATCACCGGCCAGCCGGCCTGTGTGTAGGGCCGGAAAAATTGTGGGTACACTTCCTCATCGAGGCCCCGTTGGCGCACATCGCCGACGACACCGACAATGGAGAGCCGAGGGCCGTCGGGTCCGCCGAGCCGAATCGCCCGCCCGACGGGGCTTTCTCTTGGCCAAAACTTCCGTGCCATGGTCTCATTGATGACGATGATGCCCTCGGAGCCGAGCGTATCCTGGCCGGTGAACTCTCGGCCTCGGACGACAAGGATACCCATCGTGCGGAAATAGTTCGGGCAAGCGACGCTGTAGTTGGCCCCGGGCATCTCGCCTGGTTTCGGAGGCGGCTGGCCTTCAATCACGAAGCCCCGGCCGGCGTTGCCCTCAAAGGGCAGGTGCGCCACGGCGCTCACGGAAACCACTCCGGGGACCGCGGCAACGTGCTCGTCAAGGTTCTGGCAGAAGCGGGGCAGTCCCGGAGGCCCTACGTAGATTTCCTCCTGCGGAACCGACATTTGCATGGTAAGCAGGTTCTTTGGATTGAGCCCCGGATCGACACCGAGTAGACGCTCCATGCTTTTGATCATCAGCCCGGCGCCCGACAGCACCACCAAAGCCAAGGCAACCTCGGACGCCACGAGCGTGTGGCGGAGGCGGCTTCCGCCGCCCTCGGTGGTTCCGCGGCCGCCTTCTTTCAGCGGTTCGTTAACTTTCGCTCGAAGCGCGTTCCAAGCCGGAGCGAGTCCGAAGAAGATGCCGGTCAGGCAGGAGACGAGCAAGGCAAAGGCGAATACGCGGCCGTCTATGGGGATTGAATCGAGCCGCCGCATGGGCAGGTGCAAGGTGTCAAGGCGGAAAAGATGAAAAAGCAACGCGCTGCTCCAGGTCGTCACGAGCAAACTCGCGAGGCCGCCTAGCAATCCCAGGAGAAGGCTCTCCATGAGCAACTGGCGCGCAATGCGAGAGCCCGTGGCGCCCAAGGCGCGGCGAATGGCGAGCTCTTTTTGCCGCGCCGCCCCACGCGCGAGAAGCAAATTGGCGACGTTCACGCAAGCGATGAGCAGCACAAATCCGACGGCTGCCAGCATCACGGTTGCGCCCATGCCCACGTCCTCCTTGGGATACTGTTCGCGGATGCGGGCGCCGATGGCTTCCATTTCGGCGCGCGCCTGCGCGACGCCCACACCGGGCTTCAAGCGCGCGATACAAATGAAGCTGTTTTCGTCGCGTCCATAGTCCGTCTTGGTGTAGCCCACCGGCTCCCACAACTCGCGCTGCCCGCTCCAAAACTGCCACTGGAACTCGCGCGGCATCACGCCCACAACCGTGAAGTCCGCGCTGTCTATCCTGATCGTCCTGCCTACGATCTGCGGATCGCCCGCGTAACGCCGCCTCCACAGCCCGTAACTCAGTACGACTTCCTGATCTTTACCCAGCGTCTCTTCCTCGGGCAAAAATGTGCGTCCGAGGAGCGGCTTCACGCCCAGAACGGAAAAGAACCCGGCGGAGACGCGCAGCCCCGAGACCTGCTCCGGCTCCTGCTTTGCGCCTGACGAGGATAGGTTGTAGCCTCGCCCCGCGGAGTCGAAAATGGCCATGCCCTCAAAAGAGCGCGCTTGCTTCTGAAAGTCCCAAAAGTTCGGTGCGGAAACGATGTTGTAGTTCTCGGGCCCCTTGCCGAACGTCTCCCAGATCAGCATCAGGCGGTCCGGCTCCGGAAACGAAAGCGGCTTCAGCAACGTCGCATTCATCACGCTGAAGATCGTCGTGTTCGCACCGATGCCGAGCGCCAGCGTCAGAACCGCGACGGCCGTGAAGCCGGGATTTTTTGCCAGCATCCGCAGGCCGTATCTCAAATCCTGTAAAAGTGCAAACATGGTTCCATCTCCTAACCGAAAAGTGGTCAGTGGCAAGTGGCAAGCACAACGGTTTCGAAGGCTCATTGCGGTCGAAAGTTCTTGCCACTAACCACTCGCCACTTGTCACTGCCTTATTCGCATCGCAGCGCCGCCATCGGGTCCACCTTCGTGGCGCGGCGGGCCGGGATATAGCTCGCGAGGAGCGCCACGCCTGTAAGAATCAGGAAAACGACGAAGAACGTCAGCGGGTCGGTGGGCTTCACTTCATAAAGCAGGCTCGACAAAAACCGAGTGAGCCCGAGCGCTCCGGCGATTCCAATGGTCACGCCGATCAGTGTCAACCTAAATCCCTGCCCAACGACCAGCTTCAAAACATCGCTCTTCTCCGCTCCCAGCGCCATGCGGATTCCGATCTCATGAGTCCTTTGGTTGACGGTAAATGTGACTACGCCATACACTCCCACAATTGCGAGTAACAGGGCCAAACCCGCAAAGGCGCTGAGCAGGACTGTCCGGAAGCGGTCTTCTGCGACGGAGGCCGAGATCGCCTTGTCAAGTGTGGTGGTGTCGGCAACAGGCTGGTCCTTATCCACCGCCCATATCTGGTCACGGATCGCGGCTGCCGACCGCGTAGGATTCGACTCCGTTCGAACTAGCAGATTCGTGCCACCGTAAAACTGGAAATAGCTGGCGTACATCTCGGGCCAGGGTTCGCCCGATAGTGCCACGTCTCGCACATCCCTCACGATACCGACAATTTGTTCCCACTGAGGCGGCGGTGGGTCCCCGCCCCAGGCAATGTGAATTCGCTTGCCGATTGGGTCTTCGTTCGGAAAGAACTGGCGAGCAAAAGACTGGTTAACGATAGCGACGCCCGGCCTGCCCTCCACATCAGTGTTACTAAACCCGCGTCCCTTCAAGAGTTGCATTCCAAGGACGCGGAAGTAATCAGCACTGACGATTTGAAAGCCGGCTTGGAGCCCCTGATCGGAAATGGTGGCGGTATGTCCTTCGATGTTGAACCCAACCTGCATGGCGTCGCCATAAGGGGCAGCATTGCAAAAAGCTGCCGCCTTTACCCCTGCGAGGTCCTTGACGCGCTCCAAAACCCGTTGAGAAAACACCCAAGCACTCTGGGGAGAAGAATACTTCGATTGCGACAGATTAATGGACATCGTCAGAACGTTGCGCGAGTCAAGGCCTGTGTTGACCGTAAGAAGTCGCCAAAAACTATTCAGCAAGAGGCCACAACCGACAAGAAGCACTGCGGCAAAGGCGACCTCAAGAGACACAATAAGATTGCGTGTGCGTTGCCCACGATCGAGACCTAACCCTTGTCGTGAGGAGCTTCCGCCTTCTTTCAGTGCGGCATTCAGGTCGAAACCGGAAACGTGGACCGCTGGAAACAGGCCGGAGATAATCACGCTCGCGAATGCTGCCGCAATCGCAAACCCGAGCACCCAGCCGTCGAGTGACGCCTCTTCAAGGCGAGGGATTTTTTGCCAATCCCCGGGCGCCAAGGCTTTCAGCACCGAAAGAGCCGCCAAACCGATCAGCACACCCATGAGGCCGCCGAATCCTGACACGAGTGCACTCTCAGTAAGCAACTGCCGCACGATTCGCCGAGGGCTCGCGCCGATTGCCTGGCGTAATGCAATTTCGCGCATTCTTCCCGACCCGCGGGCAAGGAACAGGTTCGCGACGTTTAGGCACGCGATGAGTAGAACCAAGCCCACCGATCCCAACAGCAGCCAGAGCAAAATGCGAACGCGCCCCGTGACCACCTCTTCGAGAGAAACGATAAGTAGCCCCCAATCCTTATCCTCTGGGAAGTTGGCGCCAAGCCTCTTGGCGCTCGTGTCCAGCTCCACTTGGGCCTGCTTGGTGGTCACCCCATCGCTCAGCCTCGCAATATCCCAGGAAGAATGAACGTTGTGACTTTCGAGCGCCTTTGTACCGATGTCCAATGGTACCCACGCCTCCGTCCTTTCTGGAAATGCGAATCGAGGCGGCATCACCCCCACCACAATGTAGCTCTTGTCGTTAAGCGTTATATGTTTCCCCAACACTTCTTTGTCTGAGCCGAAGCGCCGCTGCCAGAGGGCATGGGCCAGGATAACAACTTGGCTTCTTCCCGGCTTTCCTTCTTCAGGCAGAAACCATCGACCTAATGCGGGCCGTACACCCAGCACAGGGAAAAATTCAGGTGAGACTTGCAATGCAGAAAGTTGGGCTGGCTCACCCTGACCCGTGAGGTTGAGAGCTGAGTAATTGAACAATGCAATTTGGGCGAAAGAGCGCGCGTACCTCTGAATGGTGGAGAAGTCCGCAGCAGAAATAGCCATCTGATTGGAGTGCCGAATCTGGTTGGTCGAAAAAATCTCGACGAGCTGGCGCGGATCTTTATAGGGAAGGGGACGTAGCAGGGTGCCGTTGACTACGCTGAAGATGGCAGTATTCGCGCCAATGCCGAGCGCGAGAGGGATCACAGCCACGGCGGTGAAGCCCGGGTTCTTCGCCAACATGCGAAGTCCGTATCTCAAATCTTGGATGAGGGTTGTCATAATGTGTCGCCTCATGGTTCGGCCAATTGCCTATTGCTGATTAAAAAAGCATTCAGCTTTCAGCCGTCAGCCCTCAGTAAGACGCAGGAAGACCAATCTGCCGTCGCGGCAGTTCGCCGAATGCTGATCCGTCGGCTGACGGACTGACCGCTGATAGCCTTTGCAATCGTCATTCCGCAATCGAAAAACCTATCCTGAGCCGTGCGAACGATCGTCAATCCGACAGAACAGCGCCGCAGGGGTCATGGCAATTACCAATCCAAGCGGCCCGAAATAAGTTATTTAGAATGAATTGGTTACTGCGATTACGCTTTGGCATACGGCGGTTCTATGTGCGCTTTCGGAAATCGGATGGTCGAATCCGAAACGGCTGGCGAGCCTGGACACGACTCCCTACGGAGGGCTATGAGGAATGTGGTGGCTGGCCGGCGAGCCGATGGGTTTCTCGCCAGGTGTAGACGCAGCGGTGCAAAACGGTCCAATTCGAGAGCACGGCGATAACCCACAGCACGGCTTCCATGCGGTGAGTCAGGGCGCCGATAATCAGCAGCACCACGCGCTCCGGCCGCTCCAGGAACCCGACCTTGCAGGAGGGGATGAGAGCTTCGGCGCGCGCCCGCGTATAGCTGACCATCGCCGAGCCGATCATAGCCACCGCCACCAGAGTGACCATGGTGGAGCGATTCACGCGCCCATAGTAAACCAGCAGGCCGATGAGCAGGACCAGGTCCGAGTAGCGGTCCATGACGGAATCGAAAAAGGCGCCGAAGGGCGTCACTTGCCCGGTGGCCCTCGCCACGCGGCCGTCCGTGAGATCAAAGATTCCGGCCAGGATAATCGTGGCGCCCGCCCAGCGGAAATAATCGAAGGCAAAAAGGTACGCCGCCACGGCGTTAATGGCCGAGCCGATGAAGGTCAGCAGGTTCGGGTGGATGCGGCTGGCGGCGAAGGCGCGAACGATCGCCTCCACGGCTCGATTTCCGGCGCGGCCGATTTGATGTGTGATCATCGTCGGTTCATTAAATGATCGGGCGATTGAGTGATTGAGTGATTGGGCGATCGAGCGATTGGGTGATTTTGAGATTGATTCATTTTCTTATTGAGCCATGGAAGAACGGTCCTTGGTCAGTTGTCCTTGGTCCTTTGCAAATGACCACGGACTACGGACAAGAGACAACTGACTCAATCACCCGATCACACAATCACTCAATCACCAATTTATGCGGGCTCTTCGTCGTAAATGGTGCGCATGGAGCGCACTTCGAGCTCTCGGTCGCCGTTGGGGGCGCGCACCGTCACCGTGTCCCCGGCGCGCTTGCCCATCAGCGCGCGGCCAATCGGCGAGGTGGTTGAAATCAGGCCCTTGGCGACGTCGGCCTCCTCGCTGGTCACGAGTTTGTAATCCACTTCGGCGCCGCGTCCGGAGTCGAAGAGCGTCACGCGCGAGCCGTATCCGATTCGGTCCTTGGGAATATTATTGATGTTGATCAGAGACAGATCGGCGAGGCGCCGCTTCAATTGCACCACGCGCGCGCTGACAATGTCCTGCCGCTGCTTCGCCATATGGAACTCGGCGTTTTCGGACAGGTCCCCGAGCGCCCGCGCGCGCTTCAACTCCTTTGGGAGGTCGTGGTTCAACTCGCGCTCGAGCGCCTGAATCTCCTCTTCGAGCCGCTTGATGATCGGAGCACCCATACCCTGAGCCTCGTTTCCGCTTGAGTTGTTAATTATAAGAAATAAGCGCCCAGCCGCGCAACCGTTGACGCCGTGCGGACCTTTGGCTAAGCTTGTGCCCGCTAGAGTGAAAGAAGCCCAGGCGCCGCGCAGTCCTCGACGCTGTAACCCAGCAGTGGATTAAGGCGCACGCGGCCCCGCAAACCGGAATCGGCTTCCGGAAGGGCAAGGGTCCGTGGTGGCGCGCCTGCCGATAGGAAGCGCCGCCACATTTTACGCAGCGCCGCTTTCCAGAGCGGGAGCAAGCTCCCGCACTCCGTAGCTTGTAGCGCCGGTGTCCCCACCGGCGACTTACGACGATGAGGACAAGCTCGGTACAGAGTTGAACGTTTCCTCATGCTGAATCCTAAACTCGAAGAGCGAATCAAGGGATTTCTGCCCGGCCTGCGCGTCGGCGTCGATTTCGGAGAAGGCGCTGGCGGCATCGCCGTCGTCAAAGGCAACAAGATACTCCACGCCGAAACCTACGTTGATTTCCACGAAACGACTTTGGAGCAGCGCCGCCAACTTCGCCGCGGTCGCCGCACGCGCCACGCCAAGAAGATGCGCTTGGCGCGCTTACGTTCATGGGTACTTCGGCAAAGTCTTCCCGACGGCAGCCGTCTGCCCGATCCTTACCGAGTCATGCGCGATCCGCGATTTCACGTTCAGCCCGGAATGTTTCAATCTCCCGGCCGCGACCCTGCACAAGCCACGTCTTGGATTGATCTCGCCAGGCAAGGCAAAACCGACGCCGAGGGTTTTGTGAAAGCCCTCACGCTCATATTTCAGAAGCGCGGATATAAGTGGGACGCCATCGCCCCTGAAGAGATGACGGACGACAAGCTTAAAGATTTCCTAGCCACGGCACGGATACCCAACGATGAACTGGCCCGAGATATAGAAAAACAAATCAAACGCCGCGAAGAAAATCCCGACGACCCGTTGCGCGGGAAGAAGAAAGTGTCGCCGGGAGAACTTCGAGGGCTGCTTGAAGCGGCGCGCAAGAGGGATCGTCAGCCGCGCCAAGCTGAACACCGCAGCGTAAAAGAAGCAGACCTTCGCGAGGTCATTGACGGATTCGGGAAAGCTGCCGGCTTACCCAAGGAGCTGACCGAACGCTGGAAGCAGGAGCTCTGTGGTGGGGCGAACGAGAAAGGCAAACTCAAACACGGCCTCCTCAGCAAGTTCTTGCGCCTCGCGCGATTCAAGAACCGGCTCAGGTCAGGCTGCGCTTGGTGTCGCAAAGCGACGCCCCGAAAGAGCAAGGTCCGGCACGTCGCTTACGTCGCCGCGGTCTGCAACCTGCGAGTGCGTGACGGACGTATTCCCCCCCGACTGAATGACGCCGAGAAGCACGTGTTTTGGAATTGGTGGGAATTGCGGGAAGCGGCGGCAGGAAAATCCGAGACTGAGAAAGACGCGCCGAAGGAGGCTGGGATCAAGAGCCACCTCCGGCGGCTTGGCGCTCAGGAAAAAATGGCCCGCCAGTTTTTTGACTTGCTTTGGAACCGCGATGCCAAGGGCCGCGCCAGCTTGTGCCGAGAACACCTGGAACAAGCTGCCAAGGGCGCGTCAATGAAGGACGCGGGGGTGGACTGGCAGACGATCTCAGTGCGCAAGGCCCCCAATCCCTGCCGCGAGCAACACGACGCGCGGGTGCTGCACCGCCTGACAATGCGTTGCGATACGGGCCGGTCGCGTTCGTCACGCTCGAAATCCCTCCACCTCAAACCGAACAGGCGCGCATGGGCGAGCAAAAGGAACGCAAGCCGGAGCTGTTCATGGAGCGGCTCGCCAAAGAAACAGGCGGGGTATGCATTTATTGCGATCCGGGGAACCCTAACCCGCCAGAGTCCAAAGACCACATTTTCCCTGATTCCCGTGGTGGCCCGAGCGTGTGGGACAACCTCGTCCCCGCTTGTAAGGCGTGCAACACCGCAAAGCTCGATCAGACACCTTGGGAATGGTTTGGCCGCAACGATACGGCGCGATGGGCGGCGTTTGAAGCACGCGTGGAAGAATTGGCGCGCAAAGGTGTGCCCGCCGTGGATGAAGAAAGCGGCGACGGGAAATCCAGGAACCCGCGCTTCATTCGGATTTCAGAGCGAAAGCGGAGCCTCTTATTGAGGCGCGAAGCTGATTACCCGGAAAACCCCACGGGCCTGGCGCACGTGGGCTCCGGTCCGCGCCAATTCGTAGTGGGACTGAGTAACTTATTTGTCAGGCGTGGCTTCAAGCCACCGCGTATAGATTATCAACTCGGCGCGTCGCACGCTTCCTCGTATCAGAGAGGATGCAGGGCGTGCTGATACGGGGGTAGTCGGCTAAAATCGTGTTGCTAGCCCTTTCGGGGCTCGATGAGTCCTGCCGCGCTCCTACCGAGCGCCAGAATGTTTCGAGCGGCGTTATGGTCACGATCCAAAACCAATTCGCATCGGGGACAGCGATGAGTCCGTTCCCACAGACTTTTCGGAACGGCCTCGCCGCATCCCGAACAGAGTTGGCTCGTGCCTCGGGGGTCAACGGCGACAGCGTATCGTCCAGCCTCTTCCGCTTTGTACGATATTTGCCGCAGCAGAATCCCCCAAGCCGCATCAATGATCGATTTCGAGAAGTTACCGTCTTTCGTCATTCCCTGAATGCTCAGCGCCTCGAAGGCAATCAGGTCGTAAGTTGCCACCAACCACTTCGAGACGTGGTGGCAGAAATTGTTTCGCCGGTTGCGAATCTTCTCATAGCAGCGCGCGACATTGCGGCGCGCCTGACGCCGGTTGTTCGAGCCTTTTCGTTTGGGCGCGAGGATGCGCTGCTTCGCGGCCAGTTCTTCCTCCGACTGTTTCAGCCAGCGTGGATTCTCGATCTGCTGCCCGTCGCTCAGAGACGCGAATATGCTCAGGCCAACGTCAATTCCGACCGCCGAAGACACGGGTTGCTTTTCGGGAGCCTGACCAAGATCCGAAACCAGCGAGACGCTCCAGGTCTTGCCCGTTGGCGAGCGTACCAGGCTGGCGCTTTTCACCCTGCCTCGCAATTTTCGGTGCGCCTTGAAGCGCACGCATCCCAGCTTAGGAACCGTGATGGCTTCTTCGCTTGCCTTGGCAAGGGAGAAAGCCAGCGAGTTGTAGCGGTCGCGGGAGCGAAAGCGGGGATAGCCGGGCTTTTGTCCGGCTTTCACACGGCGAAAGAAGGCTTGAAACGCGCGGTCCACTCGGCGCAGCGGCTCGCGGGCGATATCCACGGGAATAGAGGCCACATCGGAACTAAATGCGCGTATCTCAGTAAGCGACTTGAACTGGTCGTATAAGCCTATGGATTTTCCAGCCACCTTCCAAGCCCCTCGCCGCTCTTCGAGTGCCGCGTTGTACAACTCGCAAGAGACCGCCAGCCATTCGCCGAGGACTTTTGCTTGATGGCGCGTGGGTTTGAGCCGATATCGAAAGGTGCGTAGCATCGAAATGTTTGTCTCACGAAAAGAGCGGAGCTAGCAACACGCTTTTAGCCCACTACCCAAGAGATAGTCAATCCTCCAGTTTACTTTTCGGTTCCGGCCTGTTTTGCGCCCCCGGTAGGCGGCTTGTCCTCTTTTTTAACTTCCTGCGGGTAAGTCTTTTCATACCACTCGAGGATTTCCCGCGTGTCTTCAGGGGAGAGTTTTGGC
>QHZO01000310.1:0-1342 GCA_003224695.1 Acidobacteriota bacterium
ATTCGCAGCCTCGCGGTGCGCCGCGGACGTAATGCGAAGCTCGCCGAGGAAGGCGTGCGCCAGTCGAGCTCTTTTACCGAGCAGGAGGCGCTCCAGGGGAAATTGATTGACGCCGTGGCCGACTCACCGGCGGAAATCTTTAAGACCTTTGACGGCAGGACCGCCAAGCGCTTCGACGGTTCCTCCCTCGTCTTGAACCTTCACGACCCCATCCTTGAACCCTTCAACATGACCTCCTGGCAGAAGTTTCTGTTCTACATCGTGGACCCGGACGTTGCGTTCCTGCTCGCGGCGCTTGGCTTGATCCTTCTTTACGTCGAGTTCACGCATCCCGGCATGGTGGCGCCGGGGGTGGCGGGGGCTATCAGCCTGGTGCTGGCGCTCTTCGCGTTTCACCTGCTGCCCGTCAACGTGACCGGAGTAGTCTTGATCCTGACGGCGCTGGTGCTTTTTGTTTTGGAAGTCAAGACTCCCACCCATGGCGTCCTCCTTGCAGGTGGAATGGTTGCCATGGTGCTTGGCGCGCTGATGCTGATTAACACGCCGTGGCCGGAGGCGCGCATTCACCTTTCCACCGCGCTGGCGGTGGTCATTCCCATGGTAACCATCGGGCTGATTCTCACGCGCCTGGCGCTGGCTGCCCGCCGCGCCAAAGCCACGACCGGCATCGCAGGCATGATTGATTTGGTCGGTGTGGCTGAGACTGACCTTGAACCCGACGGCAAGGTCTTGGTCCACGGCGAAATCTGGGCGGCGCGGGCGAAGGACCGAGTTCCCAAGGGAGCCCGCGTGCGCGTCTGCGAAGTGAACGGGCTGACTTTAGAAGTTGAGCCGGAAGTTCATTCCGTATAGACTGACCGTCGGCCCACGGGTGCTGACGTGGAACCGGCCCCGCGAAATGCCAAAGCGTCAACTCGCCCCCCTTCGAAGGAGGTGAATCCCATGGAAACGTTCGGCTGGTTCATATTCGTGGTCGGGTTCTTTTTCTTCATATGGATTCTCAAGTGCTTGAACGTGCTGCGCGAGTACGAACGCGCCGTGGTTTTCCGATTGGGCCGTTCCCTCAAAAAAGACAAAGGCCCCGGGCTGATCCCGATTTTTTGGCCCATTGACAAGATGGTGAAAGTCTCGCTGCGCACGGTCACTTGGGACATCCCGCCGCAGGACATCATCACGCGAGACAACGTCTCGCTCAAGGTAAGCGCCGTGGTCTATTTCCGCGTGATCAGCGCTGTGCAGGCGATCATTGAGGTGGAGAACTTCCGCTACGCGGTGGAGCAAGCTTCGCAGACCAGTTTGCGCTCGGTTCTCGGAGAAGTCGAGCTCGACGAACTCCTTTCGC
>QHZO01000310.1:1387-4870 GCA_003224695.1 Acidobacteriota bacterium
ATGCAGCGCGCCATTGCCCGCCAGGCCGAGGCCGAGCGGGAGCGCCGGGCCAAGGTCATCGCCGCAGACGGCGAGTTCCAAGCCTCCGCGAAACTGGCCGAGGCCGCGTCCGTTCTCCGCAAGGAACCCATCACCATCACCTTGCGTTATCTCCAGACTTTGGCCGAGCTCGGAACCGAGAAGAGCACCACCATCGTCTTTCCGATTCCGGTGGAGTTGTTGGCAGCCTGGCTGCCGGCGCCGGGGAAGGGGATTGAGCCGCCGGCAGCGACGCCGGTCACCAAGTGAGGAGCGGAACCTGACTGGGTCCCCCGCTTTGCCTGCCGGCAGGCCGGCGGGACTCGAACCATGCGAGCTCCGGCAAAGGCCGAAGGCGGATTATGAGTGATACGCCCCAACCTGCCCGTGGAGAAAAAGGGCTTTCGGCCCATCAGCTTATTCTAATGTTCCTCGTCGCGGTGGCGGTCTGCGCGGTGTTTTTTGCGGCGGGCTTCCTCGTGGGGTTCAACGAGCGGGCAGTGAAGAACCCACCGGTTACCGAAGCGGTTTCTGCCTCGTCTTCGGCGATTCCGCCAGTCGTCAACCCAGCGCCCGCCGAGACGGCCAAAGCCAAAGAAGAGACCGTTACGGAGGGGAATCCCGTTCGGGAATCGGCCGAGCCGTTGACGGTTCCGCCCTTGTCTTCGCCCCGGCCGGTTGGAAAGACTGCGCGAGCTCCAGGCCATGAAAAGGCCGAGCCGGTTGCCTCGCCAGTCCCCGAGGGCAGGAGTTACACCGTCCAAGTGTCTGCTTCGGCCATTGAAGCCAAGGCCCAAAAAGTCATCGCAGAGCTTAAGGCTGAGGGATTCCCGGTCTTCCTCGCGCCACAGCGGCGGTCAAGGGCGGGGCATCGCCTCTTTCGCGTTCGAGTGGGACCGTATCCCACGCGCGAAGAGGCGGAGAATGTGCGCGACAAGCTCGTCCAATCTGGATTTAAGCGACCGTTTATTAAACATTGATTTGAACCCTCGACCATTCGGCCCCGGCGAGTCCGGCCTTCCGACCTCCAAGGGAGAGCCGCAAAGTTGGCTCACTCGCGGGCGCCCTCGCTTAACCGATCTCACCGCCTGGCTTCAACGCGTATGGCTGCGGCGTGCCGCAAGCCTCCTGAGCGGGTTTTTACTCTTTGCCATTTTCCCTAATCTCGGCTGGCATCATTTGTTGTGGGTGGCCTGCCTGCCGCTGCTCCTCGCCTGCCTCTTCGAGCCGAAGCTTCGCGGCGGGTTCCTGAACGGTTATCTCGCGGGAGCGGTCTTTTTTACGGGGAGTTGTTACTGGTTCGTTTCCGTCGTGGGCCATTACGGCGGTCTGGGGCTCGGGCTGTCGCTCGGCGTGTTGGCCCTGTTTGTTGCGGTCTTCTCGGTATTTTTCGGTACATTCGGAGGCGTGCTCACTTGGATGGCTCGCGGGTCCAGGGGCGTCGCGCTGATCGCAGCCCCGTTTCTATGGGTGGCGATGGAGCTCGCGCGGACCTATCTCATCACAGGCTTCCCCTGGAACCTGCTGGGGTATGTGGTCGAGGCTCAAGGACTGCGCCAAGTCGCCGCGTTCGCTTCGGTTTATGGACTATCGTTTGCCGCGGCGGCGACGAGCGCGCTCGTCGGCTGGGCGGTTGTTGAACGCCGCAGGTCGGGCGCCCGCTTGGCTGCGGTCGCCGTCCGGACTATTGGGCTGATCACTCTGAACTTGTCCCTCTCCCCGCCTCATCACATCGAGGGTCGGGCAGCGGCCGTGCTGGTCCAGGCGAACGTGCCCATGGAGGAAGGCGCTCTGGCTCGCTGGGCGCCCTGGAATAACCGCGCCCCACTCGATCGTCTCATCGAGTTGAGCGAAACAAATCTGCCCTCCCCGCCGCCGCCCGGCTCATCGCCGCTCATTGTCTGGCCGGAGAACCCCGCACCTTTTTATTTCGGTCGCGACCCTATTTTTCTGGGTACGGTCGAGCAAATGGCCCGGCAGGCACGCGCCTACGCGGTCATTCCGACCACGTTTTACGCCGGCCCGGGCAATGAACGACCCAAGAACAGTGCGGTCGTGCTCGACCCGTCGGGCCGCGATATCTTTGAGTACGCCAAGATTCACCTGGTACCTTTCGGCGAGTACGTTCCGCGTTGGGCATTCCCGAACAAAATCGGCAAAATAACCTACGAGGTCGGCGCCTTCGTTCCCGGGAACACTTTCGAGTCGGCTCGGACGCCCCAGGGAGCCATTACGGTTTTCATCTGTTACGAGGCGATTTTTCCGCAGCTTGTGCGGCGCCTGACAGCCCCTGGGCCCGGCGTGCTCGTGAATGTTTCCGACGATGGCTGGTACGGAGATTCCTCGGCAGCGGCCGAGCACCTGATGATGGCCCGGTTCCGCGCCATCGAAAACGGCCGCTACCTTTTGAGAGCCACCAACAATGGCATCACGGCCGTGGTGGATCCATACGGACGAGTGGTCGAGGAATTGCCGAGAAATCGGCAGATGGCCCTCCGGGCGCGATTTGATTACGAGTCGCGGCGAACGTTTTACAGCGCCCACGGGGATGTTTTCGCCTGGGTATGTGTTGCCGTGACTATGGTTTTATTGACGGCGGCGGGGATCGAGGGGCGGCGCTCTCGAATCCGGTAATGGCGTCCTTCGTCCGGTGGAGAGAGCGCCCGACCATCTCATTGCGAGGGAGAATGTGCCATGGCTAATCAAGACTGCGAAAAAACCCGCCTGACGCGCCGGGAATTCCTGGAGGCTTCCGCGGTTTCGGCCGTCGCCGCCTCCGTAGCACTGTCTCAAGACGGCGTCAGCGCCGCCGATGCGGCCTGGTACAGGAAAATGCGCCGGGTCGGGCAAATTAATATTAACGAGCGTGACCCGCTAACCATGGATGTGGAAGCGTGGATGGACTATTGGGCATCGCTCAAAGTGGACGCGGTGTTGCTGAATGGCGGCGGCATCGTGGCCTTTTATCCGACGGAAGTGTCGTATCATCACCGCAGCCAGTTCCTCGGCACGCGCGACCTCTTTGGAGAGGCAACCGCGGCGGCGGTCAAGCGCGGCATCCGCGTCGTCGCCCGCATGGATTGCAATCTGGCCTACGAAGAGGCCTTGAAGGCGCGCCCGGAATGGTTCGAGCGCAATCGCGACGGCTCACCGCGCCCGCACCCGGAGTCGCCCTGGCTTTACGCGACCTGCATGTTCAGCCCCTATTTCACGGAGCAGATGCCTGCCATTTACCGCGAAATCAATCACCGCTATCCGGTGTCTGGGTTCTTCACGAACGGTTGGCCTTCCACGGGCTCGCTCGTGGTTTGCCACTGCGAGAGCTGCAAAAAGATTTATCGTGAAACACTGGGCGGCGAGCCTCCGGACGGAACCGATGCCACAAGCCCTCTCTACCGCAAGTACTACGGGCTTTATATGGACCGCATCGAGGAGGTGTGGGAGCTGTGGGATTCGATCGCCAAA
>QHZO01000311.1:0-346 GCA_003224695.1 Acidobacteriota bacterium
GGCGCCGATGGTAAGCCCCATGGCGCCGGATTGCATTGTAATGCCGCCAGTCCCAATGGTGAGCGTATAGCCGCCGGCGCTATCGATGCTAACACTGTTCGTATCGGTCGGCGTGGTCCCTTGAATGGTCAGGCTTCTAATCGCGAGGTCCTGACCGAGAGTGGTCGCGAGGTTTCCAGTGGTCGCATTCGAAGTAGCAAAGACCACGTCAGTGGCGTTGTCGGGCGCGAATGACGTTAAATTAGTCGTGCCCGCGGAGTCCGAATACCAATTAGTAGCCCCGGCGTTGTTCGTATTCCAAATATGGCTCTGATCGCCTCTCCAATATGCCGTGGTAGCCGCAGCA
>QHZO01000311.1:366-1325 GCA_003224695.1 Acidobacteriota bacterium
CTTATACGTAAAGGCTCCTCCTGGGGTTGTGCCCAGGCTGAAGCTGCCAGCGCCGTTCTTACTGGCAAAGTTGATGAGATCGTACGTGCCGGCGCCGTATACAGGAAGGCCGGTAATATTAACTGTTACATTGCCGGAAAGCAGCAGCGAGGTGCTGTTGCTGAGCGTAATCATATCGCTGGTTACACCTGGGCCGATCTCCAGGCTGATGCTCCCGCCCGCCAGGGTGAGCGCGTTCGCGCCGCTCGTGCTCTGAAGGGTGAAGGTGCTGGTGAAACCATCGACCAGATTGATCGCGCCGCCACTGTTCACCGTCACACTTCCACCCAAGGTCGTGCCGATAGTGCCGGTGCCGCCGAGCGTTCCGCCATTGGCTACAGTCACGGCCGTCGCGCCTAACGAACCGTTGACGGCCAACTTTCCAGCATTGATCGTGGTTGTGCCGTCGTAGGTGCTGGCGCCGGTCAGCGTGAGTGTGCCTGCGCCGGCCTTGGTCAGGCTGTTGCCGGTCCCGTTGGCGATCGCTCCGCCGACAGTCAGATTACCTGCCGAGGTCGTGACAGTCGGGCTCGCGTTCAAGGTCACATTGCCGGTGCCAAGATTCAGGTTGTTCGAGCCGGTGAAGGTGAAGCTACCCGCCCAAACCTGGGCGTTGTTGGTGTTCGACGTGATCGCGACGCCACTGGTATTATTGATGGTCCCGCCGGCGACGGTAAACGCACCCGAGCCAAGTGCGCCGGCGGCGTTAACGTTTAATGTCCCGCCGTTCAGTGTCGTTCCACCACTGTAATTGTTGTCTTGCGAAAGCGTAGCCGTGCCGGTATTGAGCGCGAGCGCCGCCGAGCCGCTCAAAGCGTTCGTAACAGTTTCAGTCAAGGCGCCGCCACCGAGGGTGACCGTATTCTGGCTGATGGCGCCGCCGTTTTGCAGACTCAGGGTGCCGCCGTTCACGCTCACTG
>QHZO01000312.1 GCA_003224695.1 Acidobacteriota bacterium
GCATTTGCTGTCGCTAATACCATCGCTAATATCTCTTACCGATCACTATACCTTCTTTTCTATGCATTATTATTATGCAAGTAATCAAGAAGTGCTATTTCTATCGTGAAAATTGTCGTGAATATCTCCATTATAGTAACCTTTTAATGTTTTCATTATATATGATTATATTGAGGACAGATTTAACAATGCTAATGGAATTGCTAATACTCTTAAATACAACATTCAACACATATCAGAAGTGCAATTGTGTTCCGGATAGTGATGTAGAGGCGAAATATAATACTAGACATATGAAGACACTCATGCAAAACAAGAAACTGAAAACCTATACCATATGATTATAATATACTACTCTTATCAGCATGAGACAATTACATCACTAATACCATCACTAATACTTACCTAAAAGCATTCATAGGATATCAGAGCTTGTTTCTGCATTTTCACCTCTATGCAATGATATTATTAGTACTGAGTTGAACCATTGCGTTGCAGTTGCCCAACTGATTGCGATATACCCTTATGTCGCTTCGGTGGAGTCAACTGAATAAACTCTGTTTCGTCCAATGATCTCTTTGAGGGGGTGCTGTCATTGCTAGATAGGTCTTCTGGTTGCGTGACATGGTGATTGACGATTTGCGTACCAATGGTATCATTGATATCGCTGGCGTAAAGATTGCTATGTCTTGGAGGTGAAGACCCAATGGTACGATGTACAGAATGTACATTGTCATTGTGGGAGCTATCTTGCGACTGATTAGTAGGCAGAAGATGGTCGTCATCGTCGTCATCATCGTCATCGTCGTCATTGTCATCGTAGGTATACTGAGTATCGTCCTGATCAAGCACAAGGCCCCGATCAATGTTGAATTGGCTGAAATCGGTGTCATCATCATACCCATCATCGCTACCATCGCTGATATCAATGTTATTGCCAACCTCAATATCCACTTTTCGATTAATTTCCTCCAACTCCAGCTTCTTCTGCTCCGCTTGATAATCAGCATCTGTAATAATGGACTCCTCTTGTAGAATCACATTATCGAAGTGCTTCATAATCATCAACTTGCTGATCGTTTCAGCTTTAAGGCGAGAGCGACGATAATGGCATATGTCTCGGGCCATGTTGAATAGTCGCTCGACGCCAACGCCAGAAGCTGGTACAGCAAGAGTGTCTCTAGCCATATTAGCTAGTTGAGGAAAGTCCTCATGATGTGCTTTCCACCAATCAAGAGGATCAGCTTTAGTACGTCCTACAATGTTTGTGTTGTGCAATTAGCCAATGTCGCTAATACCGTCGCTAATATTCATCATATGCGATCAATATGCTTACCTTCAGCCAGATAGCGTTCAGCATCGTTTAATTTGGATGAGTCCGGAATGTTGCCTGAGAATCTAGCCATCGCCTTGCTAATTCGTCTATAGCATTTGCTTTCTATCGGCGTTGCTGTTTCTGTCATTGCCGTAGTGCTTGATTGCTTGTAATTAGTCTCGAAGTATTTGAGGAACTCTCTGCGATAGCGTTGCTTAAGGTCCGCCTCCCATGTATTGATGTCGTACATGTTGAGTTTATACTCTGGACAAAGAATCGTTCCGAGGTTGTATAGAGTACCATTAGCGCCTTCCGTTCGAGAGTAGTACTTTCGAAGGGTCTTCAGCGAAGCGTCGATAGCTGGTAGTAATGCTCGTTTCCATGGTATCCGTTTTCGTTGTAATTTCTTGCGCTGGTCTTCGAGGTGGTTAAACAGGCATTCGTATACCCCCCATGCTGTATGTATTGTAGACCCTGAAGACACTGAATAGATGTAGGTCCATATGTCAAATGGCTTGCATAACGCAATGATATAGCGTACATGTATCCACTCTTCATCAGTTAGTTCGAGCGCTTCAAGTGTAGAGTTCTTGTAGTTGAGCATCCACTCCTCTAAGGCATCCTGAAGCCGCCAACCACGTA
>QHZO01000066.1:0-1103 GCA_003224695.1 Acidobacteriota bacterium
CCTTCCGGCATGCCTTCTCGGACCCAACTTTCGAGCGAAGCGATCTGGGCGTCGCTAAGTCGCGGGTCATTCTGGAAGTCACCATAACCGGGAACCGGCTTCCAAGGCGGCATCAGGCGTGCGCGAACAGAGGCAGCTATGGCAGGCCCTTGCTGTTTCGCATCCTGGTAGGTGAGGAGCGGGAAAGGGGCAACCTCTCCGGGGCGATGGCAGCCCGCACAATGGCCGTTGAGGATTGGGGCAACATCTTGGGAATACGTGACTTGGGGCGAGCGAACCACGCCTTGAAGAGCCTCAGGGGTATCCAAAGGCTTGGTCAGGATAAGTAGGGCGAAAGCCAACCCAAGAGGTTTCCAGGCCGTTTGAAGCCCTTGCGCCCAGCCCAGCCAGTGCCCGAATTTAACTTTCGGAATCGCGTGTCGGACTGAGGAGGCGCTTCGAAAGCGAATCACGCGGACCAAACTTATTCCCGGAGTTTCGAACTGTCAAGGCAAGCCCGCCGCCAGTAGAGTCTCACTTTGAACATCCTGTAGCGGCGAGCTGTGTCTCGCCGCCATTCCCATCGCCAACTCGGCGAGGCGCAGCTCGCCGCAACAGCAAGCTGAGACACTACCCCGCCGCCTCGGCCTCCGACGAGCCTGGTTCATAGATTGCTTTGAATTGACGGACCCGCGCCGCCCTCAGGTGATAACCTGCTTGACAAGCCTGCCTCATCTGTATACATTACGCCGGTTTTCGGGTGTACTGGCTTTCCTTGATTTTTTGCGCCGTGCTGGTCTTGGGCTAATCAAAAAAAGTCAATCCGAGGGAGTGTGCCATGACGCCTCGCCGCTTGACCGTCGCCCTGGTCCTTGCCGCTTCGGTGCTTCTCTTCCCTGCCGAAAAAGCATGGTCGCAAGTTGTTTACGGAAACATCGTCGGTACGGTCACCGACACTTCTGGGGGAGCGGTGCCGGACGCCAAAATCACGGTGACCAACGTTGGACAAGGGGTCAGTTTCACGACCACCTCGAATTCGTCCGGCAACTACGAACAGATTCACCTGATACCGGCGACGTACAGCGTCAAGGTGGAAAAACAGGGTTTCCAATCATACATTCAGG
>QHZO01000066.1:1111-3908 GCA_003224695.1 Acidobacteriota bacterium
TCGCGGCGGACACCACCGCGCAGGTGAACGTCGTACTCAAGATCGGCGCCCTCACGCAGGTGGTCACGGTCACCTCCGAGATGCCACTGCTCAAGACCAGCCGCACCGACGTCTCCACGGTCTTCACAAAGCAGGAAGTCGTGCAGTTGCCCATCCTGAACCGCAACTTCACGCAGTTTGAGCTGCTGACGCCCGGGACGGCGCGCTTGCCCTGGCAGCACGCGGCGAGCGAAGTTCCCCAAGGCGATATTCAGATCATGGTAAACGGGCAGCACTTCAGCGGCACGGGATATCTGCTCGACGGCACCGACAATCAAGATCCGATCCTCGGCATCGCCGTCATCAAACCGAACCTCGATGCCACCACCGAAATGAAGTTCGTAACGGCCGACTACGACGCCGAGCTTGGTAAAGCGACCGCCGGCATCATGTCCATCCAAACGAAATCGGGCACCAACGATATTCATGGCAGCCTGTTTTGGTATCGGCGGACTGGCGCGACGACCGCGAGCGATCCATTTTCACAATCCGGTGTTCCAGTTCCGCCGAGCAAATGGAACCTGTTTGGTGGTTCGGTTGGTGGCCCAATCCGAAAAGACAAGACCTTTTACTTTGCCGACTACGAAGGCGCCCGGCGAGTTCTGGGCGGGTCAGCAAGCGTTCGCGTGCCTTATCCCTTGCAAACCTGGCAACCCTAACGCCATCCCTCCCGTCCTTCCGGACTGCGCTCGCTCCCAATTCATGTCCCAAGGGACCGATGCAACCGCCACAACAACTTACAACGCTCTATGCACGAACGCAGCGGGCTGCCTGAACATGATTCCGACTTCCATGCTGTCCCTCCAGGCTCAAACCTTGTTGAGCAAATTCATTCCCACGCCAACCGCCACCCTGGCTCCAAAGGATTCCGCGAACAACAATTACTTTCCGGCGGGCAGCCAGGTGTTCAACAATGACGGCTGGGACGTGCGCATTGATCAGTATCAGACAGACAAACTACACCTCTTTGGCCGCTACTCGCGGCAAAACTTCTCGCGGCAAGGCGCTGGGGCATTCGGTCTTGAGGCGGGCGGCCCGGCGTTCAACGTGGACCCCTCCCTCGGAGGCTTTGCCGGCAAATCATCGGTCTTGAACCACAGCCTAGCGTCCGGGTTCGATTACACGTTGGGTCCGACCTTGTTGACAGATTTCCGGTTTGGTTGGATGCGATACCGCGTTTTTGTAAACCCGAATGGCATCGGGACTACGCCTGCGGCGGACGCCGGAATTCAAGGCTTGAACGATGTATCGGGCCTGGACAAGACTTTTATCTCCGGCATGCCGGCGTTCTTCATCAACGGCACAGCAAGCTTTAATTTCGGATATTCACTCGGGAACAACCAATGCAACTGTCCCCTCGACGAAGAGGAGATGCAATACCAGTTCGTCAATAACTGGACGAATATCCGAGGGAACCACACATATAAATTCGGAGCCGACTATCGCTACGCCTTGAATCTACGAGTGCCAAGTGATACTCACCGCGCAGGCGAATTAAGCTTTGACCCGACGTTAACGGAAGGCCTGGTGACGCCAACTACTGTGGGAGGTGGAGTCGGGCTGGCGGCATTTCTGCTCGGCGGTGTGACGCACTTCGGGCGGTATGTCAGCACGGTTACCGACGCAGCGGAGCGGCAGAATCGAATGTTCTTCTATGGACAGGACACTTGGCGTTTGACTCCCAAGCTGACCCTCAATTATGGCCTTCGATGGGAAATGTACTTTCCCCAATACGTCAACGGGAAGGACAAGGGCGGATGGGTCCAGGCCTCGACCGGAGAAGTGTGGACTGGCGGTGAACAGGGCGTCGGTCTCAACGGCAACGTTAGGATGCTCTACGGCGGCTTAGCACCACGCCTCGGAGTTGCCTATCAGCTCAGTCCACGAACCGTCCTCCGCATGGGTTACGGCCGGAGTTTCGATCTGGGGACCTTCGGCACGCTTTTCGGCCACACAGTTACTCAGAACCTCCCCGTTTTGGCGAATGAGCAACGGAGCCCTGCTAACAACTGGGAGGACGTGTTCCTGCTGTCCCAAGGACCTCTGGTCCTGGGACCGAATGGCGACCCAGCCACTAATCCGGCCAGTGCGCTCAAGGGTGGCAATTGTAATTCCATTACTGACCCGACAGGAACAAAGCCTCAGTGCTTGGGAGCCACGGGAAAGCCCTTGCTCCCCGACGGCATATCGCCGCACATTCACCCCCCCGTGCAGCGAGTGCCTACAGTGGACGCATGGAACGCCACCGTTCAGCATGCGTTTACGAACGACCTGTCAGCGGAGATCGGCTATGTCGCAAACAAAGGAACTCATTACTTCGACGGCGACGGCCCAAATTACGATTTGAATGAGCCGACGCTTGTAGGGTTCGGAACTCTCAGCACTAACCAGCGCAAGCCTTACTACCAGAAATACGGCTGGACGCAGGGCCTCAACTATTACGGCAATGACGCGAGCAATACGTTCGAATCGTTGCAAGCAAAAGTCGAGAAGCGCTTTACCCAAGGCTATACTGTTTTGGCGCATTACACCTTCGCCCATGCGAACGGGTACAGTGGGTCGTACTTCCCTATTGACGCCCATGTCGTCTATGGTCCCCAGGACTTCCAGAGGCAGCACGTCTTCGTGTTGACTCATATTGTCCAGTTGCCCTTCGGCCGAGGCCACAAGTACGCCGGGAACGCCGGAAGGTTAGCGGACCTTGCGATTGGCGGCTGGCAGTTTGACGGCTCATGGTCCCTTTCTAGCGGACTACCCT
>QHZO01000313.1:0-16849 GCA_003224695.1 Acidobacteriota bacterium
GGGGGACAAGGGGTTCAGGACCTTGCGCAGGACCCAGATGCGATTGAGCTCGTCTCTGGGGACCAGCAGCTCTTCCTTGCGCGTGCCGGACTTGTTGATGTCGATGGCCGGGAAAACGCGCTTATCCACGAGCTTGCGGTCGAGGTTGATTTCCATGTTGCCGGTGCCTTTGAACTCTTCAAAGATCACGTCGTCCATGCGGCTGCCGGTGTCAATGAGCGCGGTGGCGATGATGGTCAGGCTTCCGCCCTCTTCCACGTTGCGCGCCGCGCCGAAAAAGCGCTTGGGGCGCTGGAGGGCGTTCGAGTCCACGCCGCCCGAGAGCACCTTTCCGGAAGGCGGCACGACCGTGTTATAAGCGCGCGCCAGACGCGTGATGGAGTCGAGGAGGATAACGACGTCGCGCTTGTGCTCGACCAGGCGCTAGGCTTTTTCGATGACCATCTCGGCGACCTGCACGTGGCGCGCCGCCGGTTCGTCGAACGTGGAGCTGATCACTTCGCCCTTGACGGTGCGCTGCATGTCCGTGACTTCTTCCGGCCGTTCATCAATCAGCAGCACGATCAAGGTGATTTCCGGATGGTTGGTGGTTACGGAGTTGGCGATGCACTGCAAGAGCATCGTCTTGCCCGTGCGCGGAGGGGAAACGATCAGACCGCGCTGGCCTTTGCCGATGGGCGTCAGCAGGTCCATCACGCGCGCGGAGATGTTTTCCTTCGTGGTTTCCTGGCGAATCCGCTCCGCCGGGTAAAGGGGCGTGAGGTTATCGAAAAAGATCTTGTTCCGCGATTCATCGGGCGGCTCGAAGTTGATGGCTTCGACTTTGATGAGCGCGAAGTATCGCTCGCCGTCCTTGGGCGGGCGGATCTGGCCGGAGATGGTGTCGCCGGTGCGCAGGTCGAACTTGCGAATCTGCGACGGAGAGACGTAGATATCGTCGGGGCCGGGCAAGTAGTTGTAATCCGGGGCCCGCAGGAACCCGAATCCGTCCGGGAGGCATTCCAGCACCCCCTCGGAAAAAATCAGCCCCGCCTTCTCGGTTTGCGCCTGGAGGATTTTGAAGATCAGCTCCTGCTTGCGCATGCCGGTGGCGCCGACGACGCCCAAGTCCTTCGCGACCTGAGTCAGCGTGGAGATGTTCATCTCCTTCAGCTTGGCGATGTCGAGGATTTCTCCCTCCTTAAGCGCCGTGATGGTGCCTTCCTGCGGCACGTCCTCGGGAGGTGCGGCTTGTTTCTTGGTTGGCATAAGTCACTCTCTCATTCCGGGATGAAGCCGGCCCCCACAGGAGGGGTTCGGGAAAACTCCCGGTTATTACTGGGTCGGAATTCCGCTGCGGCCGGTGCGCGCGCCTGTCCGTCAATTGACGAACTGGACGGCTCAGCGGGCCGGGGCAGCGGTCGAACGGACGGTCAAATTCTTCTCGATGGAATTAGAGTTTTTCAAGCCTGTTACGCTTGCATTGGATGCAAAGCTGCCATCAAAGGTTTCCGCTCCCGGGTCCCGATGGGCGGCCCCAGTCAATGGGTCATCGGCTCGCGGTCAACCTCGCCGGGAGGGGGATTCAGCACCGGCGACGCCTCGCCCTCCACCAGGATGCCCTCCCGCCGCTCGAGCTTGCGCTCGAGGGCGAGATCCAAGACCTGATCCATCGTATCCACGAAGCGCAATGCAATCTCCTGCTGGATGCTGGCTGGGATCTCCGACAGGTCCTTCTCGTTGTCGCGCGGGAGCAGCACGGTCTGGCAGCCCATGCGGTGCCCCGCCAAGACCTTTTCCTTGACACCCCCGATGGGGAGAATCTTCCCGCGCAAAGTGATTTCGCCAGTCATGGCCACGGAGCGCTGGACGGGGATCCTCGTCAAAACGCTGATGACCGCGGTGGCCAGGGTGATTCCGGCCGAGGGGCCGTCCTTGGGGATGGCGCCTTCGGGAATGTGAATGTGGATGTCAATATGGCGGTAGAAATCCGAGTCGAGTCCGAGGAGCGCGGCGCGCGAGCGCACATAGCTCATCGCGGCCTGTCCGGACTCCTGCATGACCTCGCCGAGTTTGCCGGTGAGGAGGAGTTTCCCCTTGCCGGGCATCACGGTGGCCTCGATGTGCAGCACCTGTCCGCCGACTTCCGTCCACGCCAGGCCCGTGGCCAAGCCCACTTCGTTCTTTTCTTCCGCTCGTGTGTCCCGGAACTTGACTACGCCCAGATATTCTTGCAAATCCTCGGGTCGGACGGTCACCGCAAGTCCTTTGCCTTCCTTGACCACTTTGCGCACTACTTTGCGGCTGATATTGGCGATCTCGCGTTCCAGATTGCGGACCCCGGCCTCCCGCGTGTAGCCGCGGATGACGCTGGCGATGGTTTCATCCCCAAGGGCGAGGTTCTCGGGCTTCAGCCCGGTGGCCTCGCGCTGTTTCTTGATCAGGAAGCGTTTGGCAATTTCGACCTTCTCCGGCTCCGTATATCCCGACAGGCGCAGGATCTCCATCCGATCCTGCAAGGGCTGCGGGATGGTATGCGTGACGTTAGCGGTGGTGATGAAGAAGACCTTGGAGAGATCGTATTCGACGTCGAGGTAATGATCCATGAACATGAAATTCTGTTCGGGGTCGAGGACTTCAAGCAAAGCGGCGGAAGGGTCGCCGCGAAAATCCATGCTCATCTTGTCCACTTCGTCGAGCAGGAAGATCGGATTGATGGTTCCCGCCTTGCGCATCATCTGGATGATCTGGCCGGGCAGGGCGCCAATGTAGGTGCGGCGGTGGCCGCGCACTTCCGCCTCGTCGCGAACACCGCCCAGCGACAAGCGGACGAACTTGCGGCCCGTGGCGCGGGCAATCGAGCGCCCGAGCGACGTCTTGCCCACTCCGGGGGGCCCCACGAAGCACAGGATCGAGCCTTTGGGGTTCTTGACGAGCTGGCGCACCGCCAGAAACTCGAGGATGCGTTCCTTGATTTTCTCCAGGCCATAGTGGTCTTCTTCAAGGATCTGCTCGGCGCGGCGGATATCGCGGATCTCGCGAGAGCGCTTCTTCCAGGGTACGGCGAGCAGCCAGTCGAGATAATTGCGCGACACCGTGGACTCGGCCGACATGGGCGGCATCTGCTCGAGGCGCTTCAATTCCGCCGTGGCCTTCTCGAGGGCGTCTTTGGTCATGCCCGCGGTTTCGATTTTTTTCTTCAGCTCCTCGATTTCACTCTCCTGGGTGCGCCCCAATTCCTTTTGGATGGCCTTGATCTTCTCGTTCAGGTAATACTCTCTCTGCGCGCGCTCCATCTGGCGCTTGACGCGGCCTTGGATGGTGCGGTCCACGTTGAGCTTCTCGATTTCCACGTCGAGAATATCCGCCAGGCGCGTCAGCCGGTCCACGGGGTCGAAAATCTCCAGCAGCTCCTGCTTCTCCTCGATGCTCACGTTGAGGTTGGAAGCGACGGTGTCGGTGAACTTGCCCATGTCGTCCACGCGCACCGCGGCGATGGTGGTTTCGTAGTTGAGACTCTGGGAAAGCTTGACGTACTGCTCGAAGAGCGACGTCACGCGCTGCATCAACTGCTCGAGGTTGGGCGTGCTAACGACGCGGATAGAGGAGGCTTTGACCGTGGCGCGGAAGAAGCCTTCTTCCGTCGAAACCTTCAGCACCTTGGCCCGCTCGATGCCCTCGACCAGCACGCGGATATTGTCGTCGGGAAGCTTCAAAGAAAAATCTTCTTGTCGCCCGCCAGGGCTTCTTCCAGGGCGCGGATGGAACTCTCGCGCCCCACCACGAACGGTGTCATAAAGAATGGGAAGACCACCACGTCCCGAATCGGCATCATCGGCAACGTGCGAGTGTCCGATTTTTCACGCCCTGGAAGGATCGAAATACCCCTACCCTGCCTTTTCGATGATGGGGGGCTCGAAGCCTAATTCATGCTTTTCGACCATCGGTTCCGTGACCACGAATTCGCGCTCGCCTTGTTGGCTCGGCAATTGGTACATCAAGTCGAGCATCAAGTCCTCGAGAATCATCCGCAAGCCGCGCGCCCCGAGCTTCCTCTCCATGGCCTGCTTCGCCACCGCCCGCAAAGCGCTCTCGGTAAATCGTAATGTCACATGCTCAAACTCGAACAGCCGCTGGTACTGGCGCACGAGTGCGTTCTTGGGCTTGGTCAGGATGGCCACCAGGCTGTTGAGATCGAGGTCCGTCAACGCGCTCATCACCGGCAGGCGGCCGACGAATTCCGGAATCAATCCAAACTGGATGAGATCGCAGGGCTGGGCCTGCTCCAGGATCTCGATATTGCGGTTGTCGGCGGACCGCTCGGCCGGCCGTTGGCCCGTGTGGAAACCCAGCGATTTCTCTCCCACGCGCCGCTCGATGATCTGCTCCAAGCCCACGAAGGCGCCCCCGCAGATAAACAGGATGTTGGTCGTATCCACGTGCGTGAATTCCTGCTGGGGGTGCTTGCGGCCGCGTTGGGGAGGGACGTTGGCAATAGTTCCTTCGAGAATCTTCAGCAAAGCTTGATGCACCCCCTCGCCCGAAACGTCGCGCGTGATGGAGGGGTTATCGCCCTTGCGGGCGATTTTATCAATTTCATCTATATAGATGATGCCCTGTTGGGCCTGCCCGACGTCATTGCCGGCGTTCTGAAGGAGCTTTAAGACGATATTTTCGACATCTTCGCCCACGTAGCCGGGCTCCGTGAGCGTTGTGGCGTCGGTGAGGGCGAACGGCACGTCGAGCAGCCGGGCGAGGGTTTGCGCCAAAAGCGTCTTGCCGGTCCCCGTCGGGCCAATCAGCAAAATGTTGGACTTCATCAGCTCGACGTCGCTCGGTCCGACGTGCCGGCTCATCAGCAGCCGCTTGTAATGGTTATAGACAGCCACCGCGAGCTTCTTCTTGGTTTTCTCCTGCCCGATCACGTATTCGTCGAGGAAAGCTTTCACTTCCACAGGCTGCGGAAGCCCCTGGCGGGAATCCTTTTCCCCCAGGGCCCTTTGTTCTACCGTGGCATGGAACAGCGAAATACACGCATCGCAGATGTAGGCGTGCGGGGAGCTGCCGGACGACGGGATCAAGAGGTTTACCGCGTCCTCGGGGCGGCGGCAGAACGTACAGTGCAGCGTTTCATCGTTTGCAGACCGTTTCAAGGCCGGCTCCCAAGGTTATTTGTGTTTAAAAATGATTTCATCCACGACGCCATACTCACGCGCTTGTTGGGCGCTCATCCAGAAGTCGCGTTCCACGTCGCGCTCGATCTTTTCCAGCGGCTGCCCGGAGTGCTTCGCCATGATGTCATTCAGGTTGGCGCGCATGCGCAGGATTTCCCGGGCATGAATGTCAATGTCGGTCGCTTGGCCGGATACCCCGCCGATCCAGGGCTGGTGAATCAGCACCCGCGCGTTCGGAAGCACGGCGCGCTTCCCCTGCGTTCCCGCCATGAGCAGAAGGGCGGCCACGCTCGCCGCTTGCCCAATGCAGATCGTCGCAACGTCCGGCCGGATGAACTGAATGGTGTCGTAAATGGCCAAGCCCGCCGAGACCACTCCGCCGGGCGAGTTGATGTAAAGGGAAACGTCCTTCTCGGGGTCTTCGGCCTCGAGAAACAGCAACTGGGCGGTCACCAAGTTGGCGATGTTGTCGTCAATCGGTGTTCCGATGAAAATGATGTTGTCGCGCAGCAGCCGGGAATAGATGTCGTAGGCGCGCTCCCCCCGGTTGGTTTGTTCCACCACCATCGGGATTAGCGCGAGGTTCGGCTGGTCAGCTCTCATTTCCTTACTCGGTTCTTTCTTGCCGCGTCCGGGCCGGTTGCGGGTTTTTCCTTATGATTTTCGCGCTGCGGTATATGAAATCGATTGCTTTCTGGTTGCGGCGACTAGATTTGAGCTTATCCAGTCCTCCGTCCCGTGTCAAGCGGGATTTCAACTGCGCCGCCGGCTCTTGTGCGGCCTCAGCCCGCCGCCGGATGGCTTCGTCAAGGTCCTCTTCGCTGACTTCGATCTTTTCCGCCTCTGCAATTTTTTCAAGGAGGAGAGCAGCCCGCGCGTCTTGTTCCGCGTCGGGCCGCGCTTCCTCGCGGATTTTTGCCCAGTCCGCGTTGACGGTCCTGGGGTCTATGCCTTGCGCGATCAACCCGGCGAAGGTTCTCTCGATCTTGCGCCCAAGCTGCGCTTCGACCAGCGTTTCCGGGAGCGGAAACGAGTGCGCCTCCAAAAGCTTCTCGAGCAGCTTCTCTTTGGTTTTCATCTCCCGGCCGCGCTCGGCCGCCTCTTCGAGGTCCTCTCGCAGGTGCTTGCGCAGTTCGTCGAGTGTCTGGAAATCGCTTGCGCTCTTGGCCAGCTCGTCGTCCACGGGGGGAACCACGCGGTGTTTGATGCCTTCGACTTTGACATGATATCGAAGCGTCTTTCCTGCCAGCGTCTTGTCGCCAAAGCTTTGGGGATAAGTCACGTCGAATTCGCGCGCCTCGCCGACCCTTGCGCCCTTGAGGTTTTCCGAGAATTCCGCCACCGTGCCTTTGCCCCCGATGTGGACCACCGCCTCCTTGACCTCACGCGGCTTGGCGGCGGCCTCACCCGCGATCCGGCCACGGTAGCCGACGGTCAGAAAATCGCCTTCAGCGGCGGGTTCCCCTTCCACCACGGTCAAAGTGGCCGAGCGCTGGCGCAAGGCCTCAAGCGCCTCATCCACTTCCGCGTCCGTGACCGCCGCGACCTCTTCGTCAACCTCCAAGCCCTGGTAGTTCTTAAGCTCGAAATCGGGAAGGACTTCGAAGCTGGCTTTGCAGGTCAAGGGCTGATGGTCGTCGAATTTCAGGTCTTCGAAGCTCGGTTGGCCGACCACGGAAAGCTTCTGCTCTTTGATAGCGTCTTCGAACGCCTTGGGGACCAGGGCCTGAACGATTTCATTGCGGATGTCACTTCGGAAATGCGTTCGGACTAGGGACGCCGGAGCGTGCCCGGGCCGGAATCCGGGGAGGCGCGCCAAGCGGCGGTATTGCGCAGTGATTTTTTCCACCTCCCGCTCGACTGCCTCCGCGGAAATTTCAATTACCAAGTCTTTCTTGCACGTCCCGGCTTCCACGGTCCCTCGCTTCAGGTTTTTTGACGATTTTGAAAGGCGGGTGAAGCCGCTCCTGATGTTGAACCCGAGGCTGGGAGACTATCGAACCTAATTCACATCCACGAAAGCGCTTCCGACCGCGTCTCCAAAAGGAATTATAGCACTCGCCGTCATGGTGTCAACCGCGGTTCCTCTGCAGTGCTGAATCCTTCGGACAGGTGGCGACCTTCGGCGTCTTGTCGCGCTATAATGGCGCGCCGCTCGGATCACATAAAGTGCCGCGCGAATGTGCTTGCGACGGCGGGCGGCCAAAAAATCCGGTCGAAACCTTAGGTGACACATGAAAACCACACGCAGAAGATTCATTCAGGCCTCCGCGGGAGCGGGCGTGGCCCTTTATGGATTTCCGGCCATGGTCGGCCAGCAGCCGCAAAAGTTCCGCGTCGCGCTAGTGGGCACGGGCTGGTGGGGCATGAACATCCTGCACGCGGCGATGGCTTCCGGCACCGCCAAGGTTGTGGCCATGTGCGACGTGGACTCGAACCAGCTTGACCCCGCCGCCCGGAACGTGGAAGGACTAAGTGGCGACAAGCCGGCCCGCTACAAAGATTTCCGCGAGTTGTTGAAGCGCGAGCGGCCCGAGATCACCATCGTCGCCACCCCCGACCACTGGCATCCGCTCATCATGATCGCCGCTGTCCACTCGGGCTCGCACGTCTATGTCGAAAAGCCCGTCAGCCACACGATTCTCGAAGGCAAAGCCATGGTCAAAGCGGCGCGCGAAGCCGACCGCGTGGTGCAGGTGGGCCTCCACCGGCGCGTCTCCCCTCACAACATCTCTGGAATGGAATTTCTGAAATCCGGCAAGGCGGGGAAAATCGGTATGGTGCGCGCCTTCGTTCACTATCCTGGCGGGCCCGGCGAACCCACGCCCGATTCGCCTGTCCCTGAGGGGCTCGATTGGGACATGTGGTGCGGCCCGGCGCCGCTCCGTGCGTTCAATAAGGCGATCCACCCGAAAGGCTTCCGCCAGTTCCTCGACTACGCCAACGGCCAGTTGGGCGACTGGGGTGTCCATTGGATGGACCAGATTCTTTGGTGGACAGAAGAAAAATACCCGCGCAAGGTTTATTCCACCGGCGACCGCCCCATCAAACGCGACTCAACCGACGCGCCTGACACCCAAGTGGTCGCGTTTGAGTTTGAAAGTTTCACTGCCACCTGGGAACATCGCCTCTACGCAGGCAATCGCGCCGAAAGCACCAACCTCGGCTGCTACTTCTACGGCACCGAAGGCACGTTCCACATGGGTTGGCTCGATGGCTGGACCTTTTATCCCGCCGACGAAAAAAAGCCCACGATTCACCAGGACCCGAAACTCGACCAGCCCGACGACCAGAATATTCCGGAACTTTGGGCCGACTACGTCGAAAGCATCCGCGCGCGCCGCCGGCCGCTGCGCGATGTCGAAATCGGGCACCGGGCCACCAACATGAGCCTGCTCGGCATGCTCTCGCTTAAACTGGGACGAAGCATTCAGTGGGACGGCGAAAAAGAAGAAATCATCGGCGACCACGAAGCCAATAAATTGCTGCGCCGCGATTACCGCGCTCCGTGGCGGTATCCGGTTGCCTGAAGGCTCTGCGGCGCCAGGCAGCGGCATGTCGTAGATTAGCGCCCGAGGTAAACGTGCACAAATACGAAATAATCATCTACTGATGCAATGAGGGCCAGGTCTTCGTCGCCGAAGTCCCGGAATTACCAGGTTGCATGGCCCACGGCGACACTCAGCAATCGGCACTTGCCCACGCAAATGAAGCCGCCCAATTGTGGATTGACACGTCAAAAGAGTTCGGGCGCTCGGTACCCGAACCAAAGGGTGAGCGCCTCATGCTGGCGTAGATAACCAAGCCATCGGTGTGCGTTCCCGGCAGCCTAGGCCGAGGTTTCGCAGACATCAAGACGGATGTCTTAGCCACCCGCGAAGGTCGGTTATCGGAATGATGCCAGGAACCTTGGCCATGAACGTCACCTCCAAACGTACGCATAAAGATGCCTCCAATGTCTCTCAAGTCCCAATGAAGCAGTTCCGCCCTAATCGTAGACTGCGCGGCTATAAAACGATACTGGTTAGAAGAGCAGAAATTGCCCCACCAACCATGGTTCAGCCTCTGTTTCTTTCGATAAGTGCTTTCGATTTGCCCGCGCAAGCTTCAAGGCTTTCGAGGAAGGCCGGGCAGGGCATTGACGGCAATCGAGCGGGCGTCGTTCTTGCCGACCGAGCGCACGGCGAAGAAATGATTGTCCGTCGAGACGCCTTTGAGAACCAGTTCGCCGGGGGCTGAGGCAGTCGTCAGGCGAGACCAGCGCGGCTCGGTGGTTTCCCGCCAAAGAATTTCGAACCCGGCGCGCTCCGGGTCCGCGCCGGCGCTCCAGGAAACTTTTGCGTCCGGCGTAATGGCCCCGGTGAGCGTCACGTTTTCCGGCGGGGCGGGAGCGAGCGCCAACTGCCGTTTTCGACGCGCGGCGTTTGGTGATCGTGGTGATAATCCTCAAGCGGCTCGGTAAAGCGGACCGCCGCGAGCCCCGCTTTGACGAAGGGCAAGTGGTCGCCACCCCGACCAAGGCGGTCCGAACGGAAAATCAAGCGGACATAGTCACGGCCGTCAATGTCCTCGATCGCGCGAGCCAGCTCCCGCGAGGGCGAGTCCTCGCCGTCCGCCCCGCCGTCAGAAAAGACGCGCACGCGATGCGGGCCGCCGGGAGCGAAATCGGCGCCGACGATGTCATTGTCGAGCATTGCGCCGACCTTGTAGCCGTGCTGCTTCAAATACTCGAGCAAGCGGGTGCCGCCGAGCAGGCCCTGTTCTTCGCCGGAGACCGCCGCGAAGACCAGCGTCGCCCTGTATTGGAAGACCGCCCCGACGACGTCGGGGATCGCAAGCAGCCGCGCGCATTCCAGGCTCACCGCCGTGCCGGAAGCATCGTCATCGGCGCCGGGCGCGTCGGCGTGCGGGTCCATGATGTCCGAGGGCATGGAGTCGAAGTGGCCTGAGACAACGATGGCTGTCTTTGAGAGCGCAGGATCGCTTCCAGGCAAGATGCCGTAAACGTTTTCAAGCGGTGCGGGTTGGTTATTGGTGCGTGGGGCCGTCGCTTCGAATTTGTCCACGACCACTTGCATCTGCCCGGCATCCGCTTTGGAGACGCCGTTGAGAAACTCGACGATGCGGTCGCGGCCGCAGCCGATTCCGCGCCTCGGGTCCGTCCACGGTGACAGCGAGTGGCGGGTTCCGCAAGCGACCAGCTTTTCGATGGTTTCGCGAATGAACTTCTCGCTTCGGTCCGTGCGAAGGAACGTGCCCGCGAAGCCTTTAGGCAGCTCGGGTCCCGCGAGCGCAGAGGGCGGCTCGATCGGGTCCTGAGAATAGGCGAAGGCGGCCAGGATGAAGAGGGCAGGAGCGATCTTCATGATGTGGGACTTCACGATTCCTCCGAGCGGCCTGGAGTATAACCCGGGCGGCCTTGGGCTTCGAGCCGCCGGCTGAAATGATTTCGCAGCCCGGACGGTAGGGCGCGCACCTGAAGGATTCGCCGGATGCGTTCCGCGTGCGAGTTTTCGCGGTCGTTATAAAGTCTGACGCATTCCGCCACGGTGACGGCGAATTCGTCGCGGGTGACGATTTCGGCCGGGTCGCCGGCGGCCAGTTCGCCTTCCTCAACCACGGAAAAATAGAATCCGGAGCGCCCGCTGAGCTGAAATTTTTTCACCATGTCCGGCTGTCCAAAGCGAATCCCAAGCTTGGTGCATGGAAAGCGTGGTTGAGTCACGCGAAGGACGGCCGTACCCACGCGCAGGCTGTCGCCAAGGTGGATCGAATCTTCGAGCAGGCCCTCGAACGTCAGGTTCTCTCCGAACATTCCCCAGGGCAAGTCGTCGCGGCCCAGGCGCCGCTGCCAGTAGGCATAGTGCTCGGAAGGGTAACCGTAAACGGCCTTGTTCGCTCCGCCGTGAACCGAGAGGTCCGCCTGTTGGTCGCCGACGATATTGAGCCGTTCGACCCGAACGCGCTCTTCGACGGGAAATTTAAAGATGCCAGTAAGGACAGCCCCGACTTCAGTTGGGACTTCGCGAGGCAGGCCGACATTGACGGAAATGACTCGCAAACGCTTCCCAAAGGCGCCATGAAAGGCTCAAAGGCTCACGAACCAAGCGTCCGGCGAATGACCACGCGGAGGCGAGCCCTGCCACGGACCATCAAGGCCGTGGTTCGACAGAAGATAAGCGAAGGAGATTCCGACGTCAACCGGCTGGCGGTTGGTGTGGTCACGGGACCAAGCCGTTCGAGAACTTTTGCGATGGATACCCGAGGGTTTAGATGACGAGTTGCCCCCCACTTGCCGAGACTCCGCCAGTGGATCGCTCCCTCGTGAGAAGTCAGGGCTGCAGCTCCGTGTGCTCACAGGCCGCAACTGAGGTAGTGGTGTCATTTGCCAGACCTGGGCGCTCGAAGGCGCAGTCATTCCCGTGAAAGCGGGATTCCAGCTTGCCCTCAGCGCGTTTCCAGAGACTTGAGAAATGGATTCCCGCTTTCGCGGGAATGACCGGCGTTTCGAAATGGATCGGATGCCAAATGACACCAGTACTGCAACTGACAACTGCTTGACACGGCCAGACTTGTGGGTCAAGTTGACTTATCTTAAGCAAGTTAAATATAATGCAGGCGAGTTGTGATAGCATATCCGCGTTGGGGAACCCATGCGGGACGACCTCAAGCGCAGCAAGCCTCCAGTACCTAAGTTCTAGCACCTCTGATGCATTGTGCATGAAGCGGCCGAGGAGTACGATTCGCGTATACATAGAAGCGAGTAAATACGGCATACGCGGTCGGGAAGAATCTGAAGGAGGACAAGACAGATGAAAATCATTGGTGGCAAATGGGGACGATGGATAGCGATTGCGGGCGCCTTGGCCCTGACGGCGGCTATGGCGTATGGCGGCAAGGCAATCAGTATTACTGCGAATCTGCAGAGCACCTGCACGAATTGTGATACAAACGTGGCGCTTCCCGGGTCTCCAGGCGATTACAGCCTGCTGCCCGATGCGCTTGGCGCGCATTCAAACAGCAATGGGGTCAGCTCGCAGGTCCTGACAAACAACTTCGTCTATAATTTGAACACAATGGGGACATTGGTGAACGGGCTGGTGGGCGCCTCGTCTCGCACGGTAAGGATGCATTTCTACTCTTCGGTTGAGGGCATTTATCCGAGCGATGTACTTCCCGCTTGCTGGGGCGGGAACCACGACCAAGACCAAGCGGTGAACTGGAACATTTACTCCAACAAAGTCGGATTCGGCCAGATGGCCGTTGGAGTCCGTTACGCCGGGTCTGCGCGGCTCGACTTCAACGTGCGCAACGCCCAATGCGATAAACAGATCTTCCGCTTCTACCTGGAATGGTACAACGGCTGCGTCGTGCGGACGAACTCCACGACCTGGGTGGCGACTTCCGACAGTTGCGGCATGCAGACCAATTACGGCACAGCCGGCCTGTTCGGCCAGGGCGGCACGAACAAGCAGACGCTTTACTACGGCGACTGGCGTGAGCCCTACAAAATTACCCTCTCCACTCCCTAAATGACTGTCCTCCTTCCAAAGAGCCCGTCGGTTGACGGGCTCTTTTTTTTTCGCTGGACTTGAAGCGCCGGTGGCGGTTGACCCTTGAAAGCCCGCTTTGTATCATCGCTTTGGAAGTGCACGCGGGCTGGTGTCCGCCTGGGACTTCAAATCCTACGGTCCCGATTTTATCGGGACGGTCGGTTCGATTCCGACACACTTCCGCCAAGCCAATTTCGCAAGTTCGAAAAAGTGCCCAACGCCGTTTAACCAGCTGCCAATTGAATTCACGATAAGGGAAGGATAGGATCAGGTTGCCGGCCCGAGCACGAGCCGGAATCTCGATCCGAGGACGAATGGGAACCGGGACACCGAATCCTGAACCTCCCGCGCGGCGACGAGGCAGCCGCCTGCCTTTGCGTCTGAATGTAATCATCTCCGGCGCGGATGCAAAAGCCGCCTCTTTCGAGGAGCGCACCGAAACCGTGGAGGTGTCGAAGTACGGCGCCAAGCTCCGCTCGTCGCACGAGTTGAAAGTGGGCGGCTTACTCAATCTGCTGCGGCCGGAAACCGAGCGGCGGTTGGATGTGCGAGTAGTTTTTCAATTGGAGCCGGACGCCGAGAGCGGGCGGCGCGAGACCGGCGTCGAATTTGTAGGCGTGGGCGAGTTTTGGGGTGTCCAATTCCCCCCCGACCGGGGGGTGTGGGTTTAAACGCGCCCTCCTCCACGAGGTTCTCCCTCATGAAACCAGGCAAACGGCGGAACCTCCAGCCGTTCCGCGCTTCGAAGGAAGCCAAGCGCCTGGCGCGGCTGCGCGTCGGCTCGCCGCCGCCTGCCCGGCGCCAGGAAAGCGCCAGGCACTCGCCCCCGAAACACAAGAAGCGCGAGTTCCAGCGCGAAGCCGGGGTGCTCTAGGACTGGTTCGAAAGGGCAGGCGCCGGGACGTTATTTCCTTCGCTCGACAGGCTTCGACGAAGCCTAGTTCTTCGACCCTCAGCCAGGTTTATATTCGGGGATTTTTTCCTCGGGCCGGAAAAGCGCCGGCGGTTTCGCGGCGAGCCTCTCGGCAAGGGAGCGCTGGATGGCCAGCAGGTCCTGCTTGGAGAAACCGTCTCCGGAGACTTCGATCTGGCCGCCCGGAGCGATGAGGAATAAGCTGGGAACGTATTCGAGACCGTATTCATTCGAGACCGAGTAATCGTTTTCATCCACGAGGACGGGGAAGGTCAGACCGTATTCCTTCGCGAAACGTTCGGTGTCTTTAGCCGAGTCCTGGGAGACGCCCCAGATCTGAACACCTTTGTCGCGCAACTGCTCGTAAAGCCGTTCGATAAAGGGCAGCGAGTACTGGCATGTGGGGCAGGAGACTTTGAAAAAAGTTGCAAGGACCGGCCCTCGCGCCAAGGCCCCTTGGAGCGAATATTCCTTTCCATCCGTGGCAACCAGATTGATCGGCGGCGCCGTCTTGCCGGCGGCGAGGGCTGGCATGGTTTTTCCTCCTCACAGTCTTTTGAGGGCCTTCCCCAAGACTCAGTTGCTCCGCGTGCCCGGCGCTTTCGTCCCTCCGTGGCGCGTTCGTGAATAATCCGGGTTAATGGATGTGCTTGACCTTTTTCTGCATGTAATCCATCAACAGGTACTGGCCGAGCGTATAGGGCGTCGTAAAATAAGCTTTGCCTCGGCAAATCTCCGTGACCTTCTGAACGAAGCTAATCAAGCCGTAATCGGAAGCCAGCATGAAGGTGTTGATGAGAATGCCGTTTCGCCGGCAGCGCGCGACTTCGTGGAGAGTTTCAGAAACCACCAGGGGGTCGAGCCCGAAGGCATTCTTATAAATGCGCCCGTCCTCGAGTGTCAGCGCCGACGGTTTTCCGTCCGTGATCATGACGATTTGCCGCATGTCCTTTTTCTGGCGGCTCAGAATCCTTTCCGCCAGGCGCAGCCCTTCGCGCGTATTCGTATAATACGGGCCCACTTTGACGCGCGCGAGTTCGGGCAGCGGCACTTCTTCCGCCGAATCGTGAAATAGGACCAGATGCAGGGTGTCTCCGGGAAATTGCGTTCGAATCAGGTGCGTCAAAGCCAGCGCCACGCGCTTGGCCGGCGTGAAGCGGTCCTCGCCGTAAAGGATCATGCTGTGGGAGCAGTCGAGCAGCAACACCGTCGCGCACGAGCTCTGGTATTCGCACTGGCGAACCTGAAGGTCGCCGTAATCGAGGTCAAGCGGCATCGACAGGCCGTTGCGGCGGATGGCGGAAAGCAGCGTAGCGTTGGCGTCCAGGTTCAGCGTATCGCCGAACTCGTAGGGGCGCGTCGCGCCGTGCGATTCGATGCCGGTCGCCTGCTCGCGCGTATCGTGGCGGCCGAAGCTGGATTTCCCGAGCGACCCGAGCAAATCCTTGAGAGTCTTGAAGCCCAGAAAGTCGAGCGCCTTGTCCGTCAGTTCGAACTTGACGCGCCCTTCGCGCCCGCCGACCTGCCCGGGCCCGCCGTCGGGCAGCTCCTTCCGCTCCTTGGGCGGATCGTCTATGGAGATATAGCCTTCCTCGGAAAGCCGTTCGAGCAGCCGGTCAATCAGCTCGCGGAGCGTCGAGTTCTGGTAGTTCTCGGCGCGGCGCATGAGCTGGTCGAGCAGCTTTTGAGGAATCATGCCCTGTTCGCGCAGCGCCTCAAGAAGCGTGTTGTGAAGCTCCTCCATCGTCCGCTCGCGGTCCATTTCGTAGAAGCCGTAGGCGTCCTCATTGAAGCCGCTTTCGAGAAGATAATTCTGGAGGAGCTCGAGAAGGTTCTCGGCGCTCAGGCCTTCGAAAGGATCGGCGACGTATTTGGAATATTTGACGAATTTCACTTTACGCCCCGGCGGCCTTCCCGGCGAAGGCTGGCACAAACGTGCCGGTGACAAATTGCTCGATGGAAGTAGGCGTGGTGTTGGCGGCCGAACGCGCCTCGAGCGCCCGCATATAACCGGAGTTGAGCGCGTCCGACATTTCGAGTAACGAATCGGCCATGTTCGCGGACATGCCCATTGAGGTCAACGCGGTCTTCAGTTGCCACGCCGGAAGTTGCGAGTAGCTGAGGCCGGGCTTGCCGATGGCTTTGCCGATGACGGCGGTCGCTTCGCGATAATCCAGATCGCGTTGCCCGTGCAGCTCTCGAGCGCTTTTGCCGCGAAAGTCGAGCTTGAGCAAGGCTTCGGCGGCGTAAGCTCCGATGTCGCGCGTGGCGATCATGGGCAAAGCCAGGTCGGGCTTAAGCGGCCCGCCGACCATCCCGAAATTCTTGATCACGCCCACCTGAGCCAAAAGATTTTCGATGAAATACCCGGCGCGGATGTAAAGCGCGTTCAGCCGAGGGATGGCGTTCAGTTTTTCCTCGAATACGTGGAGGCCCACGACCGGACCGGTCTTGTCCGGTTTGTCCCCGCCGATGCTGCTGAGCATGACGGCATATTCGACTCCTGACTTCTCGACCGCCCGCGCCTCAGCCTGTGAAACTCTCTCCTGATAACCGCGCACGTCCGGCGAGGTCAGGTTCGGCGGAATCATCAGGTAAACGGCTCGCGCTCCGGCGAAGGCCTTGGCGAGAGCAGCCTCGTCCGTCGCTTCGGCGACGAATGCCTCCGCGCCTTTTTGAACCAGGGGCGCCAGGCGCCTTGCGTCGCGCCCGACGACCCGAACCTTTTCTCCGCGCCCGAGAAGCGTTCCAGCGACGATTCTTCCCGTATTCCCAGTAGCTCCAATGATGGCGACCATTTGTCCCTCCTTCAAGTTCAGCGCCAAAGGCGCGTCATTACAAAAGCCCGGCGAGAAATCAGCACGACCTCCGTGGGCTCAATTCAACGGCCGCCGCCGATGGGGGAGAGGGCCGGGCTCTTCCTCGGGCCCTTCCGGACGCGCCGGACGGTGCGGCTCCGCGTAATAGCCGAGCTCCTCGTTGCGGCTGATTTTCTTGAGAGCATAGAGGCCCTCGAGGATGAATTCTCCACCCGAGACCAGCAGCGCGGGCTCGTCCTTTGCGGAGAGGCCCAGCGCCTGGGTCTTATCGAACAGCCCCTGAATTTTCTTGAGCTCCGCATAGATTTGCTCGCTCGGGGCGTCCTCCGCGTACTTGAGATGGCCGCCGTGCTCGAACCACTGGACCACCGAGTGGAGGGGCACGGAGTCGAAATATTTCTTGAAGATTTT
>QHZO01000313.1:16854-27788 GCA_003224695.1 Acidobacteriota bacterium
GCCCCGCGCAATTCGCCTTCGTATTCCAGCTCGAGCTCGCCGGTGAGGGAGGGCAACGCCGAATAGACGTCCGCAATGCGCGCCACCGCCGTTTTTTCGTGATGGGCGAGCGCGCGCCGCTCGGCGTTCGAGACCACGTTTTCCAGGCACGAGATGGGCACGCGCTGGCTGACGCCGCTGCGCTTGTCAATGCGCTTTTCCTGCCGCGCTTCGAAGGCCATGCTTTCGACCACTTCGCGCACATAAGTTGGGATCACCAGCCGCTTATCGTCGCCGCGCCGCGTCCAAGCCTCCTGGTCGGTGATGGCCATGGCCTGCTCGAGGGTGTGGGGATAGTGCGTGCGAATTTCGGACCCGATGCGGTCCTTGAGCGGCGTGATGATCTTTCCGCGCGCCGTGTAGTCTTCGGGGTTCGCCGTGAAGACCAGCTCCACGTCGAGGGGCAGGCGCACCGGGTAGCCCTTAATCTGCACGTCGCCTTCCTGCATGATGTTGAGCAGGCCAACCTGAATTTTTCCGGCCAGGTCCGGCAGCTCGTTGATGGCGAAGACGCCGCGGTTCGCGCGGGGCAGCAGGCCAAAGTGGATCGTCAGCTCGCTCGAGAGCGCGTGGCCGCCTCGCGCCGCTTTGATGGGATCGAGGTCGCCGATGATGTCCGCAATAGTCACGTCCGGTGTGGCGAGCTTCTCGACGTAGCGGTTCTCCCGCGCGAGGTACGCGATCGGCGTGGCGTCGCCGCACTCGGCCAGCCGGTCGGCACAGGCGCGGCAGATCGGCTCGAGCGGGTCGTCGTTGATTTCGCATCCGGCGATATAAGGAATTTCTTCGTCAAGCAGCTCGACGAGCGTCCTCAAAATGCGGCTCTTGGCCTGCCCGCGCAGTCCGAGAAGAATAAAATTGTGCCGGGAAAGAATGGCGTTCGCGAGTTGCGGCACCACCGTGTCGTCGAAACCGATGATGCCGGGCAGCACCGGCCGGCCCGAGCGCAAACGCGCCACAAGGTTAGCCCGCAACTCGTCCTTCACGCTCCGGCTTTTGTAGCCCGCCCGGCGCAATTCGCCGAGAGTTTGAGGTTTCGCCATAGCGCCGCCCCTACCCGAACATTATAGGCGATTGATGCGAGTGACTCCAGAAAGGATTCGGGCTAGGAAGAACGCGCGGACCTGGCGTGGCCGTTGCCGCCGGCTATCTCGCGGGCGCGCTCGGCGCGGTCGAGCTCGGGCAAGAGCTTTTCGAACGCCTGGATGACCAGGCTCAAGCGTTCGGCCTCGTTGCGCACGCCAAGCAGGTGCTGTTTGAAGTCGAGGTCGAGCGCGAGTGGCGCAGTAAGGCGGAATGAAAGGTGCCGGTAAGGCCGGACAAGGTGAATGGGCATGTCGTCGGACTTGCGCAAGCGGCGCATCATTTGTCCAAAAAGCTCGATGGCGCGCGCGGCGTCGGCTTCGGCCGGGAGGTCGGCGCCCGGGTCGTCGTCGAAAAATTCCACGTCGGCGCGCAGAAAGCTTCGGTCCTGGTTGACCTCCAAAACCTCGAACCGCCGAACGCCCACGGTGAAAATATCCATGCGCCCGTCCTCATAGGTTCGAGTCGTATTGACGATCCGCGCGCTCGAACCAAGACGCGATACCTCCTGCCCTTTCGCCAGGACCACACCGAAGTCCTCTGTGCGGGACGATTTCTTGCCCGCTTCCAAACACTTGCCGATCATTTCCTTGTAGCGCCCTTCAAAAATGTGAAGCGGCAGCGGCGCCTCCGGCATGAGGACCACATCGAGGGGAAAAAGCGGGAGCAGGCGTTCATCCATCGGAAACCCTCAAAAGCGCAAGGGACTAGCGATTCGGCCTTCGCAAGCCGGACGATGTAGCGCCGCCGTCTTGGCGGCATTTGCCGGCAGGATGCCGGCGCTACGGCCTTCGCAAGCCCGGCGATTTTATCATGCTGTCGGTTCGAGGCATTCTTCGGCGTTGACGAGGCCCCAAAGCAGGGCGCCCGCAAAAGTGATGAGCGCGGCAAAATCCAGCGCGCGCGTCCAGCCAAACTGCGTGGCGATGAAAGCGGTGAGAATCGGCGACGCGGCGCCCCCGGCGTTGCCCCACATATTCATCAGGCCGGAAAGCGAACCGGAATACCTCGGCGTCAGGTCAATGCACGTCGCCCACCACGTGGAGGTGGCGAAGAGATTGAACCCCATCGCGCCGGCGAGCAGAAGAATCGCCAATGGATTATTCGCCGTGTGCGCGCCGGTGGCGAGCAACACCGCGGAAACCGTCATGCCGGTTGAGGCGGCCACGCGCCGTCCCCATCCGAGGCCCCACCTCCGAACCGCCAAATCGGAAAATGCGCCCCCGGCGGGCGAAAGGATCAGCCAAAAACTGCCCTGCGTCACGGTGAGTCCCCGCGCGCGGACGAGGTAGAGAAAAAACCAGGTGTAGTAAACGTAATTTGGGTAGCCTTCGCAGAAGTAGCTGAGCATCAGCCCCCAAGCGGAACGGCTTGCGAAAAATTTCTTCCAAGGCGGATTGCGCGTGGGTCCAGAGTTTATCGGGGCCGGCGCGTGGGCGGTAAGAGCGGCGGCATTCTGTCCGTGAAGCTTCTCGCGGATCAGCGCGAGCTCCGCCGCGTTGACGCCGCGATGCTCTTCGGGGCGGTTGGTCGCATAGAAAAGCCAGACCGACGCCAGCGCAATGCCGAGCGCGGCGCAAAAATAAAACGACATCGGCCATCCCCAGCGTTTCATCACCGCTGCAATCAACACGGGCGTGACCGTGCCGCCGAGTCCGATGCCCATAAGCTGAAGGCTGCTGCCGATCCCGCGCTTGCGGAAGGCCATCCAGTGGGCAACGATTTTGTTCGAGTTTGGGAAGGCGCTCGCCTCGCCGACTCCGACCAAAAAGCGAATGAGGAAAAATGCCGGGACCAAGCCCAGCCAGCGCGCGAGCGGCAGGCGCGGCGTCAGCGCCGTCAGCGCGGTGAAAAGCGACCACCAGAGGATGGCCAGGGTCATCATCCGGCGCGGGCCATAACGGTCGCCCGCCCAGCCGGCCGGGATTTGAAAGAGCGCATACCCAAAGACAAACGCGCTCAGGATCCAGCCCATCGTCTGATTGGTGAATTGAAACTCGTCCTGAATGTATTTGCCCGCGATGCTCAGGTTGAGGCGATCGAGGTAAGTAAGCGCCGTGATGAGCGTCAGCAGTGCCACCATGTTCCAGCGCACGCGCGTGGGCTTTTCGCTCGCGGGAACTTGCGGGGTTGCCAGAAGTATTTTCACCGAGTTCGCGGGTGGCGCATACAACGTTGTTATGATGTCTGCGATCCGAGCCGTCGCTCGAGGAGGCCACCCGGCTACGCGACGACCGAGAGCCTGATCTGAGCGGTTTCCCGTTCGGTGGGAACGGCTTGCTTGGCCTTTTTGAGTCCTTCGACATAACAGCGAATTGCATCCTTTGCCATCATCCGGGCGTGCCCGAGACTCCTGCCCTGGGTCACCAAGCCGGGCAGAGCCGGGACGGTAACCGTGTAGCCGCTCTGCTCATTCGCTTCGAAAAACACCGTGTACTCGTAGGCCCGCGTTCTCCCGTTCTTCATCATTCAATTATAACTCCCGCAAAGTGTGTAGCCAAGAATAAGAATCACCGACCAAGCAGCGCGGTAAACTCTTCGACGGTCATTTCGGCCTGAGCGATGATGGATTTTGTCGTCTTCGGCGCTAGGTCCCCGCCGTGGCGAGGGACAACGACGTGAAGGTGCGTTTTGGTTTGGTGACGCAGATTGGCGCGGCTGCCCGTCTGATGATGAACGTAGAAGCCGGCTCTCAAAAGAGCTTGGATGAGTTTGCGCGACGTAATTCAGGGCAGCTTGGGCACAAACCTCAGGCTTTTTCAACGGCGCGAATCATAGCATGAGGACGTGCGAAAGCGGGCCGCCGCGGCACCGTTTCTGTGTCGCAGGTTCTTGGCTGGCGCTTTGCGCAATCACGCGATGAGTTTTTCAAGGTACAGCTTTTCCTTCTTGATGTCTTCCATCTGCCTTGGCCCTTCGATTTCCCGCTCAATCGTTACCGGGCCGCGATAGTTGAGAGCTTTAAGTTTCTTAATGAGCACCGGGAAATTCGCCTTGCCCTCGCCGATGGGAACTTCTTTTCCGAGTTCGAGCGGGTTGGTCGGAAACAGCCCGTCCTTGGCATGCAGCCCGCGGACGAGGTGGCCGACGACGTCGAGCGCGTCCACGGGGTTGCCTTTGCCGTAGAGAATCAGGTTCGCGCAATCGAGATTGACGAATTGATTGTCGAGCCCCACGTCCCGGATGGCGCGCAGCAGCGTGATGGGCGTCTCCTGGCCCGTCTCATAGAGGACGTTGAGGCCGTGGTCTTTCGCGTACTGCATCACTTCGCGCAGCGCGGGAATCACGTCGGCATAGGCGGGGTCGTTTGGGTTCTCCGGGATGAAGCCCCAGTGCGTGTGGAGCGCCGGGATGCGGCACTCGTTGGCGAAATCAATCGCGCGCTTGAAGTGCTCGATGCGCGCCTGGCGGTATTGGCGCGGCACCAGGCCGATGGTCTCGGGGCCATGATAGAAATCGTATTGGGCCGGGCCGGGGCCCGAGGTGTTGAGCGCCGTCGCCTCGATGGCGTACTTCGCGAGCGCCGCCTTCAGCCGCTCGCGCATGCCGTCGCTCAGGTCTTCGGTCTGCGGCTGGCAGGTGGGAACGCCCAGGTCGTGAACCTTCTTCATGGCGGCGTCGGGATCTTTGCCGACACCGATGATCAATCCCAGCCGCATGCCTTTGTCGCCCGCGGGCGGCCCCGCGGTGCCGGATGCGATCGGCCCGGTCGCCGCTCCCACAAGAGACAACGGGGCAAGCCCCGCCGAAATTTCCAGGAACTCCCTTCGGTTATGAGTGTTCATCGGTTCACCTCGCGCGAAACGCGCATGAGAAGATGCGGCATGTGCATCGGACCATTTTGAGTGAAATCGAAAATATATGCCACGCCCGTGAAATATTTTTCGCCCTATTCAATCCGAACGTAGCCGCGTGAACCCGCCTCATATGTCAGTTCATTGAATGGGCTCAAAACCAGCTCCCGTCCAAGCGCAGTGCTTCACGACCGTCAGCGCATCCACGGGCTTCTCGTGTCCGAGAATGTGGAACTCGATCGTCGCCTTCCAGATGATTTCCGGCTTGCCGCTATTTGCCGCGAAGTCCACGCTCGCCTTGGTCACCGTGCCCGGCGCGCCGACGTTTTTTTCCGGCGGCGTAAGCTTGTGCGACTGAGGCTCGTACGATGCCAGATTCGTATATTCGAGCGGCGCACTCCAAAGGGTTTTCAGGGCGCCTGCTTCGAATCGTCTCACAACCAAGCGAACGCCTTGATTCTGCTCGCCCTGGGAAAAAGCTTCATGACTGATCAAACACTCGTTTCCGTCGCCGACGGCATCCTTCACTTCGAGCCCGCCGACGGGCGAATGTATTTGCGCGTTGGGGAATTCCAGATAGGGGCCGGGAGCGTAATGATCCGCATCCGCGGTAAAGATTTGGAGGCGCACGTTTGGAATGCCGGGAGAGTCAAAAAGGCAGACCAGCAGCGGCGCGCCCGACGGTTGCTGAAGGAGCCGGCGAGTGATGACGGTGTCAGCCGCGACCGCATCGTCGGTGAACGGCGCCCCGGCGCGCAGGAACAAGTCCGCGTTCGCGGGGAAGCGATCGGTGGGGAAAAATTTCAACTGGCTCGATTCCGCCCAGCCCAGCTTCACCTCGAGAGTCTCCGGCTTAATCACCGAAACCCGGGAGCGTCCAAGAGGCTCCAGCAACTTGGGGCGCAGGGAAAGCCCTTCGAAGACCTTCACCGCGCCGCCGGCGGCGTAGCCCCAGCCCGTCTGCTGCGGCTTCTTAGCGGCCGCGGCGGCAAGGAGCAGAGACAGCAAGGCTGCGATGGTTAATCCTATGGCTCGCGCTTTCATTCGCCTGCTTATTGTTCATACCGGCGGCAAATTTGACAAACAAAATCTTGCTCCCTAGAATCGGTTGCCTTTGTAATAATGCAGAGGCGGCGCATTCGACGGCACGGCGGGGCAGGAGCACAGTGCGACGTGCCCCACCGATCATCAAGGGGATTGATGCGGGAAATGGTTGCCATATCGCAGGACGTTCGAGCCCGTTACGAGGCGGTCATCGGGCTGGAGGTGCACGTCCAACTGCTGACGCAGTCGAAAATCTTCTGCGCCTGCTCGACGCGGTTTGGCGACCCTCCAAACTCCAACACCTGCCCCGTTTGCCTGGGGCTGCCGGGCGCCCTTCCCGTGCTGAATCGCGAGGCGGTGACAATGGCGATGAAGGCGGCGCTGGCCTTGAATTCAACCATCCATCCGCACTCGCGTTTTGCGCGCAAGAATTACTTCTATCCTGACCTGCCGAAGGGCTATCAAATCTCGCAATACGACGAGCCGCTGGCGAGCGACGGCCGGCTGGACATCGAAGTTGACGGGAAGCCAAAGCGCATCGGCGTGACCCGCGTGCACCTGGAAGAAGACGCCGGAAAGTCGCTCCACGAGGGTTTCCCAGATTCCAGCCAGAAGTCCTACATTGATCTCAACCGCTCGGGCGTGCCGCTGATTGAGATTGTCAGCGAGCCGGACCTTCGGGCGCCGGAGGAGGCCTACGATTACTTGACGCGCTTGAAGACGCTGCTGCTCTACCTCGAGGTTTCGGATTGCAACATGGAGGAGGGGAGTCTGCGTTGCGACGCGAACGTCAGCGTGCGCCGCGCCGGCACGAACGTGTTTGGGACGAAGACGGAGGTCAAGAACCTCAACTCATTCAAGTTTCTCCAAAAAGCGCTGGCGCACGAAATCGAGCGCCAAATCGGCGTGCTCGAAGAGGGCGAGGAAATCCTTCAGGAAACGCGCCTGTGGGACAGCCGCGAGCAGCGCACGGTCGGCATGCGCTCGAAAGAGTTCGCACACGACTATCGCTATTTTCCCGAACCGGACCTGCTGCCGCTCGCCATCAGCGAGGAGTGGAAGGGAGAAGTCCGCCGCTCGATGCCGGAGTTGCCGGAGCCCAAGAAGGCGCGCTTTGCGGGCGTCTATGCCCTGAGCGACTATGACGCGTCACAACTGACCTCGTCGAGGCAACTGGCCGACTACTACGAAGACACAGTCCGCCGGGGCGCCGATCCGAAGTTGGCGGCCAATTGGTTGCTGAGCGAGCTCTCGTATCTGTTGAAAGCCGCGGGAAAGGAAATCGCGGAATCGCCCGTTTCGCCGGAGCGCCTGGCGGAGCTCGTGGCCCTGGTGGCTGGCCGGACCCTCTCGGGCAAAATGGGAAAAGACATCCTGGCGGAAATGTTTTCGACTCGCCGGCGCGCGAGCGAAATCATTGCCGAAAAGCGGCTCGAGCAGATCAACGACCCGGCCAAGATCGCCGCGGTGGTGCGCGAAGTCATGGCCGCGAATCCCCAGCAGGTCGAGCAGGTCCGCAGCGGGAAGAGCGCGACGCTCGGCTGGTTGGTGGGCCAGGTTATGAAGGCCACGCGCGGGCAGGCGAACCCGCAGCTCGTCCATGATGTTCTGAAGAAAGAGCTCGGGTCGTAGGCCCGCAGAACCGCGTCGTCGCCCCCGCGAAAGCAGGGGTCCAGACGTGGATTCCCGCCTTCGCGGGAATGACATCCTGGAGAGTTGCGGAAGAGAATTCGAGCAAGAAGCAGACAATTCACGATGCGGTAGCGATGGTCAAATGGCTATGTTGAATCTGGGGGATGCTGCACCTGATTTCTCGCTTCCCGGAGATTCCGGCCGCCCTGTCTCACTGAAAGATTTCCGGGGGAAGAAACTGGTCCTCTACTTTTTCCCCAAAGCGGACACGCCGGGTTGAACGGCCGAGGCGACCGAGTTTCGGGACGCGCGCAAGGAACTCGAAAAGCTCGGAGCACAAGTGGTCGGGCTGAGCGACGATACGCCGGAAGAGCTCGCGCGCTTTCGCGACAAATACGAGTTGAATTTTCCCCTGGCCGGCGACGCCTCCCATAAGACTCTTGAGGCTTACGGCGTCTGGCAGGAAAAGACCATGTACGGCGTCAAGAAGATGGGCATCGTTCGCACCACGTTCATTCTGGATGCGGAGGGGAGAATCGAGCGCGTGTTTCCGAAAGTGAAAGTGGACGGCCACATTCGGGAAGTGCTCCAAGCGCTCGGGGCTTGAGGAGCCGCCATTGAAAAGGTTCTTGGCGAAGCGATGGATTGTGGCGGCCGCGGTTCTCGCCGCCGCTTTTCTGACTTTCCTCGGTGACGCGCAACAACCGCCGGCTGGGAATTTCACGCGCAGGGAAGAGATGGTTCCGATGCGTGATGGCGTGCGCCTGCAAACGGTGATCTTTACGCCCAAGGACCAGAAAGGGCCGCTGCCGATCCTTTTTACGCGCGGGCCGTACGGAGTTCCGGAAGAATGTTGCCCGCCGGGCACCGATGACATCCTGGTGTTTCAGAACCTGCGCGGCCGGTTCAAATCCGAAGGCGTATTCGTCATGCAGCGGCCACCGCGCGACCGGAGCGACCCCAAGGCCATTGACGAAAGCACCGACGCCTACGACACGATTGATTGGTTGATCCAAAATTTGCCGAACAATAACCGCCGGGTTGGCATGTTCGGAGTTTCATACCTTGGATGGACCGTGGTCATGGCGCTTGTGGACCCCCACCCGGCGCTCAAGGCTGCCATTGAAGGCGCTTCACCGGCGGACATGTTTCTCGGCGACGATTTTCATCACAACGGGGCTTTTCGTCTCAGTTACGGATTTGAGTACGCGGCGCTGCTCGAGACCGCCAAAGAGGCCGACACACACTTTGCCTTCGACCGTTTCGACACTTACGACTGGTACTTGCATCTCGGCGCGCTGTCGAACGCCAATCGTCTCTTCTTTCACGGCCGGCTTCCCACTTGGAATGATTTCGTCCAGCATCCGAACCGCGACGAGTACTGGCGAAAACAGGCGTTTGCTTCTTTCTTGAAGCAGACGGCCGTGCCCACGCTCCACATCGCGGGCTGGTGGGACCAGGAAGATTTTTACGGCCCGCAGAAGATCTACGAATTGTTCGAGAAAGCCGACAGCCGGCATTTGAATTATTTCGTCGCCGGCCCCTGGAACCACGGGCTATGGTCGCGCGCGCACTGCCGCGCCCTGGGGCCGATAGATTTCGGCGAGGACACTTGCGCGGACTACCATCAAAAAATCAGCAATCCTTGGTTCGATTACTGGCTGAAGGACAAGGGCGAGCTGAAGCAGCCGGAGGCGCTAACCTTCCAGACGGGAGCGAACCGCTGGAGACCGTACAACGCCTGGCCTCCTCGGGAAGGCATCACCCAAAGGAAACTCTATTTCCGCGCGGAGAGTAAACTTTCCTTTGACGCCCCGAGTGAGGCGGCATCCGTGTTTGACAGTTACGTGTCTGACCCCGCTCATCCGGTCCCGTACCGCCACCGGCCCGTCACGCCCACTTACCCCGGGCCGGAGTGGCCGCTGTGGCTGGTCGAGGACCAGCGCTTCGTGGACCGTCGCCCGGATGTGCTGAGTTATGAGACTGGGGCCCTCCAAGAGGATGTGACAGTGACCGGCGACATTGTCGCCGACCTGTTCGCCTCAACATCCGGCACCGACAGCGACTGGATCGTGAAGCTGATTGACGTGTACCCGGAAGATTCGAAACTGCTTGCGAAACCTGAGGAGTGCAACTGCGCCCCAGGGACGCCTTTGGCCGGCTACGAGCTCATCGTCGCCGACGAGGTGTTTCGCGGGCGTTTCCGCAAGAGTTTCGAGCAACCCGAAGCTATTCCCTCGAATCAACCGCTCGAATATCGGATTGATTTGCATACCAACAACCACGTGTTCCTGAAAGGGCACCAAATCATGGTGCAAGTCCAGAGCACGTGGTTTCCGCTGATTGACCGTAACCCCCAGAAATTCGTGCCGAACATTTTCGAGGCCCGTGAGGCCGACTATCAACCGGCCACCCAGCGCATTTACCGCTCGAGGCGCCTGGCGTCGGGCATTGAGCTTCCCGTCGCCGCGAATTAGCCCGGATTATTCACGAAGGTTCGAAGCGACGGCGGAAGGGCACGGTTTCAACCGTGCCGTCGCGGTGGATTGGGATTTCCTTTTCGTTTCGCGCCGCGAGCGGGATGCTTTAAATTTAGGTATGAAATTGACCCGACGCTCGCGTGCGCGAAACGAAAGGGAAGACGCGGGAGCGCGCAATCGGCACGGTTGAAACCGTGCCCTTCCTTTGAATGGCCCCCTACGAACGGCACCGAGCCCGCGCGGGGATTTTGGGAAAGGCCGTGAGACGGCCGAACCGCGCTGGCTCACTCGAGCATCGCGCGGATGGAAGGGCTGCGCTTGTAGCCGAAGGTCGGGTGGTAGCAATAGTAGACACTCAAGAGGCGTTCGGTGAGCGCGGAGACGCGCACCTCTTCTCGCGCCCAACCCTGCGGCTGGATCAGCTCGTCGAAGGGCTTGAAGGTACCCGGGCCGCGCTCGAGCACGTGCCGCTGAAACTGCACGTAGGAATCTTCCCCGAGCACGACGAGCGTTTCGAGGCTGGGAAACAACTTGAGTTCGGCGAGCAAGTGGCGCGCGCAATAAGCCAGCGCTTTATCCGCCACGTGCGGCGACGTGGCGTGGCAGCGGATGCCGTCGGTCAGCACGAAGCGCTGCTTGAATTCTGCGAAGCTCTTGACTCCAATCAGCTCGAAGAGGCCGGCGTCGAACCGGCTCTGCACGTCGGGATGCCGGTAAAGGAAATTTTCCGGGCTGAGCGGAGCGTCGCGGGCAATGACCGCGATTCGCGGGACACTCCGGTCCGGATAATGTGTCTTGACATAGCTCGACACGAATTCACGCGGAGGCAGAAGGATCGTGGCGATGGCGGCGCACTCGCGGC
>QHZO01000316.1 GCA_003224695.1 Acidobacteriota bacterium
ATCGCTCGGCGAGATCACTTCAAAGGCAACGTCGGGGGGAAAGGGCGCGGGTCCCTCCGGGAGGCCGCTTTCACCAAAACGCTCCCGCCGCACCAAGCTCCAATCAGGGCAGCGCCAGCTTCCCTCCGCCAGTGTAAAGGCGACATCTGTGGCGAGGCTCATCCACTCAGGGTTGGCGTTTACAAAACTCTGCGTCGCAACGCTGATCTGCTGGATCATGAGCCCGTGCTGCACTCCACTCGGTGAGATGAGCCTCACCTTTCCGTCGACGTATTCCCAACGCTGGTCCAGCTTCCCTGCCTCCAGGAACTCTTGCCAAGTCAACGTCGTCTTTGTCGCCATGCTTCCTCCTACGTTCTACGTTGCAGCCTCGAGGAATCATTATTCTGTTTCCCGCACCTGGTGAAGTCTAGTCCGCAGTGCATCCGGCAGTCCACGTTCCATTTCGGCCGTAATCAGGCCGGCGGCGTCGAGACTTTGAATATGAACGCGGTCCTTGAGCCGATTTGCGCTCAGCTTCATTTGCACCAGGTCCGCCACCGGCATGACACAAGCTTCTTCTCCCTGAATCTTTTTGCGTTCCGGAGAAAGCGGCGGGTTAGGAATGGCCTGGCTCGGCTTCACCTTCTCCTCGGAGAAGAGCAGATGGATTGCGTTGAGCGCCTTGCCCCCGTATAGAAGCATATCCACGCCAGCCACATGGCGAAACTTAAACCCCTCCGATTCCGCGATGGCAATAACTCTACCGAGGTCAGAGCGCCGGATCATGATATCCACATCCCGTGTCAGCACCGAATGTGTCGGGTCGGCGGCCTCGACGTGGATCAGCACGGCCAACCCGCCGACAACCTCGTAAGGCACCTTCGCCGCTGCCAACGGCTGCGCAATCTTTTGAAGGATGCCCACCAATTTGAACAGGCGCTCCTCGAACACAATGTTAACCACGTCTCCTTTCGCCGCAACTTCCTCGAGAAATTCTTCAAAACCCATTCACACCCCTCGGTATCTGCGCGGTTTCGGACCGTCATGGGCTTCCCCACAGACGCATTTCGGCGGCGGCAATTCATGGCTCGTGCCTAAAGAGAGAAGCCAGGGCTTCATCGCTTCATGCGGGATGTAATGCCCTGCCTTCACCTCCGCGAACCCGTGGCGTATGGACAGCCTTTGCTGGCTATCATCGAGTCTCTTTTTCATCCTTCGGCTTTTAACCTTTACCCTTTGATTGAAACTCCGCCATCATTTCAACAAACCTTCGGAACAAGTACGCCGAATCGTGCGGGCCGGGAGAAGCCTCGGGATGATATTGGACGCTGAACAAAGGCAACGACCGGTGGCGCAGCCCTTCGAGCGTATGATCGTTTAAGTTGCGGTGCGTCAGCGCCACCTCGCTTGCTTTAAGCGAGTCCGGGTCCACGGCAAAGCCGTGGTTTTGCGCGGTGATTTCAACTTTGTTGGTCTCGAGATTCAGGACCGGGTGGTTGCCTCCGTGGTGCCCGAATTTGAGCTTGTAAGTCTTTCCTCCGAGCGCCAGGCCGATAATCTGATGGCCGAGGCAAATCCCGAAAATCGGCACCCGGCCCGCGAGCTTGCGCACGGTCTTGGCGGCGTAATCGAGGGGCTCCGGGTCGCCGGGACCATTCGAGAGAAAAACGCCGTCCGGCTTGAGAGCCAGCACCTCCTCCGCGCTCGTCTTGGCCGGCACCACGACGACGCGGCAGCCGCCGTCCACCAGCCGCCGCAAAATGTTTTGTTTGATTCCGTAATCGAATGCGACCACGCGGAAGGGCTCGGCCGCGCCTTTTGTGGCCTCAAGCCGGCTGAGGGGGCTTGATGGCTCGGTCCATTCGTAACGTGTCGGCGTGGTGACACGGCTCGCCAGGTCCAAGCCCACCATGCTCGGAGAGGCTTGGGCTTTGGCCACCAGACTTGTCTCATCGCGGTCGAGCGTCGAAATCACGCCGCGCATCACTCCGTGCCGCCGCAGGTGCAATACCAGTGCTCGGGTATCAATGTCCGCGATTACCGGGACGCCGTAATCGGCGAGGAAATCGGACGCTGCCTCTTCGGATCGCCAGTTACTGGCCAGCTCTGAGAGCTCCCGCACCACCAGGCCCTCCGTACAAGGGCGCGCGGATTCCGAATCCAAGGCATTCGTGCCGTAATTCCCGATGTGGGGATACGTCAGGATGACGATCTGACCGGCATAAGAGGGGTCGGTCAGGATTTCCTGGTAGCCGGAAAGAGAAGTGTTAAAAACGACTTCGCCAAAACGTTCGGCGGGCGCGCCCCCTCCGCGCCCGTGGAAGACCCGACCGTCTTCTAAGGCGAGAACTGCCCGCATGAGTGCTCCGAGCCGACGTAATCCCTGGACATTCGGCGTGACATGATTTCTGGTCGGGAATACCCTTCCTCAAGTCCAGCCGCAAAACTCGAAAATCGAAATTCGGAAATCGTCTCGAGTTTCGCATTTCGAGTTTCGATTTTCGTTTGTACCCACCCCTAGCGACCGCGGATCAAAAACTGCCCGCAAAGGACAACCGACTATGGACGGCAGACAACGGACGTCTTAATTAAGCGACCCGAACAGGCTGAACGGCCAGTAAACAAAAACCGCTTTCCCATAAATGTATTGCCGGGCTGTCATTAGAAGAAATCCGATGATCTCCGAGAACGAAAAAGTGGTTCGGGGGGACCGGGGTGGCCGGGTAGTCCTGGTGGTCGAGATAGCCGGGAGGTATATAGCTTTCGTGAAGGGGTTTCCCGTTGATGTAAACGTGCCCGTCCCGGATGCTCACCATTTCGCCGGGCAGCCCAACCACACGTTTAATATAGGATTTTGAAGGGTCGAGCGGATACCAAAAGACCACAATGTCCCCGCGCTGAATCGGCTCCAGTCGGTACACAAACTTATTGATGAAGATGCGCTCGTGGTTTTCGAGACGCGGGATCATGCTGGTCCCTTCGACTTGGACCGGCTGATAGAGGAAAACGATGACAATGAAAGACAGAAGGAGGGAAAGGATAATGTCCCGGAGCCAGTAGCGAGCGCTGAAAATACCCCACGCCGACCCTCCGGTGACGGGCCGCGCGTCGGCACCAGTTGTTGGCCGCTGCTCGTTGTCCTGCATACTCTGAGACAACCCTTTTATATCACAACCTGTGTTGTTCCGCCAAGTT
>QHZO01000314.1 GCA_003224695.1 Acidobacteriota bacterium
GACCAATACGGTTCGAAATGGACGCTCGTGGCTTTGCTTCCGGGCATCATGGCGGGGACGATATGCCTCATGGCGGTGCTGCCGTGGCTATCTCCCCGTCGGTTTCAGGTGGACGAGCCACGGCATTTGTACCTCGCCTTGATGGATATCCTGCTCGTGTTTCTGGCTTACTTCCAGGTGCTGATGATCGTCGCCGCCCTTGGCCGGCCGCTCAATATGACTCGGGCAACCTTCGGCGGTATCTGTCTTTTGTTCGCCGTTATGGGAGCCGTTTTACCGCGATTGCCGCGCAACTTCTACGTTGGGATCCGCACGCCTTGGACAATCGCCGATGAACGGGTTTGGAAAGCCACGCATCGGTTTGCGGGAAAGGCCATGATGGCGGCGGGCGTCCTGGCTTTCGTGCTGGCGATGGTCCAGACCTCCATCTGGCCCTCGATGGTCCTGATCATGGCGGCGGCCTTGGCCCCCGTCATCCACTCGCTCGTATTTTACAAACAACTCGAGAGACACGGGCAAGTCTAGCCGCGAAAGCGCTCAGGATTCCTGGGTAGAACTACCGGGATTGTCCCCATGAGGGTTTGTCGCGAGTCACTCACTTCGCGGGTTTGCGGCGGGGTCTCTGCTTTGCCGAAATCGAGCGGATGATGAGTTTCCCCTTGCCGCTCGCCGCGAGCGGAGTCTGGGCCTGAGCCACCGCCGCGGTGATGAGGGCGCTAACCTCGGGGCGCGCCAACACTTTCTGAGAATCAATTCGGATGAAACGATTTTGACCGCCGGATCCGAGCAGTATCTTGTGGGGATCGGGAAGCGATGCACCTCGGTAGAACGACAGCCCCACGCCATTCGCCGCCGCCGCGATGGTAACAATGCAATCGGAGGGGCGCTCCGTCGGGCCGAAACTCAGGACGAAGAAGTTGTAATTATCCCAAACCAATTGGTTCGCCGTGGGCAGCCGCTTTCCGAGCGCGCTGCGCAGCGCGCGGATCAAGGCCTGGCTCTTCGGCTCGAATTTATTGATGAAGCTCTGGAGCTGCTTTTCAGAGTCGGCCAATGAATTCCGAGCGCCCTTCGCGCCTGCGTTCACAGCGTCTGTCCTCAATTGTGCCCTTCCATAAGGGCCACTCGCGGGCCCATCTTATCCCAAACTCGGTCGCTCCAAAGCGTGACCGTTTGAGAGTTCCGCGCCGGATCCCCATAGATTGTGAACCTATGAACCCTTTTCTGTCGGTAACCCCTGGGCAGTCCAATTGGTGGGGAAGTCCTTGGCGATTTCCACAACCTTGAGGTGCGTGAAGCCCATGGCCTTGAGCGCCGCGAATGCCGGGCGGATGTTCGGGCAATCCTTCCACGGACAGCAGCCGCAATAAATAACCACATCTCGCTTGCGGTCAAGCCCTGCTGCCCAGGCTTTGAGATTTTTCAGGCCCTTGGCTTGGCTGGCCGGACCTCTGTACCAAGCGCCCGGAACGTGGCCCCCATTGAACAGGAAATCAAAGCCTACACAGGCGACCACCGGCTTATGGGCTGTATGGAGCGAATCGGCAAGCTGCTTCGGAGTAATAACGTCGCCGGGCCGCCAGGGATCAGCGGTTGAGTCTTTTGCAGCCACCTCGTGCTGGAGCAAAATCGCGACTGCGAGCGTTACGACTGCGAGACAAAGTATCGCCCCGCCGCGCTGTGCAATCCTTCTTGCATTGTCCATAGCCAAATTCTACATCATGAGGCGTGAGAAAATTAACTGATACATTGAGGGGTCTCTGCCTTCTGCCTTCTGCCTTCTGCCTTCTGCCTTCTGCCTTCTGCCTTCTGTCCGTCGGTTGACGGACCTTCGGCCTTCTCCTAGCGCCGCCATCTTGGCCGCAGTTGTGGCAGCGACCCACTCCCGCCGTTCATCGCGATGATGTTTGCTGGCGGGACGCCCGTGCCACGCTACTCGCAGCGAAGAGCCTTCATCGGCTCGACGGAAGACGCTCGCCGCGCGGGGATGATTCCGGCGAGGACGACGGCGGCGATCATGAGGAAAGCCGCGGCCGCCAGGGTCACCGGATCGGTAGGCCTCAATCCATAAAGTAAGCTTGAAATCAGGCGTGAGGCCGCGAGCGCACCCGCGATTCCGATCACAACGGCAACCGCCGTCACCACGAGCGTCTCACTCAAGACCATCCCGGCGATTCCTTTCCGCGTCGCGCCGAGCGCCATGCGGATTCCGATCTCGCGCGTGCGCTTCGAGACGGCGAAGGCCATCACGCCATAGACGCCGACCGCGGCGAGGATCCCGGCGAGCAATCCAAACAAACTCGTCAGGCGAGCGAATAAGCGTTCATGAAATAACGACTCTTCGGTTTGCTGCAACTGGCTTTTCACTTGATAGAGCGCCAGGTTCTTGTCCATACCAGCCGCGACGCGCCGAACGGACGGGATCAAGGCCATCGGGTCACCGGCCGTCCGCAGCTCAAAATTGATCGGGCCTATGCGGGAGGAATCCACGGGCACGAAGATGGTCGGGGGAATTTCTCGCCGCAGGTCGTTGAACTTTGTGTCGCCGACCATTCCCACGATCTCAATGTCGGCGGGTTGCGCGTGGTCTCCCGAGCCGAAGCCGAAATGACGTCCGAGGGGACTATCGCCATTAAGGTATTGCCGAGCGAATTCCTTGTTGACCACCGCCACTTTCGAATCCCCAGACATGTCCCGATCCGCGATGGAGCGTCCGGCGAGGACTGGGATGCCCATCGTCTCAAAGAACCCTGGCCCGACGATGTTCCTATAGGCAT
>QHZO01000007.1:0-1233 GCA_003224695.1 Acidobacteriota bacterium
GACGCCTCGAAGGACGTGAAGGGCCCGCTCACGGTCGCCGTTTCAGGGACGTTGGCGGGCATGGACCCGAAAAAGCAGGGGCGCTACGTGGCGCTCGGCACTTCGCAGATTGCCGCCAACGCTTATCTCCGGTTCGAGGGCAATCTCGACCTGGTGATGAACATGGTGAATTGGTTGACCGCCGAGGAGGACTTGATCTCCATCCGGCACAAGCCGCCCGAGTCCCAGCACCTGGACCTCACCCAGGCGCAGATGAGAAAAATCCTGTTCCTCGGCGTGATTGGAATGCCCATCCTGATTATTGTAGGAGGCGTGGGTGTCTGGTGGCGCCGCCGCCGATGAAGAAGAAGTACAACAACACTGTCATCGCCGCCTTCGTTCTCATTTTCCTCACGGGCGGTTACGTCCTCTACAGCCGGCACAAATCTTCCCAGCCGGAGAAATCCGAAACCAAGCCGGAAGAGAAACTTCTGGCGCTCGCGAGTAGCCACATCCAGTCTTTCACGCTGGCGCCAAGGGACGGCGAAGTTGTGACCTGCGCGAAAGCGGGAGGAGAGTGGAAGCTGACGGCTCCGAAATCGCTGCCCGCCGACTCGACGGCCGTCACCTCTCTCCTCGACAGCCTTACCAGCGCGTCGGTGAGCGAAGTGATCGAGCCGAACCCGAAAAATTTGAAGGAGTATGGCCTCGACCCGCCCGCCGAGACCATCAAAATTTTAACCGACGCGACACCCAAAGAATTCGAGCTCAAGCTGGGCGATGAGACTCCCACCTCCTCCGGGCTTTACGCTCAAATGGGGACGAGCCCGCGTGTCGTCACGTTGGCCGCGTACCTCAAGACCTCACTCGAAAAGAACTTCTTCGACCTCCGCGACAAGCGCGCGGTGACGCTCGATTCCAACCAAATTCAGAAGATCGAAGCCGAATCGAAGGGACACCACCTGACACTGGAAAAGAACCCGGATGGCGTTTGGGATCTGGTCCTGCCGCCCGCCGTGCGCGCGGACAAGTACGCGGTCGAGAACCTGGCGGATCGCCTGCACGGACTCCAGATGCAGAGTGTGGTCGCGGACGAAAAGAAGGAGTTCGCAAAGTACGGTTTGAAATCACCCACTCTCAGAATACAAATGAGTGGTCCCAAGGGAACCGAAACTCTACTGATCGGGAAGAAAGACGGCAATGGCTATGACGCCGCCAACTCAGCGCTCGACCCCGTGTTCACGCTCAACTCCG
>QHZO01000007.1:1243-2979 GCA_003224695.1 Acidobacteriota bacterium
GCATTTGACGTGAAGCAGTTTACCGTCACCACGGCCCAGGGCCGGCGGGTGTTCGAGAAGAGCCAGGGCAAATGGAAGGAAACTTCGCCCAAGACCAAGGACGAGCCTGCCGATAAAGTTGAAGCGCTTCTCGACCGTTTGCGTGAGCTGCGTGCCGCGTCGTTCCCGAAGGCCGGGTCCTCGGCCTCTTTCGGCCTCGCCAATCCCGCCTATCAATTCGAAGTACATTTTGGAGCAACGAACGAGACGGAATCCGTCGAAATCGGGACGGCGGGTGACAAGGTCTACGGTCGCCGCTCGACCGATCCGCTGCCTTGCGAACTTCCCAAGAGCGCCCTCGACGACGTCGATAAAGCCCTCAAGGACCTTCCCCAATAGTTCAATTTGTTCGCATAGGTCCGCCCTGTACTACTACAGGGAAAAGTAGTTGCGGCTTGCACAAATTTTCCCGCAGGCGTTCGATTGCGGTTGGGCGCCTCTGTGTCCTCTGTGCCTGGAAAAGAAGGAACACGGAGAACACTGAGCTGCTCCGTGCGCTCCGTGTGAAAGTCTGGGGGCGGAGGACACGGAGAAATTTTGGGGCCCCGGCATCAAGCGCTTGAAGAATTGGCAGCCGCCGACGTGGCGCTATCGGGTAGGGTACTGGCGATTCTTCAACGAAGTGGACGAGGCGCACCGCACCGTCTTCAAGACTGTCGCCGACCACCTCAAGCAAGCTTACCGTTAGGCGGCCCTGATTACTTGTTTTTCCATACGGGCTTGCGCTTTTCGAGCAGCGCGCGCAGGCCTTCCTGCGAGTCTTCGAGCTCGAATAGCCGGTTCAGATAGATATTCTGCGAGACTTTCAATGCCTCGTCAAACGGCCGCCAAGTGCCTTCGAAAATGACTTTTTTAAGGAGCTGAAGCACCGGGCCGCTCTGCTCCGCAATGCGCTTGACCATGCTGTCCACGGTTTCCTGGAGCGCGGATTTGGGCACCACGCGGTTTACCAGCCCCATCATCAGGGCCTGCTGCGCGTTGAGCGTATCGCCGGTGAGCAGCAGTTCCATGGCGTGCTTCGGCCCGATGGTGCGCGGATAGACCACGGCCCCGAGCGGCGGGAAGACGCCGAGCTTGATCTCCGGCTGCATGAAGCGCGCATTCTCGGTTGCCAGCACGATGTCGCAATAGGCGGCGAGCTCGCAACCGCCCGCCGAGGCGATGCCGTCCACGACGCAGACCACGGGCTTCGAGACCTCGTTCATGGCCAAAAAGACCCGGTGGAAGGCGTCCATCATCTGGAAGACCATATGGCTGGTGTAACCCTCCGCCCCGACACCGGCTGAAAAGTAGCCTTCACACTCGGACGAAGAATCGAGGAGGATCAGACGGATTTCATCCCGCGCAGTCAGGCTCTCGATGGCCCAAGTTATCTCCTTGAGCATGTCAATGTTCATGACGTTTTGTTTGGGCCGGTTGAGGGTCAGGTGCGCGACCGTGCCGGAGGCGTCAAAGCGAATGTATTTCAGCACTCGCGGCTTTTCTTCGGTCTTCGGCTCGTCGCCCAAAATGGGGTCGCTCGTGGGGTCCGCCATGTTGGCCTCCCGGGTCTTGAATCTGAGATTTTCGATCCGTGTCGCGAAATCCGAAATTCGAAACTCTTATCTAGGAAATCGCGCCGGCAAACTTGCCTTATTTGAAGCGATTTTCGAGTTTCGAATTTCCAGATTCGATTTCTGATTCTATACCGCTTCGAG
>QHZO01000315.1 GCA_003224695.1 Acidobacteriota bacterium
ATTGCTGCGTCCCGCCTGAGCTGATCGTGCCGCTGGTCGGCGATACCGAAATCGACACGCGAGTTCCCGAGGCGCTGACTTGGAAGATTTGGCTCGCCGATCCATTGCAGGTATTCTGTTCAATGGCTGCCCCCGAAGAAGTCGCAGCGCCAACTATGTCTACACAGCCGTTGCTCATGTTTCCTGAAAGAATCTTATAGACACCGGAGTTCACCTGGCTCAATTTGTAGTACTCCGCCGACGACGACGTGCAGGTATATTGCTGAATAAGCGCTCCAGGTGCATTTGACCCGCCCGCCACGTCCCAGCAAAGGCTTGAGGCGGAACTGACGAGATAGTCATAGCCACTTGCGGGGCTGGACTGTAAGACGAAATTCTGAGTGGTCGCGCCTGAACAGGGCGCCTGGATAAGTGCGGTGATGCCGATGGAGCCTCCAGTGTCCACGCAGAGGCCGCTATTGAGGTTCTGGATTGTGACCAGAGTCCCCGTGGGCGGTGCGGACCCTGATCCGCCAGTAGACTTGTGGCCTGACCCGTTGGGCGCTGCTGCCGCAGAGCATGCAAGCGCCGCTGCGACGTGTATCGCAATTATCCATGTGCAAATCCCTGAAAAACGGCTATCTTTTATGCTGGAGTCTTCCTTGATCCCCTCGAATCTCTGGCGCGCAATGCCCAGTTTCCATTCAAGCTTCCCTAGATTCTTTTCCACTGGCCTCATCCCAATCCTCCCTAAAGTTTTGATTTTGCGCCGGTTAAATTTGCGCGATTTCGCTCACTTCTGGCTTCCTGCCTGAATCTGTCGGGAGGGGGAAAGTGTGCCCAACCCTGATAAACACTGCGCGCAATGTCGCAAACTGGAACCGTTGATGAGACAGACTCACTTACGCAATCCTCTCTGCCATCGTCGTGAGACAACACGAATCCTCACGAGGCAAATGGAGGCCTCGAACCCAAGAACGCTCAATTACATGTTGAACGGTTGCTAAAGCTTCCTGTGGCGACTCCCCAGATGGCGGCAACTACCTACTACCCGAGCGTTTAGGAATGCAAGAGATTGTTACCTAGCGCTCGAGCTCGTCATGAATTTCTGCGCGATGAAGATTACGTTACCCGCCCAAGTGTGCAATCTATACGTCACGAGTCCAGGAACTTACTTGCACTTCATTGTGACTCGTACGTTATAGCGCAGCTCGGTTAACCTCACAACGGTCACGAGGTCGAGCCGAGCCTAGACGTCTAGTCGAGGAGCTCCCTCTTTAGCTCGTCGAGGAGCTCCATCTTTAGTTATGGCTGACACCAAGGACTCAGTTGAGGTTCACTGACTATATTGGCGGTAAGCGCGGCGGACTTGAGCGCTCCGAGGAACGGCATGGTCTGGCAAGCCACGAATCGGTGGCCCCGTACCAACCGAAGCGCGTGGTTTCTCGACTCGCATTCGCAGGCGAGCGACCGAGCGAGCACGATGAGGAGCGTACCCTTAGCCCAACTTCGTCACGCTGAAGCGACCATCTATTAAATTTTGCTCTGGTTCGGGGAGAAGTTTTTTGTTTTCAGCCTGGCGAGCCTGAGGTGGCGATGTAGTGTAGACCCACCCTCTTGCGACGCTGACGCGAGGCGTGGCAGCATCGCGGCGATGTATCTGCGACCGAATTACCGGCAGAAGGATGGCAAGGATCACACCTACTGGTCGCTGGTAGAAACCGTACGGACACCTGACGGTCCGCGGCAACGGACGCTGTGCTACCTGGGCGAATTGAACGGGTCGGCCGAGGCGCGCTGGCTGAAGACGATCGAGGTCTTCAACGAGCAGGGCGAGAGCCACCCACTGAAATTGTTTCCTTCCGACGTTGAGCCACCCGAAGACGATACCACCGTGGCGCGGGTACGACTGGACAAGGCGCGGCTGGAGCGGTCGCGGCGCTTTGGGGATTGCTTCCTGGGTCTGGAGTTGTGGAAGCAGCTGGAGCTGGATCGTTTCTGGGAAAGTCTGCCCGATGGGCCGGAAGAGAACGCGGCCGTACCGTGGTCGCGCGTGGCGGCGCTTTTGGCGATCAACCGGCTGTCGGCGCCGGGCAGCGAGTTGCCGATTGAAGAGCGCTGGTACCCCTCCACCGCGCTCGACGACTTGCTGGGAATCGAGGAAGGCAAGATTAACGACACGCGCCTGTACCAATGCCTGGATCGCTTGTTGCCGCACAAAACGAAACTCGAGCGGCATCTCACGGGCCGCTACAGGAGCTATTTCGCGCCGAGTTCGACGTACTGCTCTACGATTTGACGAGCAGCTACGTCGAGGGGGCGGCGGAGAAAGACCCGATGATGCAGCGCGGCTATTCGCGCGATCATCGGCCGGATTGTAAGCAAGTGATCATCGCGCTGATCGTGAACCAAGAAGGGTTTCCGCTCAGCTACGAAACCTTCGATGGCAACCGGGCGGACGTGACGACCGTGGAGACGGTGCTGCGGATGGTGGAGCGCAAATATGGGAAAGCGCGACGGGTCTGGGTTTTTGACCGCGGGATCGTCAGCGAAGAAAACCTGGCGGCCCGGCGCGGCGCTCAATATCTGGTGGGGACGCCGCGCGCGAAACTCAAGCAGTTTGAGAAGCACCTCCTGGAAGACGGCTCGGAGCAGGTGCGGCCCGATGTGGAAGTGAAACTGGTGCCCACCCCGCAGGGCGAGGAGACCTACGCTCTGTGTCGCTCGACGGCGCGACGGGCCAAGGAAGAGGCGATCCACAGTCGTTTCTCGACACGGATGGAAAAGGCGCTCGCCTCCCTCCGGAAGCGCGTGGCCGAGGGGAAGCTCAAGGATCGGAACAAGATCGAGCGGCGGGCGGGGCAAATTCAGGCCCGCCATCCTCAGGTCGTGGACCTCTATGCCATGAAAGTCGTCGAGACCAGCGGCATCCTTTCGCTCCAGTGGCAAGCCATCCCCGGTCGGCGGGCTTGGCAGCTGGCACGCGAGGGCGCCTAGTTGCTCCGCACCAACTTGTCGGCGCATCATCCCGCGAAGCTTTGGCAGAATTACATTCAGCTCACCGAAGCCGAAGCAGCGTTCCGGGCTCTAAAGAGTGAGTTGTCAATCCGGCCGATCTTCCACCAACTGGAGCGCCGCGCCAAGGCGCATATCCTGGTGGCGTTCCTCGGCTACGCGCTGTGGGTCACACTGAAGCACCTGTTGATTCGGAAGGGTTCGACTTTGTCTCCCGCCAAGACATTGAAGTTGCTGGGTACGCTGGTCAGCGCGGATATCGTCCTGCCCACCACGGACGGCCGGGAGATCCGGTTGCGGCGCATCACCACGCCGAGCCCCGAGCAGAAACAGTTGCTCGACCAACTCGGGCTCAGCGTGCCGGACCGGCTCAGTTTCGATCAAGAATGTAGTGCAGACTCGGCGAGTGCCTGATTTGATTCCAAAGCAGTTAGGCCAGTTTTGACCCTTCCCGTGACGAACTTGGGCTAGGCTGGGGCCCGCCCGCCTCAGAATTCGATGCGCCCCCGCAGTTCAATCACCCGGGGACCGCTCTTTTCTCCGCTGAAATAGCGGTCGTGCTGCCCGTTAATGAGTCCTGCGTCCGGGATGTCGATGGTGCTGGACGGAGGGGAAAAATTCGGATGGTTGAAAAGGTTGCTGCAAAGCGCCATGAAGTCGAAGTGCAATCGCTCGGTGATCTGGAAGCGCTTCCGGAGGGTTAAATTGTGGCTCATCACGCCCGGCCCCTCCAGAATGTTGATCCCGGAATTCCCAAACCTTCCGATGTTGGCGGGATCCGCGCACTCAGGCTCGGAGTCTGGACACCCGGGAATCTTGAAGGCGCTCGTGTCGAACCACTGGCTTCTCGTGCGTTGGCCAGGGGGCAGGTTCCCGTTGGCAATCCGGTCCGGCAGTCCTCCGAACGAGTTGGTATTCGAAGGGTCCGTGGTGGAGAAGAAGGGCGAGAACCACTGGCCAGTTTGGAAGAAACCCACATAGGAGGCCGACCACCCGCCCACGGCTTTGTCCACAACGCCTGGGGCGCTCGAGAGATAACGCCGTCCACGTCCCACGGGAACGTCCCACTGGGCATTGATCACAACGCGGTGATGAGGCGTGACGTGATCATGATTCCAGAGCAGCGGGGCATAGGGATTTTCGTCCCCGAAGGCGCCGTACGAAGGCCCGTAGAGGCTCCCGTATCCGCTGGCCAGCATTTCGTAGTTGTCCAGGTTATTGGCCCAGGTCCAGAACGCGTCATAGCTCAACTGCCCAACCTTGCGGTGGCCTTCCAGGGTGAGCGAGTCGTAGTTGGCGGCGAGGTCCCTTCGCAGCAATTGGATGGATACGAACTCCGGGTGCGGCCGCAGCGAGTCGGAGAACGCGGTGGTGCTGGGCCGCGGTTTGTCGACCTCGTAAAAGCCGTTCAGGCCGCGCGTGCGGGAGCCGACGTACGACAGCCGGACTCCCGAATCCCTGAATTGGTGTTCGACGGTGGCATTGAACTGGTGAATCTTGCCATCCACCGTATCCCGCGGATAGCCGCTCACAGCTTGGGAGGGGACCTGGGCCAAGCCGAGGTTGGCAGGAAAGGGGTTAGGAAAAGTGAATAGGGCCTGCCCGTTCTGGATCATATTGGTGTAATTCTCAGCAATCGAGAAGGGGCCAGAGCCTTGCAGGAGAGAGTAAGCTCCCAGACCGCGCGAGGTGAAAAGGCCATACCCTCCACGAACGACCGTATTTTCCGTGATCAGGTAGGCCACCCCCAAGCGCGGAACGAAATTGTGTAGGGAGGGGCTGGGGACCACAATCCCCGCGACCACCTTGATGTCGCTGGGATAAAGGGGACTGATGCTGCCCAAAGCTGATTGCGGCACAACCACGGCATCCTGTACCGGATCATAGTTGTACTGAAGCCCGTCGTCGTACCGAAACGACCCAAAATAGTCCCAGCGCAGGCCATAATCGAGCGTCAGCTTGCGGGTCGCCTTGAACGTATCCATGCCAAAGAGGCCCAGCTCCTTGCCGTACTGCGTCCGCCCCACCAGCGGGGTTAGCCGGGTGCTGCCGAAGGGCAAACCCAGCAGGAAGTCGGCATAGTCATAATTGGTCATGCTTCCGTTGAAGGAAAATTGACCGTAGGTGCCACTCGGGAGGTCCGTGGTGTAGTACATGAAGCCTCGGACTTCTTCTCCGAACTTCAGGACGTGCCGACCTTTGGCCCAGGTCAATGCTTCGGCGAGGCTCCAGTTCTCATACAGCTCCGCCGCCTTCCCGTTGATGCCGCCTGGCGGAACCTCGATACTGGTAATGCTATTAAAGTCCATTTCGGGAACGCCTTGCGCCGCCGCGTTAGTGGGATTGACTCCCTGGAGCCCGATCGCTGAGACGGCTTGATCGCCCGTCGGTGGCTGGAAGCCGTTCAATTTAACCCCGTACACACTCCGGTCGCGGTTCCCCCCGAAAGTAACGCTGTTCACCACATTAAATGCGAACGTATGCGTATCGACAATGGCCAAGGAGTGGCTTTGGCGCAGCTTCGTCCAATCGAGGTTGGGGTAGTTTCCGTCGTTCAGAATGTAGCGGGGCCAGTAGCCCGAATAGCGACCGTAGATGAGGTTCTTTTCAGAAATCTTGTGATCGATGCGCCCCACCAGGACATCGGCGCGGTACTGGTCCTCCGGATACGGAAAGAGCCAGCCAAAGTTACTGGTCAGCTGGCCCGGCTGACCGAGATTGGGATGGGGGATGTACAAATCCTGCACCTTCAGAGCCAGCGTGTTCAGCATCTGTGGTGGGATGACGTTCCCCGTGAAGGGTTGGCCTGTGTAGGGGTTGAAGATCTGAATGGCCGGCGAAGCGTTGAGCAGGTCGGAGAAGTCACCGCCCCGCATTTTCTCTGTCGGTACATTGTCGGTAAAAAAAGACTGTTCGTGTACCCGCTCGCCGTTCCACAAGGCGTAAAAGAAGGTGCGATTCTTGCGGATGGGACCCCCGCCGCTCAAGTTGAAGGTGTTATAGATCACGATCGGCTTTTGAGGTTCGAAGAACCCCCGTGCGCCCAGAGCCGAATTACGGTCGTAATAAGAGGCTTCTGCGTGGTACTGGTTGGTGCCGCTCTTGGTGATGGTGTCGTAGACGCCCACGCGCGAGTATTCGGCGCTGTTGTTCACCGCGTTGACCTTGACCTCTTCCACGTCCTCCATGTTCACCGTCTGGGTGTTGAGGTTCTCCTCTTTGACGCCATCCATCGCCATGTGAATTTCCGTCCCGCCCTGCCCCGCCATAGTGACGCCGAATTCATTTCCGGCGTCGGTCTGGATCTGGGGCATGGTCGCGATCACCGGGAGCGGTGAAGAATAGGAGTTGGCGGGCAAGGGGGCAAGTTGGTATTGATCCCCGCTGAAGGCCGACCCGATTTTCGCGCCCTCGGTTTCGATGACCGCGGCTGCCGCGCTCACCACCACTTGCGAGGCCGTAGCGCCCACTTGAAGTGTCACATCGACGCGTTTGGTCTCGTTGCCCGCAAGGTGGATGTCGTTCACCACATCCGTCTCAAAGCCCTTCGCTTCAACGCGAAGCCTGTAGGTGGCCTCTTTCAGCGCCGGAATCTCATAATTGCCCTGACTGTCAGTGGTAATGCTCCGGGCTGTGATCCCGGTCGCCACTTCTTCAACGCTGACCCTGGCTAGTGGCACGACCGCACCGGAGGGGTCTGTGACCGTGCCTCGGAGCGTGGATAGGCTTCCCTGCCCGAACAGGGGCGTCGAGCAAGCCAGGCAAGCGAGAATTGCAGCCCCGAGGCGCAACTGGCCCCACTGAGAACCACGTCGAGCGGACTTATTCCCTGACATATGCGCTCCTCTGGTGTGCTTTCGAAAGGCCAACCGGCACCCTACCTTAAAACTCCCGGCGCCATTCTCGCGGACGCGGATTTGTGACTCTCATCCTCAATGGACGAGTTCGCTTGGAGACAAACCCTACGTCGACGCGTCCGGGATTCTAGCGCCGCCTCCGGATGCCCGTCAACCCAGCTCTTGAAAGGGTAGTGTCCTAATTTGAATCTGCTAAGTACATTCATTCCCTTTGACCTGCCCCCGGGAAACTGGTCCAGTGGGAATGTGAGTTCTCGGGTATAAAAAGCCGAGAGGAGAACTCACGATGAAGAAGAGCCGATTCACGGAGGAGTGAGCGGCGGGCTTGCCAGTTGGCGGGGATCGGGCGGTCGAGCTGCCGCTATCGAGCGCGAGGACCCGGAGTTCCGCCAGCGACTGCAAGAGTTGGCCGGGGAGCGGCGTCGGTTCGGGTATCGGCGCTTGACGGTGATGTTTCGGCGGGAGGGATGGCTGGTGAATCCCAAGCGCGTCTGCCGAATTTACTGCGAAGAAGGCTTGGCCGTGCGACACCGAGCGCGGAAGCGACTGAAGGCAGCGGCACGAACCCCGTCGGTGCGCCGACGCAGGGCAACCAGGTGTGGACGATGGACTTCGCGCACGACAACCTGGCGAGCGGAAGGAAGTTCCGCACACTGAATTTGATGGATGGCTTCACGCGGGAGTCACCTCGGATCGAAGTGGACACGTTCCTTCCGGGGGCGCGGGTGGTACGGGTACTGGAGGAAGTCCCCGGCGAGCGTGGCTAACCCGAAGCCATCCAGGTGGACAACGGGGCGGAATTCATCAGCCGGGTGCTGGTTCAGTGGGCGTTCGAACACCGCGTCGAGCTGCACTTCATCGAACCGGGAAAGCCGACGCAGAACGCCTACATCGAAAGTTTCAACGGGGAGTTTCGGGACGAGTGCCTGAACGAAAACTGGTTTCTGACTTTGCAGGAGGTGCGTGAAAAGATCGAAGCGTGGCGAAGGGATTACAACCAGGCGCGCCCGCACAGTGCCCTGGGATATCAGACGCCCGAGGAGTTCGCAGCGCGCGGTGCAGCTCTCCGGTCGCCTACGGCTCCCTTCGAACTGCACCGCAGAGAAGAACAAAACCAAAAAACTACCCCGGAACTCGCATTATGATTGGTACAGAAAACGGGGGCAGGTCAGTCGAGCACAACGCCGACCGCCTCCCTCCGAGACGAACTTTTAACCGGTCAGCATCCTCTCGACTCGCGCGGCGGCCTCATCCTGGATGCACGGCAGCACATGGGTATAGCGCTCCAGCGTAAACAAAATGCTCGCGTGCCCGAGCTGATTGGAAATGACCTTGACGGATACACCCGCTGCCGCAGCCAAGGTTGCGGCCGTATGACGAAGCGAGTATAGCCGAATCGCTCGGACGCCAGCCGCCGCGAGAAGCCTGCGAAACTCACGTTTGACGGTTCGTTGCTTCAAGCGCATTCCGGAGCTTGAGCGGAATAGCAAGTCGTGTACCCCTTCGGGATCACCTTCCTTTGCCTGAAGCTGCCCATTCCGCAAATTGTCCAAAGCGTTCAACACAAAACCCTGAAGCTTGACGATGCGGCGACTGCGCTTCCGCTTCGTATCATAGAACTGCCAGCCGGAAGGGGAGACCTGGATTGTTCGGCGAATGCTCGCGGTGCCGCGCTGCCATTCGATATCGGTCCATTTCAATGCCAAGAACTCGCTCGGTCGCATGCCGCTGGTCAGAGCCAGCGCAAACAACGCGAACCACTTGGATTCCCTGGCCACCGCAAGGAACCGCTTGCATTCGTCCACACTGAGCGCTTCCATTTCTCGCCGTTGCAGTGGGGGCAGATCGACGCCGACGCAAGGATCCTCCGCCATCATCTTCCATCGGACGGCCTGGCGGAACGCGGACTGTAGAACGGCGTTCGTGTACTCAATCGTTCGTGGCGATTACCCAA
>QHZO01000317.1 GCA_003224695.1 Acidobacteriota bacterium
TGGGGCACTCGATGGTCGGGTCGTACACAAACTTCCAGCCACGCAATTGCGCGCGGGCGGAGAGGTCTGTGTCCTCGGTGAGCGCGTCGTGCTGCCAGCCGCCGGCGTCGGCGATGGCCGCGCGCCTCCACATCCCGGCCGTGCCGTTGAAGTTGAAGAAGCGCCCGGAAAAATTCCGCCCGCCGTGCTCGATAATGAAGTGTCCGTCGAGCAGAATCGCTTCCACTTCGGTCAGGTTCGAAAAGTGCCGGTTGATCCACGTCCATCGCCCCTGGACCATCGCCACCTTGGGATCGGTGAAATAGGCGACGAACCGCTTCAAGGCGCCGGGCGGGGGAACGAAGTCGGCGTCGAAGATGGCGACGAATTCACCGCTCGCCTTCTCAAGCCCCGCGGCGAGCGCCCCGGCCTTGTAGCCCTCGCGATTCGCGCGGCGGTGATAGGTGATGGGAACGCCCGCCGCCGCCAGGCTTTCGACCAACCGCGAGGCTACCTCGCGCGTCTCGTCCGTCGAATCGTCCAGCACCTGAATCTCCAACCGGTCGCGTGGGTAATCGAACTGCGCCGCCGCTTCGAGCAGCCGCTCGACCACGTAGCGCTCGTTATAGATGGGCAGTTGCACCGTCACCCGCGGGAGTTCTTCAAAGCTGCCCGCTGGCCGCGGCGCGTTGCGCTTGTTGCGGAGATAAATCCAGGTCAGGGCGTAACGGTGCAGGCCGTAAATCGAAAGGATGATGAGGATGGTAAAGTAAGGAATCAGAATCGAAAGGTCGAAAGCATTCGCATGGTAGAGACCGCGAAAGGGATCTTTTTGGAATATGCGGGCGACGTACCGGATGAATGGGTTCGTCGGAAGCATCAGGCTGACCAGAAGAAGGGAATTCATTTGGATTAGAGCATTTCACCGGCAACAAGGGACGGAGCCGGGCTGTTTTATGTCAGACGCTAACCGAAACTCAGGGCCCGAGCCGACAGCTTCGTCCGAGACTGCCGTAGCGGCCGCGCTCGTGGGCCTCGGCTTGGGCATTGGGGCGATTTTCCTTTATTTCGCCCGCGAGGCTCACCTTGATTCCCACGTCCCGGAGTTCGTCGCGCTGGCGCTCGCGGCCGGAGTGGTTTACCTTGCCGCCGTTTATCTGGTCGAACGCTTCCGCCCGCGCGGGTGGAGCTTGCTGATCGTTCTTGCCGGAGCCGTTGCGCTGCGGCTGATTGCGCTGCCCGCCGCGCCGCCGCTTTCGGAAGACATTTACCGCTACCAGTGGGAAGGGCGGGCCGTTCGCGCCAGAATCAATCCCTATACGGCCACTCCGGCCGCCCCGGAACTGGCATGGCTCGAGGACCCTCGGCACCCGATCCGAACCGGGCGTTCAAACGCCGCGATCTACCCTCCGCTGACCGAGCTCGCGTTTTCCTGGGTCAGAACCGTCCCCGGGTATAAAAGGCTGTTCACCTTGCTCGACCTTGCTTCAGTGCTCGTCATTTTGCTGCTTCTCGACGTTCGAGCCGAGCCGCTGAGCCGCGTGGTGACTTACGCTTGGAACCCCGGAGTCATTATTTCCTTTGCGCTGTGCGGCCACCATGATTCGCTGGCGATCCTGACGCTTCTCGGCGCCAACCTTTTCATTATAGGTGGCCGCCCGGCCATGTCAATTGCGTTTCTTGCGCTCTCCTTCCTTTCCAAGCTTTTTGCCGGCGCGCTCCTGCCGGTGTTTCTGCGGCGCGCGCGCTGGCCGTTTGCCGCCATCTTCATGGCGTTGGTCTTGCTCGGTTATCTGCCGTTCGCCTCGGCCGGGCTGAGACTATGGCACGGGCTCGGCGACTTCGCGCGCCGCTGGGAATCGAACGACGGCCTTTTCCGGCTGGTCCGCCTCGCCGGAAACAATCAAGCGCAGGCGGAGCTGGTTTCGCTCTGCCTGCTCGCCGCAATTGTCGCCTACGCTGTGAAGCGCCGCCTGGAGCCGCTCGGCGCTTCGCTGGTCGTCATTGCCGGCATGCTGTTCCTCTCTCCCGACGCCTTCCCGTGGTACTTCGCCTGGTTCGTACCATTCTTGTGCTTTTACCCCGAAGCGCCTTTGCTTCTTGCCAGCGTCACCTCGGTGCTTGGTTATGCACCGGTGGTTGCTTACGCCGCCGGCCAGCCCTACCGCGACTCGCCTCTGATCCTTGCGCTCGAATATGCGCCGGTGCTGGCGTGGCTGGCTTGGCGCCTCGCAAACTCTCTCCGACATTCGAAAATCCAGGATCGGAGCCGCTGACCGCACAACCCGGAGTCCCAATCCCGGCCGCAGGCCTTCGGCCTGCACGCGGTGTTTCGCAAGACCGTATTGAATCGTATTAAAGCGTATTGGAAGTATTTCCCTATTTACACTTAACCGTAAATTGCGTACACTGCTGCGCCCGACAGGAGGTTTGACGATGAAGGCGGCGCCGCGATCGGTCCTGCTCTTGCCCCTGCTGACGCTTGGATGGGCCGGCCAAGCCCGTGCTCAGACACCCGCCCCTGATGACGCGGAAGACGGCTGGTTTCGGCGGGTGGACCGGACGCAGGCTGAACAGCCCCACTGGATCACCCCGCTCGTCACCGTGACTCCCCGCCTTGAAGAAGAATATCGGTTTGATTTTTTCCACGAAGAATTGGCCAGGGGCGCACGCACCACGAACTACGACGGTGGCAAAGGCCTGGAATTGATTCCTGCCCGGCGCGTAGAAATCATTTTGGGAGTTCCGCCCTACTTGACGCACACGCCCGCGAGCGCCCGTCAGCCGACGGGGTGGGGCGACACAAACTTCCTTTTGAAGTACCGGTTGCTGGCCTCAAACGAAAAAACACACAACCACATCATCACTCTATTTTTTGGCGCGACTTCGACGTCCAGAGCACCTTCGGCGTAACGCTTCCGGGCGGCGCACTCGGCCGCCTCGGCACGCCGCTCGCCTGGAATACCGCGTTTCAATATCGCCTGATTCGGAAACTTTGGCCGGAGCTTGAGGTGAACTCGACGTTTTGGCCGAACGGGTCGAGAAGCGGCAAAAACCAGGTCTTCTTTACGCCGGGCTTAGTCGCCGGGCGATTTCATTTTTGGGGAAGAGCCGGCTTGACCTTCGGCGCGGGCATCGAAATCGCCGCCACGCGCTTTCACACTTACAACCGCAACCTTGTTCTCACCGCCCGCCTGCCCTTTTGAATTTGAACAGGAATTCGATTCCCCCGAGCTCAAGCCGCGGAGGCCCCGAGTGAGTTTAGCCTAGGATGTTACTTGGCGTTTGTTTCCTGCACAAAATTCAAATCCTTCTCGAGCTTGGCAAATGGGCTGATAAATGAATCATCCTCCCGCATATTCTGGTCGCCCTTCACCTGATAAAGGACCTTGCCGGACGAGCGCTCCGATACGGTCAGTGTGGAGAGGTAGTTTCTTGTATTGATCACACTAATGCCATAGGCCCCGCCGGCTGTTTCGCTTGTGAATTGGACGCTTAAAGTCGCGACGGCATCCGGGTTGGTGCAAGCGGAGTCGAGTCGCCATGGGAGTTTCGTCAGGATCCTCGCCGGTTTGCTTTGCTCCGCCACAAAATGCTTAAGGTCATCCGCCTGGGCGCCGGCCAGTTGGCCCGGGTGCACACAGAAAGTTTGGACCTTCAGCAAAGCCGACGGGTCAGCGGCCTTGCCTATGAGCTTCTTCTGTTTCGCCAAAGCGGCCGTTCCGACCAGCAGAATAATTATGAGGAGTCGCTTCATAGTTCACCTCCGGCGGGTCCCCTGCAGAGGCCAAAATCTTCGCTCCGAGCTTTTACGAAGTCAATCTGCCTTCGCCGTTCTGGCTCGGGGCCCGTGGCGTCTTGTGCGCTCATCGGGGACGGCTCGCGCTTCCCTTATTCAATCCCGCAGCTTCAATGGCCCTCCGCAGCCCAGGGTCACCCTGAGCGCCAACGTCGCGCGAGGCCACCTTGCCCTTGCCGTCGATCGAGACAACATACGGAACCCAGCGCACCGCGTACAGCTGATGGACGCTTCGGTCAGAATCGAACAGGGTCGGAAAGCTATATGCATTCGCCTTTAAGAAGTTCTTCATAGTTTCGGCATCCTCATCGTCAATACCTAAGAAAATGACATCTTGATGCACGAGTTGGTTGCGCAACTTCTCAACATCCGAGAGTTCCTTTTGGCAAGGCTCGCACCAACTCGCCCAAAAAACCAGGACGACGATCTTGCCCGCGAGGTCGGCCAGCCGCACGACCTTGCCGTCGAGATCTCTGGCAGCGAAATCCGGAGCTTTTTTCCCTTTGGCCTTCCGTTCGATGTCCACGCCCATCAAGCTGTAAGCGGCACGCTCCAACTCGTATTGCCCGTGTCCTTTCGGGGGGCGGAAAGACTCCACGCGCTCCGCTCCTTGAGGAGGGGCGAATTCAAAGGTGGGGTCCGGTATTGAGCCTAGGTCAGCGTCTTTCAACTCCCAGGAACTGACTCTTCCGGCGACCGGGTACATCTCCAGACCAGCGCCACTCCTGTCTGGCGGCGTAAGCCATTCGTCCCGCCAGACAATGAAGCTTGTTTTGTCCACCCACAGCCTGTGCGGGAGTCCGTCAATGGAGCACGTCGCGACGTAGCATTCCACTTCCTTTTCGCCGACTTTCAAGGTCTCTGCCCCTCGCAACTTCGGATGCCCCTTTTGTTGCGGCAGGCCGGTCCACTCGTAACGAAGTGGGCGGAGCGTCGACCAAAACACGTCGGAACTGAGCCAGAGCGAACGTGAGGCGTCCCAATCCTCCTGATATAGGGGGGCGGCGGCCACCTCCGTGTATTCGTTCAGGTCGGGCAAATACGTCCAAGTATTTTCGCCGTTTGAAACCAGCAGCAGGGCAGGCGCGCGCAGGCGAATTCTTCCCGGGCTGAGCCCGCTCAGCTCCCCGGTCCACGGCTCCTTGCCGACGACAAAGTGGAAGGACTTGAGATTCCGGTACGTTTCAGAGACCCTGGCAAGAATTTGCTCGGCCGTGAGGTCGCCCGCACACAGTCCGGCACCGTTCAGCACACCCACCCAAAGCATAAGAATAGTTGTCCGTCTCATGAGACCTCCCGCCCTCCGACTTCGGCGTCAGAGCAGTGCCCTCTCAATCTGCCAATTTTGCTGCGAAGCCATATCAAGCGTTCAGCATGCTCTGGTAGACCTGACCATCCTCGGCATTCAACTGCTCCTTACACCTGCACGGTCAGACTGGATTCAGTTCTTGTGACGGGGCGGTAGAGGGAGTCACGCTCGAAGGGTTCGAGGCCGGCGTCGCGGATAAGGCGAAGGATTTCCTGGCGAGTGAGGGCCTGGGGGTTTGGGGCCCCGGCATCGTGATAGATCTTTTCTTCGACCACCGTGCCGTCGAGGTCGTCGGCGCCGAAGCGAAGCGCCACTTGCGCCACGCGCGGCGTCATCATGATCCAGTACGCCTTGATGTGCGGAAAATTGTCGAGCAGCAAGCGCGAGATGGCCACGTTTTTCAGATCCATGAAGCCGGTGGTCTCGCGCCGGTCTATGAGTTTGCCGAGCTCGGTATTCGCGGTGTGGAAGGCGAGCGGAATAAACGTCTGGAAGCCGCGTGTCTCATCTTGAAGATTGCGGAGCTGGAGCAAGTGGTCCACGCGGTCTTCGTCTGACTCGATGTGCCCGTAGAGCATCGTGGCGTTCGAATGGAGCCCCAGCTCGTGCGCCGTGCGATGAACTTTGAGCCAGGTGTGGGCGCCGATCTTGTGGTCGCAGATGACGCGGCGCACAGCGGGGGCGAAAATCTCCGCGCCGCCGCCCGGCAGCGACCCCAGGCCGGCTTCCTTCAAGCGTTCCAAAATAGTGCGAATCGGAAGCCGAGTGTATTGCGAGTAGTAAGCAATCTCGACCGCGGTAAAAGCTTTCAAGTGGACCGAAGGAAAGCGCTCCTTGAGGCCGCGGATGAGGTCCACGTAGTAGTCGAAAGGCAGGTCGGGGTGCAGGCCCCCGACAATATGGAATTCCGTTACGACTTCCGACCACCCTTCGCCGGCCTTTTGGAACGCTTCTTCAAGCGCCATCGTGTAGGCGCCGGGTGCGTCGGGCTTGCGGCCGAAGGCGCAGAGCTTACAACTCGCCACGCAGACGTTCGTGGGGTTGATGTGCCGGTTGACGTTGAAATACGTGCGCGTGCCATGGAGCCTCTGCCGGACGCGCGCGGCAAGCCAGCCGAGCGCCAGCAAATCGTTCGAGCGATATAGTGCGACGCCGTCCTCAAAGGTCAGCCGCTCTTCGGCGAGCGCTTTTTCGGCGATCGGCCGAAGCTCGCTGTCTTCGAATTCGGGAATGCGCTCTTCCTGCATCGCAGAAACTCTTCAGGCTAAGTTTAGATTTTACGCTCGCTCCGCGTGCGGTTGCAACCGCTAGCGGTTCCAGGATGACGGCTCAGGCCAAGATGGATTATCATTTGAAATTCAAACCGGGCACAGCGGAGGGGGGCAACGCTCGAAGTGGAAGGCGCAATTGAGGTATGCGGGCCGGTGGGCGTGGTGCTGTTTCAGTTGGGCGGGCCGGACTCGCTCGAAGCGGTCGAGCCCTTTCTCAATCACCTCTTCTCTGACCCGGACATTATTGATTTCCCTTTTGCGCGGCTGGCACGCCCGGCCATGGCGCGGCTGATCGCTTCGCGCCGAGCGGCAAAGGTCCGTGAGCACTATGCCCGCATAGGAGGGAAGTCCCCTTTGCGCGAACTCACGGAGCGGCAGGCGGCGGCGCTCGAGCGGGAGCTCCGGAAAGTCCTCGATGCGCGTGTCCTCGTGGCGATGCGCTATTGGCATCCGCTCACGGAAGTTGCCGTGCGGCAAATCGTCGAGATGAAATCACGATATCTCGTTCTCCTGCCGCTTTATCCCCAGTATTCTCGCACCACCACGGGAAGCAGTATGAACGTATGGAAGCGACAATACGCCCGCGCCGGGCAGAACCACATCGAGACGCATATCGTTCATTCCTTCCACGACGAGCCGGCGTACCTCGATGCGCTGATCGAGAAGATTGATCAAGGATTGCGGAGATTCGATGTGGCGGAAACTCGAAATGCGAAAACCGAAACTCGAAACTCGAAACTTGAAACTCGGCCACCGGAAGATGTGCATTTAGTCTTCAGCGCGCACGGCGTCCCCCAGGCCGTCATCGAAGCCGGCGACCCATACCAGAAACAGATCGAAGAAACCGTGCGGCTGGCTATGGCTCGCGGCGGCTGGCCGAACCCCTGTCATCTCTGTTATCAGAGCCGCGTGGGGCCGGGGCGCTGGCTCGGCCCGACACTCGACCAGACGATTCGACGTTTGGCCGCCGCCCATTCTCACGAAGGTCATTCCCGCGCAAGCGGGGACCCACCTTTGAAGCCCGGTGTCGCTGGCGGCCAATGTCATTCCCGCGCAAGCGGGAATCCAACTTCTCCAGTTCGCCTGCTCATCGTCCCCATTTCGTTCGTCTCCGACCACGTGGAGACGCTCGCGGAAATTGACTTGGAAGCGCGCGCGTTGGCGCAAGAACTTGGAGTCGGCCAGTTCGAGCTCATGCCCGCCTTGAACGACTCGCCGCAGTTCATTCGAGCGCTCGCGGAACTGGTTCTGGCTCGCGTGGGGGCATCGGATTCGCCACCCGTTGAGGGGCAACGCGCGGGCTAGAGTTGGCCATCGAGTACGGTATGGGTCCGGGGCGACGAACGAAAGATGGAAGATTGAATTTGGCAGCGCACGTTCAATTCATTTCATTTTTCACTGCTCTAGTGTCTTGACAGATTTAGCGGCCATCATATAGATTTTCTTCTCTTGGGGTGCTTCCAGAACTTTCTGCAGTAAGTCGGTTCAGGCCTAGTCCCTCAGCCGACGGATTACCGGAGGGGCGAACGAGGAATGGCGAATCCTGAAGAGGGGCGCGCCCCGGCCCCGCTACGAGCGGGGTCGGGGGCAACCACTACGACGGCCGCACCCAGCAAACCACAGCCCGCGGCGCCGGTTGCCACAAAGAAATCGTCCGAGAGCGAGCCGGATCCGGGGAAGGTGCGCCGCCGGATTATCTGGACCTGCATCTGGGGTTTTCTCTCCGCCAACCTCCTGATGTTCATGCGCTTCTTTTTCCCGCGCGCGCTCTTTGAGCCCAGCACTATCTGCGATCTCGGCCCGCCTTCGGACTACCTGCTCGGCGTGAGTGACCGTTACAAGCAAAGGTGCCGGATATATGTGGTCCGCGAGCCGACTCGCATTTTCGCGATTTTTGCCAAGTGCACCCACCTGGGTTGCACGCCTGACTGGAAGCCCTCGGAAAACAAATTCAAGTGCCCCTGCCACGGCAGCGGCTATACGCCCGAGGGGATCAATTTCGAAGGCCCGGCGCCGCGGCCGATGGACCGAGCGCACATCGAGCTCGACTCCTCCGGCCGCATGATTGCCAACACCAGCCACCTTTATAGCTGGTACAAGAGCCAGGGCGGAAAAGACGAATTCGAAGAGCCGGGGGCCTATATCTCCGTGTAGGCCGAGAGCTCGCTCCTTCGCGGCAAAGAAGGCAAATCTACTATCTAAGGAACCGCAATGGCCGACAAGGAAAGCAGCAACGGCGGGAAAGGCAAGGGTCTGGGTGGCCTTGTCGAAGAGCTCAAGGAACAGACTCAAATTCTGAAAGGGAAGGCCAAAGAAGAAATTGAGAGCCTCAAGAAGCCGGAAAAGACGCAGCTTTTCAAGTCCATGTTCCGGGTCAAGCACGATGACACGGACCGCAGCCGCGCCCTCAGCGTCCTCTCGAACGTTTTCTTTCACCTCCATCCGGCCAAGGTCAACCGCGACGCGGTGCGTTACAGTTTTACCTGGGGGATGGGCGGCATTACCTTTTACCTCTTCCTGGTTCTCACCATCACCGGCGTCCTCCTGATGTACTACTACCACCCCACCAAGGGCCAAGCCTACCAGGACATTATTTATCTGATGAGCGACGTACCGTTTGGAAAGCTCCTGCGGAACATGCACCGCTGGGCGGCGCACCTGATGGTGATCACGGTGTGGCTGCACATGTTCCGGGTTTTCCTGACGGGGTCATACAAGAAGCCGCGGGAATTCAACTGGTGCGTGGGCGTGGTGTTGCTGGTGCTGACGCTGCTGCTTTCTTTCACTGGTTATCTGCTCCCCGACGACCAACTGGGATTTTGGGCGGTGACGGTGGGAACGACGATGGCGCAAAACACGCCGCTGCTCGGCTCGCTCGGGCCGCTCGGGCGCAACCTCCACATGACACCCTATAACGACGTGCGGTTCGCGCTGCTGGGCGGCTCGATCGTGGACGCCAACGCCTTGCTTCGAGCTTACATCTGGCATTGCATCGCCATCCCGATCATCGCTTCGGTTTTCATGGGTGTGCACTTCTGGCGGGTCCGAAAAGACGGCGGCATCTCGGGTCCGGCGCCCGTCATGCTGGCTTCGGAGCTTGACAAGCCCGTGCCGCCCTACAATCCGCCCAAGATGTGAGGTTCGTTCATGGACTGGCACCAACTCTGGGACATCGCTTCGACACCGGACAACATTCCCATCGTGGCGCTTTTATTCTTCGTCCCTTTCTACGCCTGGCTTGCGTGGAAGCAAGCCCGCGCCAATGACGCGCTGATCTCGCAACTGGAAGCCGACCCCAAGCTCGCCAAAACCGCGCATCGCAAGGCATTTCCCTGGAAGCCCGGCTGGGCCAAGGAAATCCAGACCTGGCCCTACCTGATGCGCGTGGAGTTCCTCGCCGCCATCATTGTGACGATTATCCTGATCGTGTGGTCCATCACCTTAAACGCGCCGCTCGAGGAGCCGGCCAATCCCAACCTCACCATGAACCCGGCCAAAGCTCCGTGGTATTTCCTGGGGCTTCAGGAGATGTTGGTCTATTTCGATCCCTGGATGGCGGGCGTGGTCTTTCCCACGCTGATCATTATCGGCCTGATGGTGATTCCTTACATGGACACGAATCCGCTGGGCGCGGGCTATTACACGCTCAAGCAGCGAAAGTATTCCATCGGGGCGTTCTGTTTCGGTTTCTTTGTCCTTTGGATAGCCATGGTCTTTATCGGGACTTTCATTCGCGGTCCGAGCTGGATGTGGTTCTGGCCGGGGCAGACTTGGGACCCGACGCGGCAGATTTACGAGACGAATCGCGACTTACCGGACATTTTTGGCATCACCTCGATGACGGGCAAAATGATTTTCGGCGCGTTCGCGATGGCCTTGTATTTTGGGGTGGCGGGGGCTTTCATCCACTGGCTGATGACGCGGACGGAATTCAATCGCAAGATCTACCAACGCATGAGCCTGATACAGTACTTGACGATGCAGTTTTTCCTGACCACCATGCTGCTGCTGCCCATCAAGTTTATGATCCGGCGGCCGCCGATTCGGATTAAATACATATGGATCACGCCTTGGTTCA
>QHZO01000318.1 GCA_003224695.1 Acidobacteriota bacterium
GTGGTGAAAAACATCAGCGCCCAGCCGCCGCCAATACCGGCGCGGGCGATGATTCGCCAGTTTTCGCGTCGTTCGATAATGACGCCGGCAGACAGCAGCGCCGCGGCGGTGAAATAGCCGACCATGATTTTGCCGGCGTGCCCCATCGTCTGCAGCTCGTAAGCCAGAAAGAACGCAACGCCGATCACCAGCACGACGACGCCCAGCTTGTTCAGCCAGTTTGTCCCCAGCGCCTCCTCCAGGTTCGAAAGGAATGAAGCCTTCGCGACGACCGGGGCTGCGACGGGCGCGCCCGGCGCAGGCGGTTGGGCTGCGAAGCGCGGAGGCGGCGGAACCGGCGAGGGTGTCGGCTTGGCCGCGGCCGAAACGGGTGGGGGCGCGGCTGGAATTTTTGGCAGCGCGCCAGCGTTTTCGAACGGTGGGGTCGTCGGCACTTCCGCCACGCGTAGGGGAACGGGCGGCTGTGCCGCTGGATGTGTTTCGGGGGTCGGCACCTCGTGACGCGCTGCCGGGGGCTCCACCCCCGGCGCGCCCTGGAATCGCTGTTCAGGCTGCTCTGTCCTGCTTTCGACCACCTTGATCCGCGCCGCAAGCTCGGGGAGCTTCTTCACTTGCTGCTCGAGGAAATAAACGCGCCCGATCAGTTCAGGAAACTTCTCTTCCTGCTGCTTGGCAAGCCGTTTCGCTTCCGCCGCTCTCACGAACGCAATGATCGGCACCCCAAATACGAGGAAGAGCACACCGAAGACAAGCAGGAGAGCAAAAACGATCTCCATCTAAGACTACCTCGTCAAGGGCCAAGTTAGTTGACAGTATCATCCGATAAAAAAGATCGCAACCACCCGCGCTCTGTCTTCATCTCCCGGCCACTCGGACCCTTCACATGCGAGGTTATAAGGATTTCAAGGATGAAGGGAACAGTAGGGGTGATAGTTTCTTGCCTGTCACAAGCGGGCGAAGTCATTCCTTGCTGGGGCGAAAGAAGGCCAGTTGCGAGTCGCCGTGGCGGATGAGGCGGGTGCGATGCAGCCGGCCGTAGGTTTCTTCGAGGAGAGTTCGGCGGGAATGTTCGGCAATCACCACGCCCTCCGGCCGAAGGAGCGGCGCGCCCCGACCCGAGCGGGGCGAGCGGGCCAGTTGCCTCAGCACGCGATGGTATTCCGCGATGTCTTGGTAGGGAGGATCGAGGAACACGAAGTCAAATGTCGCCCCTGCCCCTTCGAGCCGCTCGAGGGCGGCGAGCGCGGACGAGCCGATTACTTCGAAGCCCGACTCGATACCCAGCGACGCGAGATTTTTCTGAATCAACTCCCGGCCGGTGCGGTGGTGCTCGACGAAGACAACTTCGCTCGCGCCGCGGCTTAGCGCTTCCAGGCCCACCGCGCCCGAGCCTGCGTAGGCGTCCAGAAATCGCGCGCCCCGAACCCCGGGCCCGAGCACGTCGAACAGCGTCTCGCGCAGTTGGTCGGAGGTGGGGCGCAGCCGGTCGCCTTTGAGCGTTCGAATTGTCAGGCCGCGATATGTGCCGGAAATGATGCGCATTTTGGAAAACGTCTGTCGTCAGTTTTCAGTTGTCAGTTGTCCGTGGTCCTCAGTCCCTAGTCCCTGATCTCTAGTCCCTAATCCCCAGTCCCTTGTCCCCAGTCCCCAGCCCCCAACCCACTAGTCCGCAGCCACTGTTCGTCGCAACTGACCACGGACAACGGACGACGAACGCTTTTAGGCGACCGTTGCGAGGCCATAACGGCGCGGCCAGTCCTGGCGGAGAAAGCGCAGGTAGCCGTCGAACTCTTCTTTCGACGGAGCCCGCTCGACAAAACGCGTCGCCTCGCGCTTGGCCCATTCGAGGATTTCCTGGTCGCGCAGCAAATTGGCAATTCGAAACGCCGGAATGCCCGACTGCCGCGTGCCGAAGAATTCTCCCGGGCCGCGGAGTTTCAAATCCATCTCGGCAATCTTGAAGCCGTCGGAGGTCGCGACGAGCGCGCGCAGCCGCTCCTCGGCCGCGGGATTCGTCGGCGCGCCCGCAACGTCCCACGCGCCCGCGGAGCTGGTGCAGTTGCGCCAGGCCGAAGCGCTCCGCGTGTTCAATCATCATCACCGTGGCGTTCGGGACGTCCACGCCAACCTCCACGACCGTGGTTGAAACGAGCACCCGAATGCCCCCGGCTTTGAAATCGCGCATCACCGCTTCCTTCTCTTCGCTCGCCAGGCGCCCATGCAGCAGCCCGACGGAAAGCTCCGGGAACACGGTGCGGCGAATCTCTTCGTACATGCGCACGGCGGGGCGCAGGTCGGCGCGCGAAGACTCCTCGATGACCGGATAGACGACGTAAGCCTGCTGGCCCTCGCGGGCTTTGGCGCGAATGAACTCAAACACCCGGCCGCGCTGGTTCTCATCGAGGATGAGTGTCTCAACGGCCACGCGACGCGGTGGCATTTCTTCAATGACCGAGAAATCAAGGTCGCCGTAGATGGTCAGAGCCAGCGTGCGCGGGATGGGTGTCGCCGTCATCACCAGAACGTCGGGGGCGAGCCCCTTGCGGATCAGCTCCTGGCGTTGCAGGACGCCGAAACGGTGCTGCTCGTCCACAATGACCAAGCCGAGGCGCGCGAACTCCACGTCCTCTTCAATCAGGGCATGCGTCCCGACCACCAGGCCGCAACTTCCCTCCGCGATTCGCCGCTTTACGTCGGCTTTCACCGCCCCCCGCCGCGCGCTGATCAGAAGGTCCACATCAACCGGCAAATTTTTGAGCAGGTCTTTGATATAGAGGTAGTGCTGCGTGGCGAGAATTTCCGTCGGCGCCATGAGCGCGACTTGGAAACTGTTGTCGAGCGCGACAAGCGCAGCCTGGACAGCCACGATGGTTTTTCCCGAGCCCACATCGCCCTGGAGGAGACGGTTCATCGGCTCGGGCACGCGCATATCGTCCACGATTTCCTTCAGCACACGCTTCTGCGCCGCGGTGGGATGAAACGGCAGGATGCGCTTGATCGTTTCGCGCGCGCGGTCCGTCACGCGGAAGGCGATACCGGGCGAGCGTTTCCTTTGCCGGTGCTTGAGCGCGAGGCCCGCGGAGACGTGGAAGAACTCCTCGAAGA
>QHZO01000319.1:0-7812 GCA_003224695.1 Acidobacteriota bacterium
CTACGACGACGCGAAATACGGCGACTACTCGCATCGCCCCTACATTGACATGGTCATCCCATCGCTCACCGATCCATCGGTCGCTCCCCCCGGCAAGCATGTGATGTCTTGCTTCGTTCAATATGCGCCCTACCATTTGCGCGAGGGCGCCTGGGACGAAAAGCGCGAAGCGTTCGGCCGAAACGTCATTGAGACGCTCGCCGAGTACGCGCCGAACATCAAGAACATCATCGTCGGCATGCAAGTCTTGACACCGCTCGACCTGGAGCGCGAGTTCGGCTTGACCGAGGGCAATATCTTCCAGGGCGAGCTGACGCTCGAGCAGCTTTTCTTCCTCCGCCCCGTGCCGGGCTGGGCTCAATACCGCACGCCTGTGCGCGGACTTTATCTCTGCGGCTCGTCGGCTCATCCCGGCGGCGGCATCATGGGCGCGCCGGGGAAACTCGCGGCGGAGGCCATTGTGGAAGACTGGAGGACGTGAGAAGTCAGAAGCAAGAAGCCGGAAGCAAGAAGCCAGAAGGAAATGGGAACAATCATGCAGCCTGAGCGCGCCAGGGCGAAAACTTTTCGGGATTTGGTGGTTTGGGGCAGGTCCCACGAATTCGCACTGGCGGTTTACCGGTTCACGGCAACGTTTCCCAAGCATGAAACGTATGGCCTGGCAAGCCAAATGCGACGGGCCGCCGTTTCCATCCCGGCTAACATAGCCGAGGGCTTCGGAAAAAGAGGAAAGGCCGACAAGGCCCGTTTCATGAACTTCGCTGAAGGGTCCCTCGAGGAAAGCAGGTATTACCTGATCTTAGCCGAGGACCTTGGCTACGGGTCCACGGCATCACTTACGAAGATTCTGGAAGAAGTCAGCCGGCTGCTTGGCGCGTACACCAGAACGATCCTGGCATCGGTCTTCTAAGTTCTTGCTTCTGGCTTCTGAATTCCTGCCTGTCGGAACAATGCCTGACACGAAGGACATCATCATCATCGGCGCTGGCGTGAACGGTCTCGTGGCGGCCTTCTATCTCGCCCGCGCGGGCCTGAAGCCCCTGGTGGTTGAGCGGCGTGAGATGGTGGGCGGGGCCGCCGTAACAGAAGCGATTGCGCCCGGCTTCCGCTGCCCGACGCTTACGCACGCGGCGGGCCCGCTTGCGCCTGAAGTCATCGCGGAGTTGGGCCTGGCAGGATTCGGCCTCGAATTCATCGCCCCGCCGGTTCACGTGTTCGCTCCCACACCCGACGGCCGCGCGCTGGAAATTCCGGCCGACGCGCGGCGAAGGGCAGAGCGCATCGCCGCATTTTCAAAAAAGGACGCCGAGCGTGTGGTCGAATTTGAAGCGACGCTCTTCCGATTGACCAAGGTGGTGCGACGGTTCCTGCTCGAGCCTCCGCCTGCGGTCGAATCGCTCATGCCGGGCGACGTCTGGAACCTGCTCCGCCTCGGCAAGGACTTTCGCAGCCTGGGCGAGAAGGAAATGTACCGGCTGCTCGCCTGGGGGCCGAAGCCCGTGGCGGACGTGGTCACCGAATGGTTTGAAAGCGAACCGCTTCGCGCCGTGGTGGCCGCGCGAGGGATTTTCGGAAATTTTCTCGGTCCGCGTTCGGCGGGATCAACTGCCGTGCTGCTGGCGAGAGCTGCGCTCGACCCGAGCGCCGCGGGCAGCCCATACTTTGTCAAAGGCGGTCCGGGCACGCTGACCCAAACCCTGGCGAGAGCGGTCGCGGACCGAGGCGGCGAAGTCCGCACCGGCGCCGAAGTCGCTCAGTTGATAATCAAAAACGGCCGCGCAGCGGGGGCCGCGCTCGCGAACGGCGAAACCATCGAAGCTCGAACGGTAATATCTTCCGCAGACCCCAAGCAGACTTTTCTGCGTGTCGTGGATCCCGTGCACTTGGATACGGAGTTCCTGGCCAGAATTCAAAACTATCGTTCGACAGGGGTGGTGGGAAAAATCAACCTAGCGCTGGGCCGGCTCCCGGAATTCACCGCGCTCGGCGGTGCGAGCGACGCTGCTCAGTCGCTTTCGGGTCGGATTCACATCGGCCCCAGCCTCGATTACCTCGAGCACGCTTTCGACGACGCGAAATATGGCCGCTTCTCGAGCCATCCGTATCTTGAAGTCATGATTCCTTCGATCTCCGATACGTCGCTTGCGCCCGCGGGGAAGCACGTGATGTCCATCGTTGTGCAGTACGCGCCTTATAGGCTCCGCGACGGCGAGTGGACCGCGCGCCGCGATGTGTGGGCCGACTCGGTCATCCGGACACTTGCCGAATACGCGCCCGACCTCGCCTCATGCATCGAGGCGCGGCAGGCGATCACGCCGCTCGACCTCGAGCAAACCTACGGACTGACCGGCGGCCACATCTTTCACGGCGAACTCGGGCTCGACCAGATGTTCGCCATGCGCCCGCTTCTCGGCTGGGCACGCTACCGCACACCCATCGCGGGACTTTACCTTTGCGGTTCGGGCACGCATCCGGGCACGGGCTTGAATGGGCTTTCGGGCCGCAACGCCGCGCGCGAGATTCTGAAAGACTTGAAAAAGCGTTAGGAGAGTTGGGCGTCGCCACCATCCTCCCTCCATCTATTATTTTCGCGACCCCGACGGCAACCTACTCGAACTGGCGGTATCCGGCGTGTGACGGTGGGGCATAGTCTCATATTAGCTCGACCATTTGGGTTGGCATTCCCCTTTCCGTCCTGCCTTTGTGACGCTTCTGAAACTGTCACACGTCAGGTAGTCCCGCACGCAGTCCTCGACTATCGTCATATGCTGAGGATGAAACCCATGATCACCGCACACGAAACGTACAGGAGAAAGGCTGGCAGGGCCGCGGCAACCGGTTGCGCCGGTCCCGGCTCGCGAATTCACATTCTGGCCCGGGCCTTACCGCAGCAGCTCGCGATGAGCGTGCTTATGGCCGCGTTTGTGCCGCAGCCTGGGCTTTCGAAACCACAGCCGAAGTTTCGCTCGGAAGCAGCGGCGAGCAGAGCCTGGCGGGCGAGCTACGTCGGAGGAACAATCAAGATGGTGCGCCGCGGCCAGTTTGTCCCGCTTCCTGAGCAGTCGAAGGTCAAAGTCCGCTTCGAGGAAGACCGGATCCTGCTGTTTCAGAAGAAGCGGGTGGTCTCGATTCCTGCTTCGGCGGTGACCGAGCTCGATCACCGCGCCGAAGCTCATTCCCGCTCGCGCCAAGTCATGGGCTCGGAAGGGGCTGCGCAGGCGATGACGAATTGCGCCGGGGGCGGTCCGCAGGAAGGAGCAGCTTGTTTAATGATTGCCCTTCCCTTTTACGCGGCCACTGCTCCCTTCCATGACCGGGAGCACTTCATCCACATCACCTGGCGCGCTAGCTCCTCGGGAGGCGATTCGGACGGCGATGAAGAGCAGGAAATGGAACTCAAGGTCGGCAAGGGTGAGTACCGAGGACTGGTCGCCGCGCTCGAACGCTCAACGGGGAAGAAATGCGAGCGGACCGAACCTCGGGCGGGCGGCATGTAAGATGAATTCACGGATGCAGCGGGCCCGCGAACGCTGGATTAAGGAAGGACCCACGGCACAAAACCGTGCCGTGGCTACATTTGAGAGGCGCAACCATGTCCAACGAAGTTTCAGTGACAACCAAGCCGGGGCTGATTGACCGCGTCGGGGAAAAGGTCGAGCGGCACCTAAGTCCCATTCTGAGACGCGTCCCGCCGCGGATTTCGCTGCTCACGGGCAGCGTCTTCGTGATCGCATCGTTGTTCCTTCCCCTGGCCATGGACGCTTGTGGTGGGCACGCCACCGGTCCCGGATTGAATATTGTTCTTGGCAAAGCGGACTGTTATTGGCCAAGCCTTTTCTTGGGCGGCGGTCTCGGACGGGGGTTCTATATCTTCGTTCTGGTTTTTGCGCTCGCTGTTCTCGTCACCCTCGTGGCTTGGCTCGCCGTCCCGAAGACGCTCGGGAAGGCAAGCTTCGTGACAGTGCTGTTCGCCATCAGTGGGGCAGCCTCCCTTGTGATCTTGGCAGACTACTGTGAGTTTTTTGTTTGGCTCGGGAGTGACGCGCTGCTGAAGAAAACGACGGCGGAGGCGATCGTGAGCCGGTGGGCCCCGCTCGGGGTTTGTCTGCTAACTTCTGTGGCGTGCGCCCGCTGCCTCCGCGCCAAATCAGTGCGAGACAGTCTTCCCATCCGTATCCTGTTCGTCGTGGCTGGCGCTGGGACTATTGCGACGGGCTGTTTTGAAGCCTATGCGCAAATTCGAGGGTTTGGCAACACCGATCTTGTCACCCAAATCGCTATTTGGGCTCCGATTGGCCTCTATTTTTTTGCTCCCCTCTCGTTGTGGTTTCGCTACGGACTCTGGCCCGCTAAAAACTCGGCCGTGGAATGGCATCCCGTCCGGCTGCGGCTCGGGATCATTTACGTCCCCGCCGTGGCCGGACAGTTCTATGCCGCATTTCAAGCCGTTAACATCAGGGTTTGGGGATTGATTCCCTGCCTTGTGGGAATCCATCTCATCACGCTCGGCTACATGCAGCTCGCGCGGGAGGCGGAGAAGGCGTAAGTTGTGGGTCCGACAGAGATTCAGGCTGAGAATATCCGCTTACGCAGCAATCGGCCGGGGGGAGGTTCCAATGCTCCCTAATTCGCGGGGCACGCTTGATCCGAAAACAGTTGTGCGGAGACTGCGCATTATCTTCGCCGTAATGTTTGTTTCACTATGCCTGTATCCCTATCCCGTCGTGTTCTTGCGGCTACACGGCGTCGGGGATACTTATCCCAACCATACGGCTCAAACAGGCATCCTAGCCGCCGGAATGCTGACCGGCGCTGTTGTCCTCTATTTGCGATTCGTCCGCATCCCCGACCTTTTCTCCTCAGCCGAACCAACGAATCGTCAGGTGCTTGCCGCCCGCGCGCTGACCTATTACATTCTCTGCTATGTTTTCTCGGAAGCGACGGCTCTATTTGGTTTCGTATTAGCATTCATGCGTGCGGATTCGAGGTACTACGTCCCTCTGTATATTGCGGGCATGCTGTTAATGGTAGTCTGCTATCCCCGACTGCCTTCAAGCGACTCCATCTGAGCCGGATTTCTGTTTTGACATCTCGCCGCGGATTTTCAGCCGGTTCGCTGCGACGGGTGGTTCCGGACTAATTTGTTAGCGTTTGCGGAAGGCCGCTCTTGAGCGCTTCGATGTGCATGGGCGTGGTGCCGCAGCAGCCGCCGAGCACTTGCGCGCCGAACCCGGCCCACGCGCGCGCCGCGGCAAGGTATTGGTCAGGCGGGTATTCGTCCGTGAACATCCAGTCGGGCGGGTCGAAGCGGCCGACGTGCGCGTAGCCGCCGATGGGTTTCCTATAAACTTTCGCGAGCTCGCCGAGCGCTCGCGTGATGTCCGGCACGGGCGCGCAATTGAAGAGCAGCACGTCCGGCTCGATGCCGGCAAGCGCGGTTGCGACTTGGGCGGCGTCTTCGCCGTTGAGAAGACGGCCGCGGTCGTCCGGCACAAAGCCGACCCAAGCGGGAATCCCCACCTCCCGCGCGGCTTCGAGCGCCATGCGCGCCTCTTTGGAGCTATTGAACGTCTCAAAGAGCATCAAATCGGCGCCCGAGTTTTCGAACCACTCGACGGTCTCGCGGTACTCCGTGCGCATCGCGTCGACGCTCGGCGCCATGTCGGGGCGAAAGCACCAGTCGAGCGTGGTCATGGAGCCGGCAATCAAGACGGCATCGCGACCCGTTCGCTCTCGCGCCTCCATGGCGCGCTTGACGCCTTCGCGAATGAGCGCGGGCGGACGCGCCTCCAAGTCCTGGGCGCCGACGCGATGCATGTGCGCCGGGTCGGCAAAGTGGTTCATGTAACTTCGCCGCGCGAGCTGAAACGTATTCGTGGTGATGACGTCGGCTCCGGCACGGATGTAGTCGGCGTGGATCGAACGAATCTCGTCCGGCTCGCTTTCCACTTTGTGGCTTTCCCAAGTCACGCCGCGGCGCAACATCTCGCTGCCGATGCCGCCGTCGAGAATGACCATCTCGCTCATCCCCAAGCGGGCTTTCAATTTTTGGTAACGCAAGTTCATGGTTCTACTCCGGCGTCGCCAGTCGAAGGTCGAAAGTCGAACACAAAGGGGTTGGCGTTTTGCACGGGCCTAGCATTCGACTTTCGACCTTAGACTTTCGACTTTTATAGCCCTCGACGCAACTCGCGAATATGCTCCGGAGTCGTGCCGCAGCAACCGCCGATGACGCTGGCGCCGAGGTCTTTCCACTCGCGCGCCGCTTCGAGGTATTTCGCCGGCGGCACCGCGTCCGTGCCGCTGAAGCGGGGATAAAACCCGAACTTCCAGCTTGGCGGATCGTACCGGCCAATGTGCGCGTAGGCGCCGATGGGGCTGGAACGCGCCTTGGCGAGCGCGCTGAGGGCCGCAGTGATGTCTTCGACGGGCGCGCAATTCACCAGCACCACGTCCACGCCGAGAGCGTCGAGGGCTTTTGCGGCATCGGCAATCGGCTCCCCGCCGAGGAGCTGGGCACTTTCGCGCACCACGAAACTCACCCAGACAGGAAGCCCTGCGGCGCGAGCGGCCGCCGCGCCCGCGCGCGCTTCCTGAACCGTGTTCATGGATTCGAAGAGGATGAAGTCAACGCCGGCGGCCTTCATCTCCTCGACGGTCTCTCTGTGCTCGCGCTCGGCCACGTCCGGCGGGGGCGCAAGGTCCGGCCGAAAGCTGTGCTCGAGCGGCGAAATGACGCCGGCAATTGCCGCGCCGTTCGAATCGGTTCCCGCCTCATGTCGCGCCTGGCGCGCCAATTCCACGGCTTGGCGCGTGAGCTTCGCCGCCTTATGCTCGAGCCCCGGCGGGCCGATTCTACGCATGTGCTCGAGGCCGTGGAAAAGGTTTGAGTAAGCGCGACGATTTAGCTGGAAGGTGTTCGTCTTGATGACGTCCGCGCCCGCCGCCAGATAATCCAGGTGGACTTGGCGCACGGCTTCGGGATGCTGCTCGAGGCCGTGGCAGCGCCAATAGACACCGCGGCGGAGAACCTCGGTGCCGATGCCGCCGTCGAGGAGCACCGTCTCGTCTCGCGCGAGTTTTTCCTTTATCCGCTCGTAGCTCACGTCTGCGCCGTCCCTGCGCCGCGGCATTATATGCGATGCGCTCTGCTCGCACACGCCACGAGAAATAACTTGCGAAGACTTTGGAGATCGGATGCCCCTGCACGGGATGGAAAAACATCGACGCGGGGCAGGCTCGGTGATACCATCCGAATTGCCGGAGGAGGGGGACGGCTCCTTTCGACCGGCGAGAATCCAGGCGGAAGGCGGCATGTCAGACTTCGGGCGCCCGGCGACGGATGTTCGTGAACCCCGCCAGGTCCGGAAGGAAGCAACGGTAGCGAGCCTCTCCGTGTGCTCGGGCTCAACCCGAAGTCTGGCTCCAACCGGATTTTCGATTTCTGATTTTCGATAGCCGATTTCCGGCTCTTGAACTTCACTCCAGTCAGGGGGGCAAAGAGAAGCCGATGCCTTCACCGGTCCAAAATCCAAAATCGGAAATCTAAAATCCCATGTCCTACCAGGTGATCGCCCGCAAGTACCGGCCGCAGGTTTTCGACGAGGTGGTCGGTCAAAAGCTGGTCACGGAAACACTCGCCAACGCCATCCGGAGGAACCGGGTGGCGCACGGTTACATTTTCTCGGGCGCGCGCGGCGTGGGGAAGACCACCACGGCGCGGATCCTCGCCAAGGCGCTCAATTGCGCCGAGGGCCCAACGGTCCGGCCCTGCGGCAAGTGCGCTTCGTGCACGGAAATCGCCGCCGGGAA
>QHZO01000319.1:7880-9457 GCA_003224695.1 Acidobacteriota bacterium
TCCACATGCTGACGACGGAAGCGTTCAACGCTCTGCTCAAGACCCTCGAGGAGCCGCCGCCGCGCTCGCTGTTTATTCTCGCCACCACGGAGCCGCACAAGCTCCCGGCCACCATCCAGTCGCGCTGCCAGCATTTCGCCTTCCGGCTGCTCAACTATAACGAAATCGTCGCGCAGCTCGAAAAAGTGGCGCGGGCCGAGAAGCTCGATGCCGACGAAGGCGCCATGGGGGCGCTTGCGCAGGCCGCCGAGGGCAGTGTGCGGGACGCGTTGTCGCTCCTCGACCAGGCGATTGCCGCTTGCGGGGAGAAGCTGGATGAGGCGCGCGTCCGCCAGATGCTCGGCGCCGTTCCCGCCCGGGTGCTCGTCGAAATGATGGAAGCCATCGAGGCTCAGAACGCCGCCCGAGTTCTCGAACAAGTCTCGACGCTCGCCACGGAAGGCTACGAGCTGACACACTTCATCGGCGAATTTACGCGCTTCGTCCGCAATCTGATGATTGCCAAGACTGCGGGCGCCGCGAGCCCCTTGCTTCAGGTCCCAAGCGACGAACGGCAGGCGCTCGGCCGGCTCGCAAAGCTTTTCAGCGAAGAAGACCTGACGCGTTTTCTCCAGATTCTGCTGCGCACGGAATCGGAACTCCGCTACGCGCTGGAGCCGCGTTTCCATCTGGAGCTTGGCATGCTGAAGCTCGTGCATGCGCGGCGGCTGGCCTCGCTCGAAAGTTTGCTCGGAGAAATCTCGGGCCCCGGCGGCGCCGTCAAACCGGAGCAGGGAACCGGCGTGAAGGCCGCGCCTGAAGCCAAGCCCGCGCGCTCCGCCGCCGCCGCGGAAGCCGGCCTTCGGCGCGAAGCGCCGAGGGCCGCGGCCGAGCCTGCCGTGCCGCCTCCCAGCGCCCCTGAAGGCGTCGCTTCCGCGGTCGCGCCCCACGCGGCGCCGTCTGACGAGCGCTTGGCGGCCATCAAGGCGCTGGTCTTCGGCCAGTCGAAGCTGCTCGGCAGTTGCCTGGAGCCCATGGTCGCCTGGAGGTTCGAAAACGGCGAGGCGCGTTTTCTTTACTCGAAGGAAGCCTCTTGGGCCGCCGAGCTGCTGAAGAGCCGCGAGCGGATGGCGACGCTCGAATCGGTGTGCGCCCAGGTGCTCGGCCAGCCGGTGAAGATTTGTGTTACACTCGAGGAGCGTGAGGCGGAACGTGCGCCCCGAGGGCCTGGAGCCCGCGAGCGCGCGCTCGGCGACAAGGTGGTCGAAGCCTTCTCGAAGGCTTTCGACGCGACGGTCGTGGATGTCGAAGACTTGAGGCAGGAGTGAGCCATGAAAAACCTCCAGCAAATGCAGCAAATCATGAAGCAAGTCCACGAGATCCAGGAGCAGCTCCAAAAGCAACTGGATGAGCTGGTCGTCGAGGCGTCGGCGGGCGGAGGCATGGTGACCGTCAAGATGAACGGGCAGAAACAGCTCGTGGCGGTGCGGGTGGAGCGTGGAGTCTTCGCCACCGGCGACGCCGAAATGTTGCAGGACCTTATCCGCGCGGCCGTCAATGAGGCCACGCGGCGTGTGGACGAACAACTGGCCAGCCGC